>NZ_CP127407.1:3754615-4062307 GCF_030291075.1 Stenotrophomonas sp. 57
GCAGCAGCCAGCCGCCGGCCAGGTCCACCTGCTCGGCCGCGTGGCCGAGCTGCGGCGCGGCATCGGGCAGCAGCGCGCTGATGCGGCCGTCTTCGATCACCACCGCCAGGTCGTCGCGGAACTCATCGCCCGCCAGGATGCGGGCGTTGTGCAGCACGGTCGCCATCACACGGTCTCCGTCACCTTGTTCAGGTGCGGCGGCAGATCCGGATTGAAACCACGGCGCAGCGCCAGCGTGTTGATTGCGCGGTAGAAGCTCTGCACGGTCAGCAACGGTGCGCACAACGGATGCGGCGCGGCGGCCACCGGCAGGTTTCCACCGGCACCGGCCAGCCACACCTGCGCGCCGCGTGCGGTGAACTCATCGACCACCGCACGGGTACCGGCGCCGGTTTCGTCCGGCTGGGCGAAGGCCAGCACCGGGAAGCCGCGGTCGACCAGCGCCATCGGGCCGTGCTTGACCTCGGCCGAGCTGTAGGCCTCGGCGTGCAGGCTGCAGGTTTCCTTGAACTTCAGCGCGGCTTCCTGCGCTGCCCCCAGGCCCAGGCCACGGCCGAGCACGAACAGGTTGGTGGCGTCGACCAGGCCCTCGGTCACCGCGCTCCAGTCGCACTGCCACGCTTCGCGCATGGCATCGGGCAGCAGGTCCAGCGCGTTGCGCAGGCTGCTGTCCTGCTTCCAGTACGCGGCCAGCTGCAGCAATGCGGCCAGCGAGGCCAGGTAGCTCTTGGTCGCGGCCACGCTCTTCTCGGCACCGGCATGCAGCGGAATGACCGTGTCGGCCAGCTGCGCCAGCGGCGAGTCTTCGACGTTGACCAGCGCGACCACGCGCGCGCCCGCCGCCTTGGCGGCCTCGGCGTTGCGCAGCAGGTCCGGGCTCTTGCCCGACTGCGAAATGACGATGAACAGCGCGCCACGCAACTGCAGCGGCGCGGCATAGACCGAGCCCACCGACGGCGACGCGGAGGCGACCACCAGGCCCAACTGGGTTTCCAGCAGGTACTTGCCGTAGGTGGCGGCATGGTCCGAGCTGCCGCGGGCGCAGGTGACCACGAACGGCGGCGGTGCTGCGCGCAGGCTGGCGGCCAGGGTTTCCATGGTGGCGTGGTTGCGCGAGAACTGGCGGGCAACCACGTCAGCCGCTTCAGCGGCCTCGGCGAACATCAGGGTGGCGGTGGGGTCTGACAGCGACATGGCAGGCTCAGGCAGGATCGGAAGGAAGGGGGCGTGCACCGGCGGGGCGCATCGGCGCGGTCGAACCGCGCACCACCAGTTGCGGCACGAAGCCCTGGTTGTGCAGCGGAGCCGGCGCATCGTCGTAGGCGTCGCTGCGCAGCTGTGCGATCAGCAGGCGGGCGGCGTGGCGGGCAATGTCTTCGGTGGCCTGCTTGGCGGTGGTCAGCGGTGGCCACGACTGGCGCGAGAACGGGCTGTCCTCGAAGCCGGCGATGGACAGGTCGTACGGCACGTTCATGCCGGCCGACTTGGCGGCGGCCAGCACGCCGGCAGCGATTTCGTCATTGGAGCCAAAGATGGCGGTGGGCGGCTCGCGCAGCGCCAGCAGGCGGCGCGCACCGCGGAAACCATCGTCGAAGGTGTAATCGCCCTGCACCACCAGGTGTTTGTCCACGGTCATGCCGTAGTCCTTCAGCGCGGCTTCGTAACCGGCGTAGCGTTCGCCCGACGAGCGGTGCGAGATGCCGCCCCAGAGGAAGCCGATGCGCTGGTGGCCGAGCTGGATCAGGTGCTCGGTGATCTCATAGGCAGCCTCGCGGTCGTCGACGAACACGCAGGCGCCGTCGGCCGGGTCTTCGGTAGCGGCGATGATGCGCACCAGCTTGATGCCGCGCGCGGTGAGCGCCTGGATCAGGTCGCGGCGCTCGGACATCGGCGCGGTCAGCACCAGCCCGGCCAGACGCGAACGCTGCACCCAGTCGGCCAGTTCATCGGCCAGCAGCGGCGAGCTGGAATCGCAGGGATGGATCTGCAGCCCGAAACCGGTCTCGCGGCAGGCGGCGAGCACGCCGTTCTGCACGCCGATGATGTGGTACGGGTTCGGGTTGTCGTAGACCAGCCCGATCACGAAGGTGGTGCCGCTGCGCAGGTTGCGCGCGGACGGATCGGGCTCGTAGTCAAGCTCGGCGATGGCACGCAGCACCCGCGCACGGGTGGCCTGCATCACCGACGGTTCGTTGTTGATCACCCGCGAGACCGTCTTCAGCGAGACCTTGGCCTTCTCCGCAACGTCCTTGATGGTCGCTCTGCGCATGGGTTTTCCCTGGGGTTGGCTGCCGTCCATCATCGCCGATCAGGCCTTGTCCTGCGGCAGGCCGGCGCGATGGCCGATCACCGAGTAGAACAGGATGTACAGGTAGCACGGCACCATCAGCAGCACGAACACCAGCTGGAAGTCGATGTGCTGCTTGAGCACCGCGAACAGCTGCGGGATGATCGCGCCGCCGGCGATGCCCATCACCAGCAGCGCCGAACCGGTTTCGGTGAAGCGGCCCAGGCCACGGATCGCCAGCGGGAAGATCGCCGGCCACATCATCGCGTTGGCAAAGCCCAGCAGGGCCACGAAGGCCACCGAGACGTAGCCGTGGGTGGCCCAGGCGCAGAGGCAGAACACCACGCCCAGCACCGCCGAGATGGTCAGGTAGCGCGACTGCGAGACCACCTTCGGGATCAGCAGCAGGCCGACCACGTAACCGACCAGCATCGCGCCCAGGGTGAGCGAGGTGAACATCTTGGTCTGGTCCAGCGGCAGGTCGAAGCCGTGGCCGTAGGTACCGATGGCATCACCGGCCATCACCTCCACGCCGACGTAGACGAACAGGCACAGCACGCCCAGCCACAGGTGCGGAAACTGGAAGATGCTGCGGCGCTCGGCGGCACCGGCCGCGGCCGGGGTGGCGTTGGCTTCGGACGACTTGATTTCCGGCAGTGGCGAGAACAGCACAGCAACCGCCAGCAGTACCAGCAGGCCGGCCATCGCCAGGTAGGGTGCATGGATCTTGGCGGCGAATTCGTTCAGCAGCTGTGCCTTGGTCGCCTCATCGGCCGCGGCCACGCTGGCCGAGAGATCGCCGATGCCGTGCAGCACCACGGTACCGATCAGCACCGGCGCGAGCATGCCCGCGATCTTGTTGCAGATGCCCATCAGCGCGATGCGGCGCGCCGCCGTTTCGATCGGGCCAAGGATGGAGATGTACGGGTTGATCGCGGTCTGCAGCAGGGCCAGGCCGCTGCCGATCACGAACAGACCGCCGAGCGCGCCGGGGTACCAGCGCTGGGTGGCGAATTCGCCGAACAGTGCGGCGCCGCCGGCCATCACCAGCAGGCTCAGGCTCAGGCCCTTCTTCATGCCAGTGCGGCGCAGGATCCACGACGCAGGCAGCGCAAGGAAGAAGTAGGACAGGTAGAACACCATCAGCACCAGGAAGGCGCCGACCTCGCTGAGTTCGAAGGCGAGCTTGACGAAGGTGATCAGCGGGCCGTTGAGCCAGGTGAAGAAGCCGATCAGGAAGAACAGCACGCCGACGATGGCGATGGAGGTGGCCACGTTCGGGCGCACGCTTGCAGCGGAGACGGCGGACATCGGGAAGGGCTCCTGCGGCGACGGCCGCAGAACGCGGCGTCGGAGAGTGGCTGGGAACAACGTTGTCACATTCTTTCGATGGACAGCCGCGGTTTGTCAACTTGATTGCACAGGCGCGATGCGGCCGTGCTGCACTGCGCAACAGCACCGTCGCGATCTGGCCTGAATGCGCTCTGCCCCTAGAAGCCCATGGCGCAACGGCTTGCGGGTTAAAGCAGGGCCAAGACCATGTAAACGTTTACGGTGTCTCTCGTTCGTTGCGGCGCAGCAACGAAAGTGTCACGAACTCGTTGACATCGTTGTCAACGCAGTTACAGACTCCGCCCCATCGACGGGCCTTTCGTGGGTCCGCTTCCCACCTGCAGCAGGAGCCCGCGTGACCGCTAGCCATCCCGCCCCGGCCCATGTCCTGTCCCGCGTCGCGCCCTCGTTCCTGGCCGCCGACGTCGGCGGCACCCATGTGCGCGTGGCAAGGGCACAGGCCAGCGGCGACGAGGCCCACCCGGTGCAGCTGCTGGAATACCGCAAGTACCGCAATGCGGACTACGCCGGCCTGAGTGCGATCCTCACCGACTTCCTCGGTGACAGCGCGCGGCCCAGCCAGTGCGTGGTCGCCACCGCCGGCTTCGCGCGCGAGGACGGTACGGTGATCACCGCCAACCTGCCGTGGCCGCTGTCGGCCCGGCAGGTGGAAGCCGAGGTCGGCCTGCAGCACGTGCACATCGTCAACGACTTCGAAGCGGTGGCCTATGCCGCGGCGCAGGTTGACGCCAGCGGCGTGCTCCACCTGTGTGGCCCCGGCACAGCGCCACGCGGCCCGACCTTGGTAGTCGGCCCCGGTACCGGCCTGGGCGCCGCGCTGTGGATCCCCACCGCGCACGGCCCGGTGGTCCTGCCCACCGAAGCCGGCCAGCCGACGCTGGCCGCAAGCACCGAACTGGAAATGGCCATCGTCCGCCACATGCAGCGCGACCGCGCGCACGTGTCGATCGAACATGCGCTGTCCGGCCCTGGCTTGATGAACCTGTACCACGCCATCTGCGCCCTGCAGGGGCAGACCCCGGTGCTGGCCAGCCCGGATGCGGTGACCGCCGCAGCGATGGCCGGCACCGATGCCCTCGCCCGCCAGGCGCTGGATGTGTTCTGCGGCCTGCTCGGCAGCACCATCGGCGACATGGCGCTGTTCTATGGCGCGCAGGGCGGTGTGTACCTGGCCGGCGGCATCCTGCCGCAGATCCGCGAATACCTGCATGCCAGCACCTTCGTCGAACGCTACCTGCAGAAGGGGCCGATGGGCGAAGCGCTGGCACGCATCCCGGTGAAGGTGGTCGAGCACGGGCAGCTGGGCGTCATCGGCGCCGCCAGCTGGTTCCTGCTCCAGCCCAACGCCTGAACCGCATTACGCAGCAAGCAGTACGCAGCACCGCAGTACGCACGACGCACTGGAATCGCACCATCGCGCCCGGCAGCCCCTGCTGGCGCCAGGCATGACCGCCATTCGTTCGCCGCCGACAACGCACATCAGTGATGAGGAGAGACATCATGAACACCCGCAAGACTCTGCTTTCGGCAGCCATCGTCGGCTGCCTCGCCTTCTCGGCGCACGCCCAGCAGGCTACCCCGCAGGACCTGGACACCGTGCAGGTGGTGGGCATCCGCGCCAGTCTGGAAAAATCGCTGGACACCAAGCGCAACAACGTCGGCGTGTCCGAAGCGATCACCGCCGAGGACATCGGCAAGTTCCCGAGCACCAACGTTGCTGAAGCGCTGTCGCAGATCCCGGGCGTGACCCTGGACCGCCGCTTCGGTCAGGGCGAGCGCGTCAGCATCGACGGCACCGACCCCAGCCTCAACCTGTCCTTCCTGGACAACCACCCGGTGGCGCAGGCCATCTGGCTGTACGGCGAACAGCCCAACCGCGGCTTCGACTACACACTGCTGGCCCCGCAGATCCTGGGCCGGGCGGAGATCATCAAGTCGTCCGAAGCGCGACTGACCGAAGGCAGCCTCGGCGGCACCGTGCTGATGCACACCCGCCAGCCGCTGGACCTGAAGCAGAACGAAGTGGCCGCCTCGGTGGGCTACAGCTACAGCCAGCAGGCCAGCGAAGGCAAGCCAAACGCGGCCATGCTGTACAGCTGGAAGAACAACGACGAGACCTTCGGCGTGGCCGTCTCGGCCCAGCACTACGAAGAAGCCGTCGACCGCCAGGGCAAGGAAGTGTTCGGCTACACCAAGGCCAGCACCTTCCCCAATGCCACCGGCGTGGCTGCCGACGTGGACGTGCCGAACTCGTTCAACGCCGCTTGGTTCCAGCAGGAACGCAAGCGCGACAGCGCCGTGGTCAACCTGCAGTTCAAGCCGACCGATGAGCTCGAGTTCAACCTGAGCGGCATGTACATCAAGGAAAAGTTCGACAACTACAACCAGTCGCTCTATTCCTTCCTGACCTGGAACCCGGGCACCGTCAACGCCGTCAACCAGCTCGGCAATGTGCGCAACGGTGTGGCCACCAGCGGCCATTCCAACGCCAGCGCCATCGCCAACAGCGGCACGCTGATCTATGACAACAACGTGCGCCTGTCCGAAGTGGTCACCAAGGGCGTGGACCTGCGTGGCGCCTGGAAGGGCGAAAGCTGGGGCGTGACCGGTCAGGCCGGCCAGAGCAAGTCCGACAACAAGAACCTGGCCCAGTACTTCATCGAGCCGTTCTACAACGGCGGCTACAGCTGGAACATGGACAAGGGCATCACCTTCGATGACCCGGCAGGCGCCCGCGACCCGGCCAACTGGGGTTCGGCCGGCGGCTGGTTCGGCAACAACGGCGTGTTCTCCACCGAGAGCAAGGACACCTACGCCCAGCTCGACTTCAACGTCCAGTTCGACAGCATCTTCAACCAGCTGCAGTTCGGCGTGCGCCACGGCAAGCACGATGAAGCCTTCACCCTCAACGTGTACGGCGGCGTCACCCCGGGCACCCTGGCAGACGTCGGCACCATCGGCCTGACCGACATCCAGGGCTTCACCAACGACCAGGGCCACCACGTTCAGGCCGGCCGCAACAACGTGCTGAACTGGGTGCGCAACAGCCCGATCGACTACAGCAACCCCGATCCGGCCAGCTACCTCAACAACAGCTGGGCGTTGACCCAGACCAACAACGCGGCCTACGCGCAGTTGAACTTCTCCAACGGCCCGCTGCGCGGCAACCTGGGCATGCGCTACGTCGATTCCAAGACCGAAGGCAGCGGCTTCGTCTACGGCGGCACGCCGACCCTGACCGATCTGGACAGCAAGTGGCAGACCCGCACCAAGAAGGAAGACTTCGTGCTGCCGTCGTTGAACGTCGCGTGGGACACCGACAACGACTGGGTGTTCCGCTTCGCCGCGGCCAAGGTGATCGCCTGGGCGCCGTACAACCAGATGGTCAACAACACCTTCCTCAACGACACCACTCTGACCGGTTCGGGCGGCAACGCCGATCTGTCGCCGTATGAGTCGTGGAACTTCAATGCCTCGGCCGAGTACTACTACGCGCCGCAGGCCGTCGTGGCCTGGTCGGTGTTCTACAAGAAGATCGACAACTACATCGATACCTCGGCCACCATCGAGCGTCAGTACAACTCGATCCGCGATACCTCGCCGGCCACCTGGGCGAACCTCGTCGGTACCAACGGCTGCACCGCCGACGGCTACTGCGACTACAGCATCCAGCGCCCGCGCAACGCCGGCAGCGGCCACGTCAAGGGCTTCAACATCAGCTTCCAGCAGCCCTTCGGCGAAAGCGGATTCGGCCTGACCGCCAACTACACCTACGCCAATGGCGAAAACAACACCGGCGATCCGCTGCCGTACCAGTCGCGTAATGCCATCGCCTTCAGCCCGTACTACGAGAAGGGCCCGATCAACGCGCGCCTGACCTACAACTGGCGTGACAGCTACCTGGCCGGCGGCTACGTGGCCGGTGCTGCCCCGTCCAGCGTGGACGACTACGCGGAACTGGGGGCCAGCTTCGGCTACACCTTCAACGACAACTGGTCGCTGACGGTGGACGCGCAGAACCTGCTGGACGAGACCTACTTCCAGTACCTGGGCGACAAGGAACACCTGGCTGGCAAGTACAAGAGCGGCCGCCGCTACATGGCCACCCTGCACTTCAAGTTCTAAGACTGCACCCAGCTGCACATCGCGACGGGCCCGGATTTCCGGGCCCGTCGTACGATGGGAGATCGGAATCGCCGCCTGCGCGGCGGCCACGCGCGGCACAGCGAGCCGCCCACCACAGGAGTGAGATGATGCGACCCTTCCCCCTTGCCAGTATGCTGCTGGGCTTGGCGATGCTTCCCGCCGCCGGCCGCGCCGCAGAGGCCTCGGCACTGGATGCCCGCCCCGGCCCACAACTGCGCGCCGGCAGCCTGATGCTGATTCCCGCCCCGGCCACCGTGCAACGCAGCCAGGGCAGCGGTATCACCGTTCGCGCCGATACCGTGCTGCAGGCCGAAGGCGAAGCCGCGCAACGCGTCGCCGCCCAGTTCGCCGACCTGCTGGCCCGCAGCGGCGGCCCGCGCCTTGCGCCGGCCAAGGGCACGGCGGCAGCCAAGTCGGGCAGCATCCGCTTCGAGATCGTGCCCACCTTCCGCGACAGCGGCGAAAGCTACACGCTGGAAAGCACCGCGCAGGGCGTGGTGATCCAGGCCGGCAACGAAACCGGTCTTTTCTATGGCGCGACTACCCTCGCCCAGCTCGCCACCGGCGGCAGCAGCGGGGTGCTGCCCGCCGTGCAGATCCAGGACGCGCCGCGTTTCAGCTGGCGCGGCTTCATGCTCGATTCCGCCCGGCACTTCCAGAGCCTGGACGAGATCAAGCGCGTGCTCGACGCGATGGCCGCGCACAAGCTCAACACCTTCCACTGGCACCTGACCGATGACCAGGGCTGGCGCATGGAGATCAAGCGCTACCCGAAGCTGACCGACGTGGGCAGCTGCCGGCTGCCCGCCGGCGATGGCGGCATCGATCCGGCCAGCGGTCAGGAACATCCGTACTGCGGCTTCTACACGCAGGACCAGATCCGCGAGGTGATCACCCATGCGGCCAAGCTGCATATCCAGGTGATCCCGGAAATCGATGTGCCCGGCCATGCCACCGCGGCGATCGCCGCGTATCCGGAACTGGGCTCGATCAATACCCCGCTGAAGCCGATCAGCGAATGGGGCGTGTTCCCGAACCTGTTCAACACCGAAGACAGCACCGTCACCTTCCTCGAGAACGTGCTGGAAGAAGTAATCGCGCTGTTCCCGGCGAAGTACGTGCACGTGGGTGGCGACGAGGCAGTGAAAGACCAGTGGAAAGCCTCCAGGCAGGTGCAGCAGCGCATGCGTGCGCTGGGCATCAAGGATGAGATGGCCATGCAGAGCCACATCATCAAGCGACTGGAGAACTTCCTGGAGGAGCACGACCGGCGCCTGATCGGCTGGGATGAAATCCTCGAAGGCGGCCTGCCGCCGCAGGCCACGGTGATGTCGTGGCAGGGTACCGAAGGCGGCCTGGCCGCCGCCAGCGCCGGCCATGACGTGGTCATGTCGCCGGTCGGATACCTCTATCTGGATTACCTGCAGACGGCCTCGCCGAACGAGCCGCCGGGCCGCCCGACCCAGGTCAACCTCGGCAAGCTGTACAACTTCGAACCGGTGCCGGCCGAGCTGGCCGCCGACAGGCGCGGGCACATCCTCGGCCTGCAGGCCAACATGTTCACCGAGCACACGCGCACCTACGCACGCCTGCAGCACAACCTGTTCCCGCGCCTGGCCGCCGTGGCCGAGACCGGCTGGAGTACACCGGAGCATCGCGACTTCCGCGATTTCCTCGCGCGCCTGCCTTCCCAGCTGCAGCGCTACCGTGCCTGGGGCCTCGCCTATGCGCAGACCCCGTTCGAAGTGGGCGTGGACTACACCGACAACCGCGCTGCCAATACGGTGACCGTGTCGCTGGCCAATCCGCTGGGCTATGAGGTGCGCTACAGCACCGACGGCCAGCCGGTGAGCGCGCAGTCGCCGTTGTACCAGCAGCCGCTGACCGCACCGCTGCCCGCCACCGTGCAGGCAGCGGCGTTCTACCAGGGACAGATGCTGGCGGCGAAGCCGACGGTGGCGGCATTCACCGCGCAGTCGCTGCTCAGCCGTCGCAGCGATGAGCTGCTCAGCTGCGTGGGCACGAAGGGCCTGGTATTGCGCCTGGAAGACGATGGCCCGCGCGAGGGTACCCGTGCAGTGTTCAACGTGGATATCTTCCAGCCGTGCTGGCGTTGGCCGCAGGCGCAGCTGGACGGCATCGGCAGCGTGCAGGTACGTGCCGGTCGCATTCCGTACTACTTCCAGCTGGCCCACGACGAACCCAAACGTCGCTTCGAGAAGGCCAGGCGTGCGCATGGCGAGATGCTGGTGCGTCGCGGCGACTGCAGCGGCAAGGTGCTGGCTGAAGTACCGCTGCCGGCCAAGCCGGATGCCGATGGCTTCGTGACCCTGCGTGCAACGCTGCCGAAGGGCCCCCAGGGCAATGCGGACCTGTGCATCAACTTCACCGGCGACACGCGTCCGGCGATGTGGGTGCTGGATGAGGTGACGCTGGGGAAGTGACGGAGGTTGCGCTCTCGGGGCATCCACGCATGGCGTGGATCTACTGTAGAGCCGAGCCCACGCTCGGCTGCCTTTCAGGAGGGAGCCGAGCACGGGCTCGGCTCTACAGGAACCTCAGCCGCGCCAGCGCAGCAGCAGGTCGCGCAGCGGGGTCAGGGTCGTCGCCATGCCGGCCAGCACACCGATCGTGTTGGCGATGGCATCCATCGGGTCGGCAGTGCGGTTGCTGGTCAGCGCACCCTGCGCGAACTCGATGCCGATCCCCATCAGCACCAGGCCCACGGCTACGCACAGCAGCGGGCGGCCCCGACGGAACAGCTGCACCGCGCTGCCGGCCAGGATGAAGTAGGCGAGGAAGTGCTCGCCCTTGTCGCTGTTTTCCGGCAGCGGAATCGGCGGCGGTGGGATCAGGCAGACCACGACCACCAGCAGTACCGCCAGCATCCACAGCACGGTCCACAACCGCGGCCGCCGCAGCGGCTTGATCACCGGCAACGCACTGCTCACAGGCGCCAGCTCAGGTCACCCAGTTCGAAGGCTGGCTCGAAGTCGACGCCACGTTGCAGGCCGATGGCCTGGAAGCGCTCGCCCATTTCCGTAGGCAGGGTCAGTTTCTTCACCTGGTCGCGCAGCTGGATGCGGCCGACTTCATCGGTGCGTTCCTCAGCCAGCAGCAGCACCTGGTCCAGACCATTGCCGAGCAGGAAACTGGCCTGGCTGCAGTAACCGGCCAGCTCGAAGCCCCCGTGCATGCCTGCTTCGGCCATCGCGGTGAAATCCACTGAGGCGGTGATGTCCTGCAGGCCCGGCCAGCGATACACATCGTTGTGCACGTGGTGGCGGTAGAACGCGCGCACCGTGCCATCGTCGCGGTCATGCTGGTAGAACTCGCCACGGTTGTAGCCATAGTCGACGAACAGCATCGCGCCACGCTGCAGGCCGCCGGCCACCGCCTGCAGCCAGTACGGCAGCTGCGGCAGCACTTCGGAACGGTAGCCTTCGGCAAAGGGCTTTTCCAGGTAGCGCTCGATGTGACGCACCGCGCCGTTGAGCAGGATATCGGCCGGCTGCGCGCCGCGGATGAAATTGCCGTCGCCATCCAGTTCAACGGTTTCCTCGTAGACCTCGCCATCGCGGATCAGGAAGCGCGGGGTCGGCAGCGCGTCGATCACCTCGTTGGCGAACACCACGCCTTCCCAGTCCTCTTCGAACGGGCGGTCGACCCAGTCCAGGCGCGCGGCCAGCTCGGCCGGAAGGTTCTGCCGCAGGCGCTGCTGCTGGCGCTCGCGCAGGTCGGCGCTGGGTTCGAGGATGGCATAGCGCGACGGCACAGCGTCCAGCTCGGCCAGGCGCAGCAGCACCGCTTCGGCGAAGGCGCCGGTACCGCCGCCCAGTTCCAGCATCCGCGACTGCGCGCCCAGCTGCCCGAACACCGGGGCCAGCGCGTTGGCCACGCTGCCGGCGAACAGGCTGCCGAGCTCGGGTGCAGTGGTGAAGTCTCCGCCGCCACCAAACTTGCTGGCGCCGGCGCTGTAATAGCCCCAGCCGGGGGTATACAGGCACAGTTCCATGAATCGCGAGAACGGCATTGCCCCGCCCTGGGCAAGGATCTCGGCGCGCAGGGCGGCGGCCAGCTGGTCGCTGTGGGCCAGGGCATCGGCTTCGGGCTGGGGGAAGGTGGGCTGCATGGCGTCTTCGAATGCGGTGACAATGGTGCACAGGATAGCCGAGCCTTGGAGGACCCTCGATGAGCGATACCCACCCCGTGGTCCTGATCACAGGCAGCGCGCGCCGGATCGGTGCGGCCATCGCCCGCCAGTTCCACGCCTGCGGCTGGTCGGTGGTGCTGCACGCCAACACCTCCAGCGCCGAGCTGCAGCAGGCCGCGTTCGATTTCGACAACGTGCGCCCCGGCAGCGTGCTGGCCCTGCAGGCCGACCTGCGTGACGCCGACGCCTTGCCCGACCTGGTGGAACAGGCCGTCACTCACTTCGGGCGGCTGGATGCGCTGGTCAACAACGCCTCCAACTTCTTCCCCACCCCGCTTGGCCAGGTCACCGCCGAAGCAATGGACGCGTTGTATGCGGTCAACGCGCGGGCGCCGCTGCTGCTGTCACAGGCGGCAGCGCCCTACCTGCGCCGCCAGCAGGGCTGCATCGTCAACCTGACCGACCTGCACGGCACCGACCCGATGCGCGACCACATCGCCTACACGATGGCCAAGGCTGCGCTGGAAATGGCCACCCGCTCGCTGGCGCTGGAGCTGGCACCGAAGGTGCGGGTCAATGCAGTGGCGCCGGGTGCGATCCTGTGGCCGGAACAGGGCAAGGACGATTTCGCCCGCGAGGCGCTGCTGGCGCGCACGCCGCTGGCGCGGATCGGCACGGTCGAGGAGATTGCCGAAGCGGTGTACTGGCTGGTGGCCGAAGCCAGCTTCGTCACCGGCCACACATTGCGCGTGGATGGCGGGCGCACGGTGAGTTGACACCGGGCAGGACGGACGACCGGGTCAGATCCCTTTTCCCTGCGGAAAAAGGGATCTGACCGCAACGCAACCTGATCATTCCAGATCAACGATCTCAAACGCTTCGCCATGCTGCCGGTGCGCACGCCACAGCGTGGCCAGGTCCAACCCGCTCACGGGGTCGATGAAGTCCGGGGCGATGTCGGCCAGCGGCTTCAGCACGAAGGCGTGCTTCAGTTCCGGGCGCGGGATGCGCAGGTGTCCGGGGCCTTCCACCACCAGGTCACCGTAGAACACCACGTCGATGTCCAGGGTCCGGTCCGAGAAGCGTGGCCCGCTGCGGTCGCGGCCGTGCGCGTCTTCCAGCGCGTGCAGCCAGTCGTCCAGTTCCCCCAGCGGCAGGTCGGTGTCGATCGCCACGGCGTTGTTGAGGAAGGCCGGGCCGTCGAAGCCGACCGCGGCGGTACGGTAGGCCGGCGACACCCGCAGCGCGCCGAAGCGCTCGCGCAGGGCCGTCACCGCGGCGTGGAGGTAGCGGCGGGGCTGGACGTTGCTGCCCAGGCTCAGGAGCACGGTGGTCATGCGGTTCAGGTGACAGTGCTTGGGGGGCGTGGACATGCCGTCGTCACGGCGGCCTGCCTACAATCCGGGACGCACATGATAGGGCACCGACATGACCTATTGCGTTGGAATCGAGGTGGACGAGGGCCTGGTCTTCGCTGCCGACACCCGGACCAATGCCTCGCTGGACGATGTGCGCGTGCACCGCAAGCTGCACGTGTTCGAGTATCCCGGCCAGGCAGCCTACGTGCTGATGGCGGCCGGCAACCTGGCCACCACCCAGCTGCTGGTGTCGCGCCTTGGGCGCGATGCCAGCGAACGGCGCACGCCCAACCTGCGCGACATGACCCACCTGTTCGAGGCGGCCGAGTATGTCGGCCAGCTGCTCGTGGACAGCCAGGTGCACAGCAGCCACAGCGAGCACGGCCATGACGGGGTCAACACCCAGGCCACGTTGATCTTCGGCGGCCAGATCGCTGGCGAGCGGCCGGGCCTGTACATGGTCTATCCACTGGGCAACGCCATCGCTGCGTCGCCGGAGACGCCCTATCTGCAGATCGGTGAGTCCAAGTACGGCAAGCCGATTCTCGACCGCATCCTCAGCCCGGCCACCCGCCTGGAGGACGCGGCGCGCACGGCAATCGTGTCGCTGGATTCGACCATCCGCTCCAATCTGTCGGTAGGCCTGCCGATCGACCTGGCGCTGCTGCGCGATGGTGAACTGCGCATCGGCCAGCAGCTGCGGCTCGGCGCGGATTCAGCGTTGTATGCGGACATCCACCAGAACTGGTCGCGGCGGCTGGAACAGGCAGTGGACGCGCTGCCGCGGTTCCCGTGGGAATCCGTGGATCGATCGACCTGACCTGCCGGGCACGGCCCGGCACTACCGAAGGCGGTGGGGTATCGCCGGGCCATGCCCGGCGACGCTTGCTCAGCCCAGCGCTTCGGCCACCGCGCGGAACACCTGCTGCATCTGCAGCGGCTTGTGCAGCACGTGTATCTCCACGCCGGCCGGGAACGCGTCGGCCGGCACCGCCACCGCGGCGTCCTCCAGCACCAGTGCGGGGCCGCGATAGCCCAACGTGGCCATCTCGCCCAGCAGCTGGCTGGCCGGCAGCAGCTTGGAACCGGCATCGGCGATCACCAGCGCGGGCATCGCCTCCTGCTGCATCCAGCGCAGCGCGGCCGGGCCGTCGGAGGCCAGCTGCAACTGGTAGCCCTGGCTGGACAGCGCATTGCCAAGCAGCGACAAACGCGTGGCTTCGCCATCGACCACCAGGATCGACTGGCCACTGCCCAGTGCCACCAGCTGTTCGATCGGCTCGCTGCCATCGATGGCCTCGTGCATCGGCAGGCGCAGTTCGAAGCAGGTGCCCTGCCCCGGCTGGCTGCTGACATGGATGCTGCCGCCTGCACCTTCGACGATGCGCTTGCAGGAAATCAGCCCCAGTCCGGTGCCGTCGGCCTTGGTGGTGAAGAACGGATTGAACAGGTGCGACAGCGTGTCCGCATCCATGCCGATGCCTTCGTCGGCCACACGGATGTGCATCCAGTCCACGCCATCGCGCTGGCCGGCATGGCTGGCGGTCAGGCTCAGGCGACCGCCGTTGGGCATCGCCTGGATAGCATTGAGCGCCAGGTTCAGCAGCACCTGCTGCAGTTCGGTGTAGTTGGCATCGACCACCAGGCCTTCATCCTGCACCTGCAGCTCCAGGCGCACGGCGTCGGGCACGTTGCTGCGCAACAGTAGCGCCACCGCATCGAACAGGCCATCGATCTCGATGCGTTCGCTCGGCTTGCGCGAACCGCGCACGAACGACAGCATCGATTCGGCCATCTCATGGCCACGGCGGCCGCACTCGGCGATGACATCGGCCAGGTGGTGCAGCTGCGGATCGTCGGTGCGCGCCTTCAGCAGGTCCGGCATGATCAGCAACGGCTGCAGGATGTTGCGCAGGTCGTGGCTGAGGCCGGCGGCGAGCAGCGACAGGCTTTCCAGGCGCTGTGCGCGCATCAGTTCGGTTTCCACCCGTGCACGCTCGATCGCACTGCGTGCATCGCGGATCGCACGCGCCACTGCCGACGGCAGGCGTGCCGGCAGATGCTTGATGATGTAGTCATTGGCCCCCTTCTGCAGCGCCGCCACCGCGTTCTCCTCACCCATGGTGCCGGAGACGAAGATGAAGGGCACTTCCGGCGAGGTCTCACGCACGATGCGCAGCGCATCGTCACCGGAGAACCCCGGCATGCTCAGGTCGGACAGCACGATATCCGGCTGGAACGCGGCCAGTGCCTGGCGCAGTTCCGCCTCGCTCTCGACACGCTCGAAGCGGGCCTCCAGGCCCGCATCGAGCATCTGTTCGGACATCAGCTCGGCATCTTCCGGTGAGTCCTCCACCAGCAGGATGCGCAGCGCTCCCAGGGCGGGATCGGTCAGGGGCATGGGCTCACTCGAGTTCCGGTGCCTGGTTGATCAACGCCCAGAACTTGCCCAGGGTCTGCACCGCGCCGAAGAACTGGTCCACGTCCACCGGCTTGACCACGTAGGCGTTCACGCCCATGTCCCAGCTGCGGGCCAGATCGCTCTCTTCGCGCGAGGACGACAGGATCACCACCGGCAGGCGCTTGAGTTCTTCGTGCTCGCGGATCTGCCGCAGCACTTCCAGGCCATCCATGCGCGGCATCTTGATGTCCAGCAGCAGAACCGCCGGCAGGCCTTCCTCGCGGTTGGCGAAGGCGCCACGGCGCAGCAGGTAGTCCATCACTTCCACGCCGTCCTCGACGTGCACGATGGGATTGGCCAGACGCGCTTCTTCCAGAGCGTCGATCGCCATTTCGGCGTCGGCGGGGCTGTCTTCGGCAAGAAGAATGGTGCGCAGAGTCGTCATGCAGAGGGACCTTGTTTATCCGCGTCGATCGCGGGAGGCAGATAGAAGTGGAAGGTGGCGCCGACGTCCGGTTCGGCCTCCGCCCAGATACGGCCGCCATGGCGGGTCAGCACGCGGCGTACGCTGGCCAGACCAATGCCGGTGCCCGGGTAGTCGCTGGCCTTGTGCAGGCGCTGGAACACGCCGAACAGTTTCCCGGCGTAGGCCATGTCAAAGCCTGCGCCATTGTCGCTGACCGTGAACTGATGACCGCCATCGGGCTGCGGCTGGTAGTCCACGCGGATCTTTGCCGGCTCGCGGTTGCCCGAATACTTCACCGCGTTGCCGAGCAGGTTCAGCCAGACCTGGCGGATCATGTTCTCGTCGGCCACCACGATCGGCAGCGGCGCGATGCTCCACTCCACCTGGTGCGCATGGCCGCTGCCCTCGGCTTCGGCCTGCAGGTTGGCATCGAGCATGGCGCGGGTATCGGCCACCAGCGACTGCATGTCCACCGCCTGCTGGCGCATCGCGGCTCGGCCCAGCCGCGAGTAGACCAGCAGGTCATCGATCAGCGCCGCCATCCGCCGGGCCGAACTGGAGATCACTTCCAGGTAGTGGCGGCTCTTGTCATCGGCAGCATCGCCCAGGTGGCGCGACAGCTTGTCGGAGAACCCGGCGACGTGGCGCAGCGGTGCGCGCAGGTCATGCGAAACCGAGTAGCTGAAGGCCTCCAGCTCGCGGTTGACCTCGGACACCTGGGCAACCTTGCCTTCCAGCTGGCGGTTGAGCTCTTCAACGCGCAGCTGGACTGCGCGTTGCATGGTGACATCGCTGACCGTCATCAGCACCACTTCGTCATCGGTATCGGGCAACGGCATGCGGCGCGCGTTCAGCAGCATGTAACGCGCCATGCCATCGGCAGTGCGCTGTTCGTGCTCGAAATCCCACAGTTCGCGACCGCGCAGCAGCACGTCGGACAGGCGCTGGCGCACTACGGCGTCCTTCCAGGCGCCGTCACCGACGGCTTCCAGCAACAGGCCATCGGCACGCTCGTCCTGAAGCCCGTACAACTCGGCGAAGGCCGGGTTGTGCAGCTGCACGCGCAGGTCGCCGTCGAGCAGCACGATGGGTTCACGAACGGTCTGCAGCACCGAGGCGGCGCGTGCGGCCGAGCGCAGCGACTGCCGTTCGGCATGCAGGCGGCGGCCGATCTGCCGCTGCAGCAGCCACAGCACGAGACCAAGCAGCGCCAGCTGCACCACCAGCGAACTCCACGACACCAGCTCGGTCTGCTTGCGCTGCCGCGCGGCCTGCTCGGCACGCAATGTCAGCAGTTTCTGCTCGCTGTCCTGCAATTCTTCAACCAGTCCACGGATCGGGTAGCGCGTGCTGAGATCCTGCACCAGTTCGCGCTGGTCGCTGTTGGGCTCGGATCTGGCGAGCTCACGGGCAAGTGCCATGCGCCCTTCCAGCATCGATTCGATGCGGCCGATCCGGATCAGCTGGTCGGGATTGTCGCGGGTCATCCGGCCCAGCTCGGCCAGGCGCCCGGGGATTTCGTTGGCCCTGGCCATGCGCTCGCGCAGGCCCGGTGCGTCCACGCCCTTGGACAGGGTCAGCGCCGCCGACTCGACGTCACGCACATCGGCCTGCAGCTGCTGCAGGGCCACACTCACGGCCTGGGTATGGTTCACCCAAGCCATCGCCTGCTCGCTGTCATGCTGCAGTTTGCGCAGGGTCAACCACGGCACCACGATGATCGCGGCAGCCGCCAGTGCCAGGGCCGGCAACCGCCAGCGGTCCCAGATGTCGTCACTGAAAACCAGCGCCATAGTTCCTCTTCAGCACGGCCGCGGAGCGTCGGCCGGGACCTGCCCGGCTGCGGCGGAACCGGCAATATAGCGCAGGCGATCACAACACTGGGCTTTCCGGCCCGGTTGGCTGAACGGGTTGGCAATCCCACCTGTAGAGCCGGGCCCACGCTCGGCTGGAACCCAAAGGCAGCCGAGCATGGGCTCGGCTCTACAGGGTGGCGGGCGCCCCGCTTGGGGCGCCCGATAGGGCTCAGCGCTTGGCGGCAGCGCTGACCTTCAATGCGGCAGCATCAACGCGGGTCACGCCCTTGATGCCCTTGGCGGTGGTGACCGCCTTGTCTTTCTCGGCCTGGGTGGCCACAGCGCCGCTGAGGCTCACCACGCCGTTCACGGTTTCCACCTTGATTTCAGTGCCCGGAACGTTGCTGCTGGCGAGCAGGTCGGCCTTCACTTTGGTGGTGATCCAGGTATCGGTCACCGGCTCGTTGGAGTCATGGCGATCGGCGTGCGTGGCCGGATGTGCGCTGGTCGGCGGGCTCTTCGCGGCCGGATCCTTGGCGAATGCGGCCGAGGAGGACAGCGCCAGGCCCAGGGTCAGGGCAGAAGCAATCAGCGTGCGGGTGGTATTGCTCATCGTGTCGTACTCCTTCGGAATGTGCTGCCAGTCTGGACAAGCAGGCGTGGAGCACGCGTGGCGCTGCGGTCATGCCGCCGTGAATCGAAACGTTTCCAACGGCAACGGTTCAGTTTTGGCCTGCAACGGCCCGTCGTTTACCCTGCCCTTCCCACTGCCGGAGCTCTGTCATGCGCCCCGACCTGCAACTGGCCCTGATCGGCTACGGCCTCGCCGGCCGTGTCTTCCACGCACCGCTGATCCAGCACACGCCCGGGCTGGTACTGCACAGCATCGTCAGTTCGCAGCGTGACACCCTGCTGCGCGCGTTCAGCGACGTGCACGTTCGCGCCACGCCGCAGGAAGTGTTCGACGACCCGGCCGTGGATGCGGTGGTGATCGCCACGCCCAACGGACAGCACGCGCCGCTGGCGATCGCAGCCCTGGCGGCGGGCAAGCATGTGCTGGTCGACAAGCCGTTCGCACTGGACGTGGCTGAAGCGGAAGCAGTGCTGGCTGCGGCGCGCGATGCCGGACGCATCGCGACGGTGTTCCAGAACCGGCGCTTCGATGCCGACTTCCTCACGCTGCAGGCGCTGCTGGCCGGAGGTGTGCTGGGTGAGGTAGCCGAATGCCACGCGCACTTCGATCGCTACCGTCCGCAGGTGCGCGACCGCTGGCGCGAGCAGGACGGTCCCGGTAGTGGCCTGTGGTACGACCTCGGCCCGCATCTGCTGGACCAGATGCTGGTGCTGTTCGGCTGGCCCGAGGCGATCGACGCGGATCTGGCCGTGCAGCGCGAAGGCGGTGCCGGCATCGACTACTTCCACGCCGTGCTCCACTACCCACGGCATCGCGCCATCGTGCATTCCGGTTCGCTGGTGGCGGCGCAGACGCCACACTTCAGCGTGCATGGCAGCCAGGCCAGCTGGATCAAGCATGGGCTGGACGTGCAGGAAGCACAGTTGCGGCGCGGTGTTGCCCCGGGTGCGCCGGGATGGGGCATCGACCCGCGGCATGGCGAGCTGGTGCGCTGTGATGCCGAGGACAACGTGCAGCGCAGCACCATCGACAATCTGCCCGGTGACTACCGGCGGCTGTATGCGCAGTTCGCGGCGGCGGTGAATGGTGATGGCGAAGCTACGGTCAGCCCGGTACAGGCGCTGCAGCTGATGCGGTTGCTGCAGGCAGGCATGGAGAGTTCGCGCGAGGGGCGGCGGGTGCGGTTGGGGTGATCGGCAGGGCTGCGCCCTGCACCTGCCGAAGCAACGGCAACATCACCGTCAAATGCTGGTTTCCTGCGGGATGGCGTGGCAATGATCGGAATGCACTTGTGAGGCCTCATGGGGTCGGATCCCTTTCATGCGGAAAGGGATCCGACCCCGGCAAGCCTTACGACTTCTTGATCGCATGGCCGCCGAACTCGTTGCGCATCGCCGACAACAGGCGGTCGGTGAACGAATTGGATTCGCGCGAACGCAGGCGTTCCAGCAGCGACAGGGTGATCACCGGCGCCGGTACGTCCAGCGCGATCGCTTCGGCCACGGTCCAGCGGCCCTCGCCGGAATCCTCGACATACGGCGCGATGCCATCCAGCGACGGATTGCGCTTGAGGGCTTCGGTGCTCAGGTCCAGCAGCCAGGAACGCACCACGCTGCCGTGGCGCCACACCTCGGCCACCTGCGCCAGGTCCAGCTCCATCTCCTGCTTGCGCTCCATCAGCGCGAAGCCTTCGGCATAGGCCTGCATCATTCCGTACTCGATGCCGTTGTGGACCATCTTGGTGAAGTGCCCGGCGCCAGACGGTCCGACACGTGCCCAGCCACGATCGGCGGCCGGTGCCAGCGTGCGCAGCAGCGGTGCGATCTGGTCCACCACGGACGCTTCGCCACCGACCATCAGGCTGTAGCCTTCCTGCAGGCCCCACACGCCACCGCTGGTGCCGCAGTCCACATAGCCCAGATCGTCTTCGGCCAGCGCCTTGGCGCGGCGGATCGAGTCCTGGTAGTTGGAGTTGCCACCGTCGATGACGATGTCACCTTCGGCCAGGTGCGGGGTCAGCTGACCCAGGGTCTGGTCGACGGTTTCGCCAGCCGGCACCATCAGCCACACCACGCGTGGCACCGGCAGCGCGGCCACGGCCGCGGCCAGCGAATCAACCACCTCCAGGCCGGCCTCGGCGGCGCGCTGGCGGGCGCCTTCGCCCGGGTCGTAGCCGACCACGCGGTGGCCGCCGCGATGCAGGCGCTGGGCCATGTTGGCGCCCATGCGGCCGAGGCCGATCATTGCAATATCCATTGTTTCACCTTCAGTTGGGGTCTAGGGTCAGGCTGCCTGGCCTGCCGGTAGCCGCGCAGTGGCGCAGCTGCGCCTCGCGCCAACGCCGGTAGAGCGTGGTATGCAGATTGTGCACCGCCAGATCGATCGAAAACGGGGTTCGCGGATTGCGGTCGAGCAGGCGGGCGATGTGGTAACCGATGGGACGTATACCGCGCGGGTGCACGTAGATCACGAACTGCTGGTAGAACGGATCGTCCAGCAGCTGGTCCATGCGTGCCAGCGTGTCGCGGTAGCGCGGTGCCAGCGTCGCGCGCAGCTGCGCATCGCGCTCGAACAGCAGGCGCTCGAAATAGCGCTGGCCAACGCGCGGAATGCCCTGCGCCAGTTTCCACACCTCGGCATTGCGCTGGTCGTACCAGGCCAGGCCGCCGTGCGCAGCCAAGGCCTGCGCGGCCTCCTCGCCCACCGACACCACCACGAAATTCTCGGCCTGGTTGCTCAGGTCGTCCAGCGTGCCCTTTTCGTAGACATGTTCGATGAAACCGGGCACGCCGACGAAGGCCTGCCGGCCCATCGCCGATGTGCGTACCGCCTTGCCATCGGCGAAGAAATCACCGGCATGCGCGCCGAGCAGGATGCTGTCGGTCTGGTGCAGTGCGAGGAAGGTGCCGATCGACAGTTCCTCTGCAGCAAATTCGGCATCAAATGCCGTGTCGCCATACAGTTCGCGCTGGGTGGCCAGTTGTGCGACCTGGCGACCGACCCCGCATTCGGCACGCACCTTGCCGCTGTAGAACGCCTGCAGCGCCTGGCTGTTGCCCGCAGTGGGCACGAAACCACGGCCGAAGCTTCGCGTGCGCTGCCAGCCTTGCGCCTGTGCGCCGCGTACGCCGAAGCCGATCCAGCCCAGTTGGGGGCCGGAGAAACGAAAGCCTTCGTTGCCCTGCAGTGCGGTCGCGGCACGTTGCGTGGCGGCGCCCAGCTGGAAGGCATAGGCGCAGACCGTGGCCGGATCGTCCAGCAGCTGCTGCAGCCACGCTTCGCGGGCGGCAGCCGGCATTTCCGCCGGCCATTGCACGCGCAGATCACCCGCCGCCTGTGCCTGCGCCAGTGACGCGCGCGTGCATACCGGACCGCCGTGCACCTGCGGTGCACTGATCGCGCGTGTTTCGAAGTGCCACCCCAGGCGCTGCAACAGGCCCTGCGTGCAGTCCAGCGGCGCGGCTGCCGCGCCCAGCGCGGGCAGCAGCAGGGCCACGCCCATCCATCTGCCGCGCACGATCAACCCTGGTCCGTGCTGGCCGGTGCGGGTTCGGGAGTTGCAGCCGCAGGAGGCGCGAGCGTGCCGGTGTCCGATGGCAGGTACTGCTGCAGGCGCTGGAAGAAGCGGCGATAGAACTCGGCATCAGTGACCGTGCTGCTGGCCACCTTCACCAGCGAGTCGTCGTTGCTGCCGAACGGCAGCGATACCGAACCCAACGCGCCGACACCGACACTGGCCGAGGTCGGGCTCTTCCTGAGCGCATAGCGATCCTGCACCGCGCTGACGAACACCAGCGTCTGGCTGCCGCGCGGCGCACAGGAGATGCGCAGCACCAGTTGCTCATGGTCGTCATCGCGGGGCTGGAAATTCTTGTTGCCCTCCACCTGTGCCGCATCGGAACGCGCAATGGCGTAGCCCTGGCTGAGCAGGGTGCGGCGTGCCGCTTCACACGCATCTGCCGGGCGACCATCGACGGTGCGCGAGAAGGTGTCGCCGGAGTCGAAGGACTCACGCAGCAGGGTGCTGTCGGCGGCACGGCCACCACAGGCCGACAGGATCAGGGCGCCGGAGAGCGCCACGACAACGCTGGAAAGACGGGAGGCCCGCATGGGTACTCCTGCGAGGACGGTGCCGCCAAGGGTAGTCCTGTCACCGTGTGCAGCAGGTCGAAACCGGCGCCACGAGCTGCCACCGTTGCTGACGGTTCATGCGCCGGTAGCGCCGGGAACGAGGCCCTCAAACAGGAAAGGGCCGGCAATGCCGCCCCCCCCGTTACACATGCACCTGCCGGTTCAGTCGGCCCAGCGGCCGGCACCGGTGGACTGCGGCAGCACCTGCGCCGACAGCGGGCGGTCGTTGGCCAGCAGATTCACCGCGTCGGCCAGGATCGAGGCCGATTCGCGCAGCAGCGGGTCCGGTCGCTTTTCGGCGGCCTTCTCGCGCGCGGCATCCTTGACGATGTCGCGCTCGTTGCCGGTCAGGCCGTCATCGCTGCTGTCATCGGCCAGCGGGTCCAGGGCCAGGCCCAGTTCCTTGCGCTGCTGCTGGCGCTCCTTGCGCTGGGTGTCCTGGCGCTCGCGCTCGGCGCGACGGGTCGCCTCGTTCAACGAGACGTACTTCTTCGCCGCTTCAGTGCGGAACTGCTGCACGTCCTCGTTCCACCACTGGAACTCCTTGTCGGTGGCGATGCGGGCGTCGTGGCGGGTTTCCAGCTTCGGCAGCAGCGGCGCGAAGTTGCCGTACTGGGTGTGCGGCACGGCCGCGATGCGGGTCCACGGCAAGGCGTTGTCGTAGGTGCTCTCGCCAAACTCGGTGGCATCGACGCTGGCCGGGAAGGCCAGGTCCGGCACCACGCCCTTGTGCTGGGTGCTGCTTCCGCTGATGCGGAAGAACTGGGCGATGGTCAGCTTGACCTGGCCGAAGCGCTGGGTCTCGCCACTCGGCCAACGGTCGAGGTCGACGATGTTCTGCACGGTGCCCTTGCCGAAGCTGGTTTCACCGATCACCAGGCCACGGCCGTAGTCCTGGATGGCGCCGGCGAAGATTTCCGAGGCCGAGGCCGAGCCGCGGTTGATCAGCACCGCCAGCGGGCCGTCCCACGCCACGCCCTGGTTGCGATCGCTGTTGACGGTGACGCGGCCACCGGACTCGCGCACCTGCACCACCGGGCCCTGCTCGATGAACAGGCCGGTCAGTTCGATCGCTTCATCCAGCGAACCACCGCCGTTGTTGCGCAGGTCCAGCACCACGCCGTCCAGCTTGTCGTTCTTGAAACCGGCCAGCAGCTTGGCCACGTCGCGGGTGGCCGAGGCATAGTCGGCGGCATTGCGGCGACGGCCTTCGAAGTCCTGGTAGAACGTCGGCAGCTTGATCACGCCGATCTTGCGCGCCGGCTCACCATTGGCGGCCGGGATGGTCATGGTCTCGCCCTTGGCGGCCTGTTCGGCCAGGCGCACCTTCTGCCGGGTCAGCACCAGCGTGTGGTGCTTGCCATCGGCACCTTCGGCCGCCGGGATGAATTCCAGCTTGACCTGTGTGTCCTTGGCGCCACGGATCTTGGCCACGACATCGTCGATGCGCCAGCCGATCACATCCTCGACCTGGCCGGACTTGCCCTGGCCGACGCCGACGATGCGGTCGCCCGGCTTCAGCGTGCCGTCCACCGCCGCCGGTCCACCGGCGATGATCTCGCGGATCACCACCACATCGTCCTGGCGCTGCAGCTGCGCGCCAATGCCTTCCAGCGACAGCGACATCGCCTGGTTGAAGTTCTCGGCGGTACGCGGGGTGAAGTAATCCGTGTGCGGATCGACGGCGCTGGTGTACGAATTCATGAAGAACTGGAAGACGTCCTCGCCCTTCAGTTCATTGACCGACTTCTCCAGCGTCGCGTAGCGCTTGTCCAGCGTCTTGCGGATGTCATCCGGCTTCTTGCCGGCCAGCTTCAGGCGCAGCCAGTCGTTCTTGACCGACTTGCGCCACAGCTCGTCCAGCTCGGCGCTGCTGGCCGCCCACGGCACCTTCTTGCGGTCGTACTCGAAGCGCTCGTCGGTGGTGAAGTCCGGCTCCTGCTTGAGCAGCTTGCGCGCATAGGCCACGCGCTCACCGACGCGCTGCTTGTACACGGCGAACACCTGGAACGCGGGCTCCAGCTCGCCACCACGGATGGCCGAGGAGATGTTGGCCTCGAACGGCGCGAAGCGCGCCACGTCGGCCTGGGTGAAGTACTGCTTGCCGCCATCCAGCGTTTCCAGATAGCGCTTGAACACGTCCTTGGAGGTGGCCTCGTCCAGCGCGCGCGGGCGGTAGGCGTAGCGGCTGTCGGACAGCAGGCCGTACACCAGCTTGGAGGTGGTCACCTGGTCGGCGGTGGCCGCCGCGGGCAGCGCAGGCGAGTCGGCCTTGGCCGCCAACGCCAGCGGCGCGACCAGCGCCAGGGCCATCAGGAATGCGGGGGCTTTGAATTTCATTGACGTGCTCGAAGGCGCCTTGCCAAGGGGGAGACTGCGTGGTGTTCAGACACCACGACAGTGCCGAAAGTTGCCGGGTTTGTCACCCGGCCGCGCTCGGTGGAAAACCAGCCTAGCCGGGCCGGTGTAGCGAATTGTGAATGCATGTAGAGCCGAGCCCATGCTCGGCTGGCCGGCAGCAGGCAGCCGAGCATGGGCTCGGCTCTACGGCAGGCAGAGGTGTGCGGACCAACGGTCCGCACCCACAGGAGAAGCAGCTCCCACCCACCGGCAGGGTGTCAGGAAACGCCGGCGCCCTTGGCCTGCACGTCGGCGTGGTACGACGAGCGCACCATCGGGCCGGAGGCCACGTGGCTGAAGCCCAGCTCGTAGCCGTAGTCTTCCAGCGCCTTGTAGTCTTCCGGGGTCCAGTACTTCAGCACCGGGTGGTGGTGCGCAGTCGGCTGCAGGTACTGGCCGATGGTGATCATGTCCACGTCATGCGCGCGCAGGTCGCGCAGGGTGGCCTTGATCTGTTCGAAGTCTTCGCCCAGGCCCAGCATGATGCCGCTCTTGGTCGGCACGTCCGGATGCTGCGCCTTGAAGTTCTTCAGCAGGTTCAGCGACCACTGGTAGTCCGCACCCGGGCGCACGTTGCGGTACAGGTCCGGCACGGTCTCGATGTTGTGGTTGAACACATCCGGCGGGTTCTGCGCCAGGATCTCCAGCGCGCGCTCCATGCGGCCCTTGCCACGGAAGTCCGGGGTCAGCACCTCGATGCGGGTGCCCGGCGACTTGGCGCGGATGGCGGTGATGCAGTCGACGAAATGCTGGGCACCACCGTCGCGCAGGTCATCGCGGTCGACGCTGGTCACCACCACATACTTCAGGCCCATGTCGGCCACGGTCTGGCCGAGGGTGGCCGGCTCATTGGCATCCGGCGGCTTGGGGCGGCCGTGGGCCACGTCGCAGAACGAGCAGCGACGGGTGCAGACCTCGCCCAGGATCATGAAGGTGGCGGTGCCGTGGCTGAAACATTCGTGGATGTTCGGGCAGCTGGCTTCCTCGCACACGGTCACCAGGCGGTTCTCGCGCAGCTTGGCCTTCAGGTTCTGCACGGCATTGCCCGAGGGAATGCGCACGCGGATCCAGGACGGCTTGCGCAGCACCGGCGCATCGGCGAACTGAACCGGCGAACGGTTGATCTTGTCCCCGCCCATCTGCTTGACACCCACCTGCAACGGCGCGGCGGACGGAGAGTCGCCCTGCACGATCTGCAGGGGAATGGAACGGGCGGTGGTTTCAGTCATGGCAGTTCCGGGGGGCGGTCAGGCGGCCGCAGAAAGATCGGGCAGTTCGGGCGTAGGCTGCAGCAGCAGGCCGAACTGGCGGGCCAGGTGGTCCAGCAGCACCGGCTTGACGGCGTCCATCCCGGACGGGCCACCCAAGTCTACCACCGAGGTCACCTGCAACCCCTGGTAGCCACAGGGGTTGATGCGGTGGAAGGGTTCCAGGTCCATGGCCACATTGAAGGCCAGGCCGTGGAAAGTGCAGCCGCGGCGCACGCGGATGCCGAGTGCGGCGATCTTGGCGCCCCCCACGTAGACGCCCGGGGCGCCCTCGCGGCGTTCGGCACCGATGTTCCACTCGGCCAGGGTGTCGATGATGGCCTGTTCGATGCGGCACACGTAGTCGCGCACACCGATGCCCAGCCGCGGCAGGCGCAGCAGCGGATAGACCACGATCTGGCCGGGGCCGTGATAGGTCACCTGGCCGCCACGGTCCACATGCAGCACCGGGATGTCGCCCGGCGCCAGCACATGCTCGTCCTTGCCGGCCTGGCCCAGGGTGAATACAGAGTCGTGCTCGACCACCCACAGTTCGTCGGCGTCTTCGTCGGAGCGCTGGTCGGTGAAGCGCTGCATGGCACGCCACACCGGCTCATAGCCCTGGCGCCCAAGGTCGCGGACCACGGCCGGGCGCGGCGCGCGGTTTTCCGGGGCGGCTTCGGCCGGGCAGCTGTCGGCTACAGCGTCCACTTCACTTCCGGGTGGTCGCGCAGCGCCTGGTGGGCCAGGTCGTACTGTTCGCGGCTCTCGGCCTTGAACACGATGCGGACGGACACGTACTTGCCGTTGGACGAGTGCTTCCAGCTGATGCGTTCATTCACGACATCTATGCCGGCGGCCAGCAGCAGGCGGGGAAGCTCATGTTCCAGGCCACGGTTGGCCGGGCCCATGGCGCTGAGCTCGAACTGGCCGGGGAACTGGAAGCCGTGGTCGGGGTTGTCGGACTTGATTTCCATGGACCCATTATCGGGCCGCAGGCCAACAAACCCAAGAGTATTCATCAAAGTCAAAGGCGGCACCGGCGAGCCGCTGCGTTGCAGGGGGCCGCGCAACCGACAAGGCCGGCCACGAAGGCCGGCCCGGGCAGCGGACGCGTGCCGGCACGCAGCCGGCACGCAGTCGGCTTACTTGGCCGTTTCCATCAGGGTGGAATTGACCCAGCCCTTGTTGCCCATTTCGTCTTCTACTTCCCACATGGTGCCTTCCTTGACGCCGGTGGGGTACAGCAGCATGCCCGGCTCCAGGGAGCGCACCGGCGCGCCGGTCCCCTTGGCATTGGCCAGCAGGCGGCCCGCCTTCAGCATGGTCACGGCCTGGCCCGCGTTGGCGGCCGAGGCATTGGCCGGCAGGCCGCCCAGCTCGGCCACCATGTTGGTGTAGGCCTGCAGGTACGCCAGGGTGATCACCTGGCCGATTTCGGTGTTGGCATAGCCGCCCACGCCCATCGCGCCGATACCGCCCCCGCCGAACAGGCCGCCACCGGCGCCCCAGCCCAGGTCGGTCTTCTTGGAGTTGCCTTCAACGATCGCCACCTGCTCGGAGGAGCGCACGTCGGTCAGGGTCAGGGTCACGTCCGCGGTCTTGCTGCGGAAGTTCAGGCCGCTGACGACAGCACCGGCCTTCCCGCCGATCAGGCCACCCAGCAGGCCACCGATGGCGTTGCCGCCGGCGTTGCTGTTCTGCGAGATCAGGTCCGGCACCAGCACGTAGTCGGCGGCGCGGATCTGGCCCTTGCCGATGTTGGAACGACCACGCAGCTGGCCTTCACTGGCCAGCGCGCGCTCGGCCTGGGCAGCGGCCATGCCGACGCCACGGTCCACCAGCGTGAAGCACTTGGACTTGTTGACGAACACCTTGATCAGCTTGGAAGGCGCCGGCAGCTGCTGGCCGGTCCACCAGTTCACCACGTCTTCCGGCTCGATCACCGAGATGGAACCCAGCGGCTTGGTGCAGACCGGAATCTCGGCCTGGCCCTTCTTGCTCTGCTCCTGGGCGGACGTACGGCTGTTGGCAAAGCTGTCGCGCAGGCCAGCCGACGCCGGGGCACTGACAGCCACCATGCCAACGCCCAGCAGCGCGCAAGCCAACGCATGGGCGAGCGAATTCGATTTGTTCATTTGAGTCATCCAGCGCTTCGCCGACGGCGAAGCACAATCCATGGTTGAGAAAGGGTCTGGGACCTGAATCCTTTGCGACGCCCCCCAGGCGTCGGCGCAGAGAATAGGGCATGCCCACCCCCAACCACAACCGCAGCTGACTGAAAATGTCGATGACGGCACGCTCGGCACACAGGTGCCGTGGCGCCGTGGCTTCCGCCGCCCCCGCCACGTCTCACATTGTGTCAGGGGGACAATGTTGTTTTCGGAACAGACAAGTGAGCGGCATGTGGTCGTTTCGGCCGCCACGTGGGGGTACCGTGTCGCGGCTGAAAACGACAAAAGAATCCGCCCCCCATGAGTCCCCGCTGCCTTGCAGCCTTCGGGCTGTCCAGCCTGCTTGCCGCTGCCCTCCCCCTTGCCGCCCAGGCGGCCGAACAATGTGGCCCGGACGCGATGCGCGACCACCCGCCGCAGGTCAACTTCCGCGTCGACAACGACCTGTTCGGCGGCCGCCACCAGGACCAGGGCTACACCAACGGCGCACAGCTGACACTGGTCTCGCCGAACCTGGTCGACTACACCGACGACCCGTGCCTGCCGCGCATGGCACGCTGGGTGAACCGGTATCTGGAAGGCCTGCACCCGGGCAAGTTCGAGCAGCAGAACATGATCTTCAGCATCGGCCAGGGCATCTTCACCCCGAGCGACCCCACCCGCCGCGACCTGATCGAGGATGACCGGCCGTATGCCGGCGTGCTGCTGGCCAGCTTCGGCTTCAACGCACGCAGCGGCGACCGCCTGCAGACCACCCAGCTGGCGGTGGGCGTGGTCGGGCCGTGGGCACAGGGCAGGCAGGTGCAGGATGCGGTGCACAACATCCTGGGCGACAAGAAGTTCGAGGGCTGGGACAACCAGCTGCACAACGAGCCGGTCTTCATGCTGACCCACGAGCGCATGCGCCGTTGGCCGGCCGATGCCAGCGTCAACGCCGGCGGTTGGGGCTGGGATGCGATCAGCCACTACGGCGGTGCGATCGGCAACCTGGAAACCAAGGCCAACGCCGGTGGCGAAGTGCGCTTCGGCTGGAAGCTGCCGGACGATTTCGGCAGCACGCCGCTGCGCCCGGCCGGCGAGAACACCGCGCCCACCCGTGGCGGCCGCCCCAGCGCCTGGTCCTGGCACCTGTTCGCGACCACCGACGCGGCGTGGGTGATCCGCGACATCACCCTGGACGGCAACACCTTCCGCAGCAGCCACAGCGTGGACAAACGCCACGTTGTCACCCAAGGCGGCTACGGTATTGCGGTGATGCGCGGGCGCTGGAAGTTCGCCGTCGCGCGTTACCACAGCACCCGCGAGTTCTACGGCCAGCGCCAGTCCCCGGTGTTCGGCAGCTTCACCATCAGCCGCTCGCTGTAAGCGAGGGGCTGATGGTGAAGCGGGTAGGTGCCGACCGTTGGTCGGCACACCGGTTTGCATCGATCGCTGTAAGCGAGGGGCTGAGGGCAGTGCCGGCCGCTGGCCGGCAGCGGGCGTATCCGGCTGTGGCCATGAGGAGTCGGCCAGCGGCGGGCACTACCCGCATCCGCAACCGCCATCCCGGAAACGGAAAAGGCCGGCATTCGCCGGCCTTTTCCTTCAGCACGCGGATACGTGGATCATTCCGATTCCCACCACATCCAGAAGCTGTCCCACAGGCGCTTGAAGAAGCCGGCCTGCTCGACGGCAGCCACGGCCACCAGCGGTGCCTCGGCGATGACCTTGCCATCCAGGGTGACCTTCACGGTGCCGATTGGCTGGCCGGCGGTGAACGGCGCTTCCAGGGTCTTGGGCACGTCGATGCTCGGCTTCAGGTCGTTGTAGCGACCGCGCGGCACGCTGACCAGCATCGGCTGGGCCACGCCCAGCTGCACCTTGTCGGTGGTGCCCTTCCAGACCTTGTGCTCGGCCACGGCCTTGCCCGGCTCGTACAGGCGATGGGTCTCGAAGAAGCGGAAGCCCCAGTTCAGCAGGGCCAGGCTGTCATCGGCACGCTGCTTCTCCGACTCACCGCCCAGCACCACGGCGATCAGGCGCTGGTCGCCACGCTGGGCCGAGCTCATCAGGCAGTAACCGGCTTCGGAGGTGTGGCCGGTCTTGATGCCGTCCACGCTGCCATCGCGCCACAGCAGCAGGTTGCGGTTCGGCTGCTTGATGTTGCCGACCTGGAATTCCTTGATCTTGTTGTACGCGTAGGTTTCCGGGTAATCGCGCACCATCGCGCGGCCCAGCAGCGCCAGGTCGTAGGCAGTGCTGTGGTGGCCCTGTGCAGTCAGGCCGTGGGCGTTGACGAAGTGCGAGTCCTTCATGCCGATCTTGGCGGCGTAGCTGTTCATCAGCGAGGCAAAGGCTTCTTCGCTGCCGGCCACGTGCTCGGCCAGGGCGATCGCGGCGTCGTTGCCGGACTGGATCGCCATGCCCTTTTCCATGTCTTCCAGGCGCGCGGTCTGGTTGACCGGGAAGCCGCTGTAGCTGCCGTCGGTACCGGCGCCACCTTCGCGCCAGGCGCGCTCGCTCATCATCACCTGGTCATCTGCACGGACCTTGCCGTTCTTGACCTCGGCGGCGATCACGTAGGACGTCATCACCTTGGTGATGCTGGCCGGGGCCAACTGCTCGTGGATGTTCTGGCCCGCCAGCACCTGGCCGGTGGCGTAATCCATCAGCACCCAGGCCTTGGACACGCTCGGCACCGGGGCCGGCGGAGTGGCGACGGTGGCCGGGGCGGCAGCGGCGGCGGCGGGCGCCGGCGTGGCCGGAGTCGGCAGCGGCGTCTGGGCGGAAGCCAGGCCCACCACCAGGGTGGCGGCCAGGGCGGTGGCGGCGGAACGGAAATTCATTGGACAGCAGGCTCCAGGGGACGGCCGGGAATGGAGGGTGGAACGTAATGGCCATTGTAAGGCCGGGGGAGCACGGGCCGGCAGCACCGGCCCGGGCGGTTCAATCCTTGACGATCTGCGGCGAACCCAGGCCCAGACCGGCGATGCGACCGACAAGTTCCGCGGCACTGGCATGGTCGCTGGCGGGAACGCGCAGGCGGAACAGGGTACGGCCACCGGCGGCGATGTCGCTGATGGTCGCGCCGACGATGCCGGCGGCACTGAGCTGCCCCATCGCGCGGTTGGCGTTGTCGCGGTTGGAGAAGCTGGCGACCTGCACCATCACCGCGCCGACCATCTGCTGCGACAGGCTGGGTGCTGCCGGGGTGGCACGCACCGGTGGCGGTACCACCGCGCGCGGGCCAGCACTGGCCACCACGGCCGATGCCGGTGCCGTACTGCGCACCGGCGGCGCGCTCGGCGGCAGGCTGCTGATCGCCACATCCGGCACGGTGCTGGCCACGCCTTGGGTGGTGGCCGGCTGGCCACGCGCCGGGGCGCCATCGGTGGGCAGGCGGTTGACCAGGCGATCGATGTCGCTGTCGCCCGGCGCACGTGCGGCCGGTACCGGCCGCGCGCTGGCCACGGCGGTGGTCGCGGCCGCTTCGGCCGCGCGACGCTCGCGGCGCGACGGCTTCTGCGCCAGCAGGTTGCTCTCGCCCGGCTGCAGCGCGCGCACCTCGACGTTGCCGGTACCGCGCTGGGTGATGCCCAGGCGCACGGCGGCGGCGTAGCTGAGATCGACCACGCGGCCATCATGGAACGGACCGCGATCGTTGACGCGCACGATCACCGACTCGCCGTTGTCCAGGTTGGTCACGCGGGCGAAGCTGGGCAGCGGCAGCGTCTTGTGCGCGGCGGTGAACTGGTACATGTCGTAGACCTCGCGGTTGGAGGTCAGGCGGCCATGGAACTTGGCGCCGTAGTACGACGCGGTGCCGCGCTCGACGTAGTTGCGGGTGTCGTCAAGCACGTTGTACGACTTGCCCAGCACCACGTACGGCGACTTGTTGCCGATCGCCGAGCGTTCCTCGGCGGTTACTTCAGGCTCGGGAATGCAGGCCACGTTGGGAATGTAGGTGGGCGTGCTGTCCTTCACCCCGGGCTTGTACAGGCCACCGGCGGTGTAGTTGCCGCGGGTGCTCAGGTCTTCCTTGGCTGCCGCATAGGGCGAACCTTCCGGGCAGTGCGCCGGGCGCGAACCGCGGCCCTGCACCAGCGTGCCGCTGGACTTGCCACCATGGCCAGCCGTGGCCGGCTTCTTCGGCGCGCTGCTGCAGGCCGCAAGCGCGAGGACGATCAAGCTCGGGACCAGCCATCTGATGTTCATGCCGGGGGCAGCTCCTGTCCGGCGATGGCCTGGGACAGCTGGAACACGGCCATCGCGTACATCTTCGAGAGGTTGTAGCGGGTGATCGCGTAGTAGTTCTGGAAGCCCAGCCAGTACTGCTTGCCGGTGCTGCCTTCAAGCGTGATTGGCGTGGCGGTGGCGCCCGGCTGCACCGGCGCGCTGGGCTGGTAGCCGCGCTGTGCCAGGTCGGCCAGCGACCAGGTGGGCATCCATTCGGTCGGGTTGAACTCTTCGCGGCCCGGCGCCAGCGTGGCCGACACAGCCACTTGGCCGCCACGCACCCAGCCGCCCTTCTTGACGAAGTAGTTGGCGATGGACGAGAACACGTCGTCGTAGCTGGTGAACAGGTCGCGGCGGCCATCGCCGTTGCCATCCACGGCGTAATCCAGGTAGCTGGAGGGCATGAACTGGCCCATGCCCATCGCACCGGCATAGCTGCCTTTGAGCGTGGTGATGTCCAGCTTCTCTTCGCGGCCCAGCTCGAACAGCTTGGCCAGTTCATCGCGGAAGAACAGCTCGCGGCGCACTTCGCGTTCCAGCTTGGCCGGGTCGCCGCTGCGCGGGTAATAGAACGCCAGCGTGTACAGCGCATCGAGCACGCGGTGGCTGCCGGCATTCTTTCCGTAACTGGTTTCCACGCCGATGATGGCCACGATCACTTCGGCCGGCACGCCGGTGCGCTGCTGCACGCGGTCCAGTTCAGCGCGGTGTTCGGCCAGGAACGCACGGCCGCCATCGATGCGTGCCTTGCTGATGAACATCGGCCGGTATTCGTTCCACGGCTTGACCCGCTCGGCCGGGCGCGACATCGCGGCGATGATCGGCTGGCGCACCTGCGCCTGGTCGAGCACGCTGCTGATCTGCTCCGGCTTCAGGCCATAGCGCTTGGCGGTATCGGCGATGAAACGGGCCCGCGCGACCTCGAACGGCACCGGGGTGAGATCGACCGGCGGCGCGGTGGCGGCGATGGCTTCAGGTGCGGCCTCGGCCGGACCATGGGCCTGGGTGGCGGGCTGGCGCGGCGTACTGCTGGCCTGGGGCGAAGACGGTGGGGACTTCGGCGGGGTCGCGCAGGCGACCAGGCCGAGGGTGAGCATGCAGGCCAGAGTGCGTCGAATCATCGTCGCAGGTTAGCAGGTCATGGATGAATTAAAACCCCTAACACCATGAATCACAACGATTTGCCCGCGTTCAGCGGGAAATGTGAAGACGTCGTGATAAGGCTTCCCCATTCAGATAGAGGTGGCCGGTTGCGTCCCCATCCCCGCAGACGCAACCGGCGACCGGATCCGGTCGGTACCTGCGCGGCTGCCGCTCCCCAGTGGCAGTTCCCCGCGCTCCCTGTACCCGTTGGATCAGTACTGCTTCCCGCCCGACGCCCCCTCGCGCTGCAACGATTGACGGCGCGCCGTGCCGAACGGGCCGCCATTGTGCAGGCCGATTACGACAAGTCCATTGATCAGGATCAACGCGGCGTAAAAGTGTGAACTCATTAACAATTTTTATGGACTTTGGTCGGTGGGCAGGCATGCGCGCGTTGTTGTGAGAACGCTTCCACAACAGGCGTTGCGCAGAGTCAGGAAGGTTCCAGCCGACGGCGCAGCCCCTCGTGAGTGCCCGCGAGAAGCAATTCACGGGTGGGGCCGGGTGCCGAGCGCGTTCCCCCACGGAAAGAAAAGAAAATTCAAAAGCGGGTCGCGGCGCTGCGCTTGCTCGTGAGCCGAGCATGGCTCGGCTCTACAGGAGGCAATGAAGCAACCGGCCAAGCTGCTTTTGCCTTTGATCTTCTTTTTCTTCTCCGTGGATGGAGAACACCCGTGAACTGTCAGGGGCCGGGTGGGTGGGTAGTGCGGGGTGTCCGCGGCATGGATGCCGCGGCCAAGCCCCCATGGAGGGGTTTACGGCGTCCCCGCACGACCCACCCACCCGGCCAGCCCTCAGCAATCCGGCTTTAAGCGACCAGCCCAACCACCCACGAGGGGCTGCGCCGTTGGCTGGAAACCTATCCTCCGTGCACGGGCCGGTGCCCCCGCACCGCCATCACCAACCCGATACCCGCCAGCAGCGACACCGCCGAGGTGCCGCCATAGCTGATCAACGGCATCGGGATGCCCACCACCGGCAGCAGCCCGGAAATCATCCCGCCATTCACCAGTACATAGACGAAGAACGCCAACCCCAGGCTGCCGGCCAGCAACCGCGCGTGCGTGTCGCGCGCATGCACCGCGATCCACAGGCAGCGCCCGACCACGAACAGGTACAACGCGAACACGGTCGCCACGCCGATCCAGCCGAACTCTTCGGCCAGCACCGAGAACGCAAAGTCCGTGGTGTACTCGGGCAGGAAATCCAGCGTGGCCTGCGTGCCCTGCCCCCAGCCACGCCCCTGCCAACCACCGGAACCGATCGCGATGCGCGACTGCAGGATGTTCCAACCGGTGCCGAGCGGATCCGCCGCAGGGTCGAGAAAGGTCAGCACGCGATCCTTCTGGTACTGCCGCAGCAGGCCGAACCAGGCCAGTGGCGCAGCCACCGCCAGGCCTGTCGCGCCGGTGGCCACCCAACCCCAGTGCAACCCGGCCAACAGCAGCGCGAACACGCCGCTGGCGGTGACCAGCGTGGCGGTACCGAGGTTGGGTTGCAGCAGGATCAGCACCGCCGGTACGCCGATCAGCACGGCGGCGATCAGTACGGTGCGCGCCGACGGTGGCAGCGGTTGCCGATGCAGGTACCAGGCCATCATCAACGGCAGGCTGAGTTTCAGCAGCTCGGACGGCTGCAGGTAGAACACGCCCAGATTGAGCCAGCGCTGCCCGTACTTGCCGGTACCGATCACATACACCGCCATCAGCGGCAGCATCGACAGCGCATAGATTGCCGGCGTCCACGCGCGCAGGCGTGGCAGCGAAACACGCGACAACGCCCACATCGCGGCCAGGCCACCGGCGAATCGCGCCGCCTGCCCGGCCACCGGACCGGACACGCTGTGCAGCACCGCCAGGCCCGCCGCCATCAGGATCAACAGCGCGGCCAGCAACGGCAGATCAATCGTGCGCACGGCCTCACGGCAGCCGCCAAGCAGTCGTTTCCATTCCACGCGGGCACGGTAGCAATGCGTGCTTGCGTGAAGCTGTCAGCGCGGCGCCGCATTTGTAGAGTCGAGCCATGCTCGACTGCTTTTCATACAGCAGAAGCAGCCGAGCATGGCTCAGCTCTACAAGAATCAGGAGCAGGAAGCGCGGCGGCTAGCCGTAGCCGCCGTGCACCGGGTTGTGGCTGCGCACCGCCATCACCAGGCCGAAGCCGGCCAGCAGCGATACGGCCGAGGTGCCGCCGTAGCTGATCAGCGGCATCGGCACGCCCACCACCGGCAACAAGCCGGAAATCATCCCGCCGTTCACCAGCACGTAGACGAAGAACGCCAGGCCGGTGGCACCGGCCAGCAGGCGCGAATACGAATCGCGCGACTGGCTGGCAATCCACAGGCAACGCCCGATCACCACCAGGTACAGGGTCAGCACCAGGGCCACACCCATCCAGCCGAACTCCTCGCTCAGCACAGAGAACGCGAAGTCGGTGGTCTGCTCGGGAATGAAGTTCAGGTGCGACTGCGAGCCTTCGCCCCAGCCCTTGCCATCGAAGCCGCCGGAGCCGATCGCGATCTTCGACTGGATGATGTTCCAGCCGGCCCCCAGCGCATCCATCTCCGGGTCCAGGAACATCATGATGCGGTCCTTCTGGTAAGGCCGCAGCAGCCAGAACCAGGCCACCGGCGCAACCGCGGCCACGCCGCCCACGCCCAGGCCGACCCACCACCACGGCAGGCCCGCCAGCAGCAGCACGAACACGCCGCTGGCGGCGATCAGCACGCCGGTACCGAAGTCCGGCTGCAGCATCACCAGGCCGGTCGGCACGCCGATGATGACCAAGGCCACCAGCACCGTGTTGAAGCGCGGCGGCAGCGGCATCTTGTGCAGGTACCAGGCCACCATCATCGGCAGGCTGACCTTCAGCAGCTCGGCCGGCTGCAGGTAGAAGAACTTCAGGTCCAGCCACTGCCGGCCGTACTTGCCGGTGCCGAGCACGAACACCGCCAGCAGCGGAATCATCGAGATCGCATAGATCATCGGCGTGGCTGAGCGGATGCGCAGGATCGGCACCCGAGAGATACCCCACAGTGCCGCCATGCCCACCGCGAAACGCGCGCCCTGGGCCATCACCAGGCCATCGCCACCGGCGCTCTTCAACGTGGCCAGGCCGATCACCATCAGCGCGCCCAGGGCCAGGCACAGCACCCAGTCCAGCGTGCTGAAGAAGCGGCGCAGCATGTCGCCGGCCCAGCGCAGGAACACTTTCATCGGGCGGGCTCCGCAACCGTCGGGCGTGGCGTGGCCGGCAGTGCGGCAGCGGCCGGCGCGCCCGGCTGCGGCACAGGGGCCGGTTCGGGCGTGGGTGCCCCCACCTGCACCGGGTGTTCGCCCAGCTGCGCGGCCGCCAGGTCACCGGCCTGGCGTGCGCCGGCGTCTTCGTTGTCGAACGCGGTGGCGCCGATGGCGGTGGTGCCACGCTCGCTGTCCAGCGGCTGCATGCCTTCGGGCATCTTGCCCAGCAGGTAGGCGTCGAACACCTTGCGTGCGATCGGCGCAGCAGCCGAACCACCGTAACCGCCACCTTCCACAGCCACCGCGATCGCGATAACCGGGTTTTCGACCGGCGCGAAGCCGACGAACAGCGCGCGGTGGCGCAGGTGCATCGGCAGGCTCTTCGGGTTCACGGCTGCGGTGCCCTTGCGGCTGATGACCTGCGCGGTACCGGTCTTGCCGGCCATCACGTACGGCGCACCGACCGCCACGCGCCAGCCGCTGCCGCCGGGCCGCATGGTCGCCATCATGCCCTCGCGCACCGCCTGCACGTTGTTGGGGTTGGGGCTGACCGGCTTGCTCTCCCCGGGCGGCGTCGCCGTCCAGTCGCTGTCGAAACCGTCGCGCTGCTGGATCACCAGGTGCGGGGTGCGCAGCTGGCCGTCGGCCAGGCCGCTGACACCGCGCGCCAGCTGCAGCGGCGTGACCTTCCAGTCACCCTGGCCGATGCTGATGTTGACCGTATCGCCGGGGTACCAGGCTTCCTTGCGGCTCTTCCGCTTGTAGGCCGGCGACGGCAGGATGCCGCCGATCTCGCCCGTAAGGTCGATACCGGTCGGCTGGCCGAAGCCGTAGTACTCCATGTAATGGTCGAAGCGCTCGATGCCCAGGTCCAGCGCCAGCTTGTAGTAATAGGTGTTGACCGACTCGGCGATGGACTTGCGCAGGTCGGTCCAGCCGTGGCCGCCGCGATGCGCATCACCCCAGCCACGGCTGGTGCCGGGCAGGTAGAACATGCCGGTGGACAGCACCTTGTCTTCCGGGCGGCGCACGCCCGAGTCCAGGCCGGCCAGGCCGATCAGCGGCTTCAGCGTGGAACCGGGAGCGACACCACCGAGTACCAGGCGGTTGAACTGTGGCCGCGACGGGTTCTCGTTCAGCGCTTTGAAGTCGGCATGGGAAATGCCGTTGACGAACAGGTTGGGGTCGTAGGACGGCAGGCTGACCATCGCCAGCACTTCACCGGTGCGCGGATCCATCGCCACCGCCGAGCCTTCCTGATCGCCGAAGGCGGCCACCATGGCGCGCTGCAGGTCGGCGTCGATCGACAGCCGCAGGTCGGCGCCGGACTGCGCGGCCACCCGGCCGATGGTGCGGATGGCACGGCCCTGCACGTTGGTCTCGACCTGCTCGTAGCCGACCTTGCCGCGGAGCTGCTGCTCGTAATAGCGCTCCAGCCCGGACTTGCCGATGTGGGTCAGCGCGGCATTGCCCTCGCCGAGGATCTCCAGATCCTTGTCGTCGACGCGGCCGACGTAGCCGATGATGTGCGCGAACAGATCGCCGTATGGATAACGCCGGGTCAGGTAAGGCTCCAGCTCGACGCCGGGGAAGCGCCAGCGGTCGACGGCGAAGCGCGCCATCTCCTCGTCGCTCATGCGCAGCTTCAGCGTGACCGGCAGGAACTTGCGGCGCGCCTTGCGCGACTTGTTGAACGCTTCCAGCTCTTCCGGGCTGATGCTGATGATCTTCGCCAGCCCTTCCAGGGTGGCGTCCATGTCCTTGACCTTGTCCGGGGTCACGTCCAGGCGGAACGCTGGCACGTTCTCGGCCAGCAGGCGACCGTTGCGGTCGTAGATCATGCCGCGCCCGGGCACCACCGGCCGCGGCTTGATGCGGTTGGCTTCCGAGCGCGTGGCGTAGACGTCGTGGTCAAGCACCTGCAGCTTGAAGTACCAACCGCCCAGGCCCAGCAGGCAGACCAGCACGCCCAGGAAACCCAGCGCCGCACGGCGGCGGAACTGTTCGGCTTCCGCGTGCGGATTCTTGACCTGGCGGCGCGGGATCATGGCTCAGCGCCCGCGCTTGCCGAAACGCACTGCGTCCAGCAGCACGAACACCAGCGGCCACAGGCCCATGCCCAGCAAGGGCGCCCACCAGTACGACCACGGCAGGGTCGGCTCGCCCACCAGGATATGCACCAGTGCGCTGACGATGCGATCGTTGAACAGCAGGCCACCGATGGCCAGCATCTGCTGCGACATCGGGAAGAAGCGGATGCGGGCGCGGAAACGCTGCAGGATGAAGGCCAGCATCACCAGCCGCAGCGCCTGTTCGCCGAGCACGCCGCCGTACAGCAGGTCGGCCACCACGCCACTGGCGAAAGCGATGCCCAGGCCGACGCGCTCGGGCGTCTCGATCACCCAGTACGCCAGCACCAGCGCCAGCCAGTACGGGCGCAGCGGCTGCAGCAACGCAGGCAGCGGCAGCAGGCCCAGCAGCAGGGCCACCACCAGGCTGGCCGGCAGCACCCACGGGTTGTCGCGCAGGCGGCTCATCGCTGGGCCTCTGCCGCGGGCGGGGGCGGTTCAGTCGGTTGCGGCACGGTTGACGCGGCCTCGGCTGGCGATGGGGCCGGCGGCGCGGCCTGGCGGCGCGCGTTGGTCGCAGCCGGGGTCGCCGTTGCAGGCGCAGGCGTTGCCACCGCCGAAGCCGGGGCCGCAGTGGGCGATGTGGCCGCCGGTACAGCAGCACCGGTGGCCGGGCCACCCGGAGCGTCGGCTTCCAGCTGCAGGCGCAACTCCGGCGGAATGCGGATCGCTGCACCCGGGCGCAGCAGCAGCACATCGCGGCCGCGGTCCAGCTGGGCAGCCGGCTTCAGTTCGCCGACCAGGAAGGCATGGGTGTCGTCCGGGCGCAGGCCGGTGATGGTGCCGACCGGGAAGCCCGCCGGGAAGCGGCCACCGAGGCCGGAGGTGACGATCTCATCGCCCACTTCCACGCCGGCGCTGAGCGGGATGTCGCGCAGCTCCAGCGTGTCGCCGCGGCCGTAGACGATCAGGCGCACGCCGTTGCGGGCCACGGTGACCGGCACCGCGTGGTCAGGGTCGGTCAGCAGCAGCACGGTGGAGGTACCACCTGTGACGCTGATCACCTGCCCCATCAGGCCACCAGCGTCGATCACCGCCTGGCCGACGTGCACGCCTTCGCGGCTGCCGGCGTCGAGCACCAGGCGCTGCTTCACCGGGTCCAGGTCGATGTCCAGGATCGGCGCCAGCTGCACGTCCAGGCCACTGCGCTCGGCCACGTTCAGCAGTTCGCGCAGCTGGGCGTTGTCCAGCGCAGCGGTCTGCAGACGGGTCAGGCGCGCGTTGGCCAGCAGCAGCTGGTTGCGCAGTTCACGGTTCTCGGTGACCAGCTGGGTATGGCTGGCCGCGGAATCCTTGACCTGGTTGCCGAGCTTGCCGGGCAGGCCGGCAAGCGCCCACACAGGCTGCACCAGGCTGTTGGCCTGCTCACGCAGGCGCGCCAGCCAGCCGGCCTGGTCGTCAAGGACGATCAGGGTGATGGCCAGCGCGAGGTAGGCCAGCAACCGCAGGGGGCTGGCGGCATCACCGGATCGGGAGGCAACGGGAGGACCGGCGTAGGGCGGCACGGCAACGATTCAACTGGCAGAAGGCGGGAGGGAAACACGCGGGCGCCCCGCCGGTGCCGGCCCGCCATGACGGCGGGCCGCACCCCGGAAGGGCGCGGCGGGCAGGAACGGCCGGGACGGCTTATTCCGGCGCAAAGAACTCGTTGCCGTGCATGTCCACCAGCTCCAGCGCACGGCCGCCACCGCGGGCCACGCAGGTCAGCGGATCGTCGGCCACCTGCACGTGCAGGCCGGTTTCCTCGGAGATCAGGCGGTCCAGGTCACGCAGCAGGGCGCCGCCACCGGTCAGCACGATGCCGCGCTCGGCAACGTCGGCACACAGTTCCGGCGGGGTCTGCTCCAGCGCCAGCTTGACCGCGCTGACGATGCCCGACAGCGGTTCGTGCAGGGCTTCAAGCACCTCGTTGGAGCTGATCTTGATCATCTTCGGCACACCCTCGGCGAGGTTGCGGCCGGAGATCTCCAGCTCCTGCACCTCGGCCTGCGGGTAGGCACAGCCCAGCTCGACCTTGATGCGCTCGGCGGTGGCTTCACCGATCAGCATGCCGTGGTTGCGGCGCACGTAGTTGGTGATGGATTCGTCGAAGCGGTCGCCGCCGATGCGGACCGAGGCCGAATAGACGATGCCGTTCAGCGAGATCACCGCCACTTCGGTGGTGCCGCCGCCGATGTCGATGACCATCGAGCCACGGGCTTCGGTGACCGGCATGCCGGCACCGATCGCGGCCGCCATCGGCTCTTCGATCAGGTACACGTCACGGGCACCGGCTTCCTCGGCCGATTCCTTGATCGCGCGGCGCTCGACCTGGGTCGAACCGGCCGGCACGCAGACCAGCACGCGCGGGCTCGGGCGCAGCACGCGCGACTTGTGCACCTTCTTGATGAAGTGCTTGAGCATCGCCTCGGTGTAGGTAAAGTCGGCGATGACGCCGTCCTTCATCGGGCGGATGGTGGTGATGTGGCCCGGGGTACGGCCAAGCATCTGCTTGGCCTCGGCGCCCACGGCTGCCACCGAGCGGGTGCCACCGATGGCACGGTCCTGGCGCACGGCCACGACCGACGGCTCGTTCAGCACGATCCCCTGCCCGCGCACGTAGATGAGGGTGTTGGCCGTGCCCAGGTCGATGGACAGGTCGTTGGAGAACATGCCACGGAGTTTCTTGAACATCTGAGGAAGGAGTCCTGAGGGGTGTCGTGCCCGCCGCGGGATGGCGAAAAAATGGGCAGAAATCGAGGCCGACAAGCCTAGCAACCCGCCTGCCGCCGAGCAAGGAAAAAACTAGCTGAACCCGCGTCTTGACAGGCTTTCGGCCGGATCGGGCATCACCCGGTTCTGGCCCTGAGCGGCACCAGCGGGTAACCTTTGCGCCGTCGGGCGCCCAAGGGCGCCGTTTGCTTGCCCGCCGAACCGGGCCGGCCCACCCCAAAATTCACCGCATAGGCTTACATCGATGTCCGCTCTGATCTGTGGTTCTCTTGCCTTCGACACCATCATGGTGTTTCCGGACCAGTTCAAGAATCACATCCTGCCGGACAAGGTGCACATCCTGAACGTGTCGTTCCTGGTCCCGCGCATGCGCCGCGAGTTCGGCGGCTGCGCCGGCAACATCGCCTACAACCTGCACCTGCTGGGCGGCCAGCCGATCCCGATGGGCACCGTCGGCTCGGACTTCGGCCCGTACCGCGAGTACTTCGAAGGCCTGGGCATCGACCTGTCGCGCGTGCGCGTGATCGATGAGCTGTTTACCCCGCAGGCGTTCATCACCACCGACCACGACAACAACCAGATCACCGCCTTCCACCCGGGCGCGATGATGCGTTCCTACGAGAACCACGTGCGCGGCGTGCCGGGCGTGACCCTGGGCCTGGTCGGGCCGGACGGCCGCGAAGGCATGATCCAGAACGCGCAGGAATTCCACGAAGACGGCATCCCGTTCATCTTCGACCCGGGCCAGGCCATGCCGCTGTTCAACGGCCCGGAGCTGCGCGCCTTCATCGACCAGGCCGACTACGTGGTGGTGAACGACTACGAGTCGAACCTGCTGCAGGAGCGCACCGGCTGGGACGAGAAGGAGATCGTCAGCCGGGTCAAGGCCTACATCACCACCCGTGGCCCGAAGGGCGCGGTCATCCACACCCCGGAAAAGAGCTACGACATCCCGCCGGCGCACGAGCGCCGCGTGGTCGACCCGACCGGCTGTGGCGACGCTTTCCGCGCCGGCCTGATCTACGGCATCCAGAAGGGCTACGACTGGCTGACCATCGGCCGCATGGGCAACCTGATGGGCGCACTGAAGGTCGAGCACCCGGGCACGCAGAACCAGCGTTTCACCTTTGATGAGTTCAACGAGCAGTTCAAGCAGCAGTTCGGTTACGCGCTGAGCGCGTAAGCCGAACTGCCCGCGCATCTGCTCGGTGGGTGTCGACCTTGGCCGGCACTACCGGGACCTCCGACCGGCACGTTGCCTGCGCTGTGTAGAGCCGAGCCCATGCTCGGCTCGCACGCGCCAGCGCGATCTGACCGGAGAGCAGCCGAGCGTGGGCTCGGCTCCACATCGTCAGCCGCCCGGCCAGGCCGCCAGCAACGCTCGGCAATCGGCGAGCTGTGCCCTGGTAGGTGTCGACCTTGGTCGACACTGCCGGCCAGCGGCCGGCACTACCGGAATTTCTCACCGGCACGTTGCATGCGCTCCGTAGAGCCGAGCCATGCTCGGCTTGCGCGCGCCAGCGCGATCTGACCGCAGAGTAGCCGAGCGTGGGCTCGGCTCTACACGGTCATGCGGCCTGCCAGGCAGCCAGCAAGGCGCGGCAATCAGCGAAATGCCAGTCGGCGCGACCCGGCCACGGATTCTCCGGCAGGTTGACCAGCACGGTATGCGTGCCGGCCGCGCGGCCGCACTCCAGGTCGTAGGCGTGGTCACCGACCATCACCGCCTCCGCAGGCCCGATGCCCCAACGCCGCAGATGCTGCTGCAGACCATCCGGCGAGGGCTTGGGCACCGCTTCATCGCGGCCGATGATGTCGGCATCGTCGAACAGTTCCCCAACCCCGATCGCGTCCAGCGTCAGCTTCGCCAGCGCATGATCGTTGCGGGTCAGGATGCCCAGCCGGCAACCGTCGGCTGCCAGCGCACGCAGCAGCTTCACCGCACCCGGCGCCGGCAGCGCGTCCTCGGCCAGCGCGCGTTCGTGATCCAGCAGCCACTCACGCTTGGCCTGCGCCGGTGCGTCCGGCAGCGCCGCGATATGGTCGAGGATGTCTTCCTCCGCGGCGATCTGCAGTGCGCGGCGGATCGCGGCGAAATCATGCACGGCTACCGTCAGCGTGCCGTCCATGTCGAACACCCAGTGCCGGATCGCGGACAACGCGTGCACTGCGCTGCCCGTCGCGATCATCACTGCCACCACTGCGGCATGCGGCTGGCGTCGACGCCCCCGGTCTCGAACACGGCCGTACGCGTGCCGCCCGCCTTGACCGGGAACTCGATGCTGATCGACTTGCCCTTGCGCGCCAGCTTCCACAGCGCCTTCTGGTCGGTGATGAACATCGCGATGGCTTCATCGGTCTTCGGGCGCCACGCCGCCATCGACACCGGCTTGCCGTCGTCCACGGTCACCTTCACCGTGCATTGCGGGCAGCGGAAATCACCGGCCTGCAGCACCAGGTAAGCGTGCCGCTTCCACTCCGGGTGATCGCGGAACACCAGCTGCACCGGCTTGGCACCACTGCCGTCCACATCCACCCGTTCCTTGCTGTAGATCGACGCCGAGACCTGGTTGCCCTTGCTGCCGACCGGAATCTGGTTGTATTGCCACAGCCCCTGCATGCGGCGCAGGTCGTGCGCAGCATCGCCCTTGGCCTTTACATCATCGAAACCGGCGGCGATGCGCTCGGCGGCGGCGGTGTCCTTGTACTGGTCCAGCAGCGAGGCGCCATGCAGGCGCGCGCGCTCCCAGTCCTGTGCGGCCACGGCCATGTCGTACTGCTTGGCGACGTCCTCGGCCTTGGCCTCCTTCTGCGCCTGCACGGCCGCCGCGGCGGCTTCCTGCGCCTTGCGCTCTTCCTCGGGATTGCTGCAGGCGGCCAGGGCCAGGGTGCAAGCGGTGAGCAGGATCAGTCGTTTCATGGCGGAGGTCCTTTGCGGGTGCATCCCGATTCTATCGGCAGCGAAAAGCGGATACACCAACGGCGGGTTTCCCCGCCGTTGGTGGTGAAGCAATGACCGGTTGCCGGCCGGCGGCCGGCACGACCGCTTACTTGGCTTCCGCCTTGGCCAGCATGTCCTGCACCGAGGCCGTGGTGATCGGGTGGTAGCCCGGCTTGGCCTTTTCGAAGGCCTGCTTGGCCAGCTCCAGACCCTTCGGCGTCTTCACCAGTTCGGCGTAGATCGGCATGATCAGCTTGCGACGGCCGACGCGCTCGATGAACGCAGCCGCGCCTTCATTGGCCTGCTCGTAGCCGCTGCGGATCGCCAGCGGGTACCAGCGCATGGCGATCTCGCCATTCGGGGTGCCGGTGAAGTGGAACGCCTTGTCCAGCGTGGCCAGCTTGTCCAGCGGCTGGGTCGCGCCCAGGCCGTCAATGAAGCGCACCCATTCCTGCGTGCTCCAGTCGGCGATGACCTGGCTGCTCGGCACCGTGCCAGCGCTGACGAAGGCGATGCGCGCGGTATCGACGCTGCTGAAGTTGCGCGACTGCGCCTTGACCGCGAACGCCGGGATGCCCGGCTCGTCCAGCCAGGCCTTCAGTTCGGCCTCGGTCACGGCCGACGGGTTCTTCGGCAGCAGGTTCTTCTTCATGTAGTCGACGAACTGGTCGGTGTTCGCGCTCTGGAAGGCGTGGTCATCGAACCAGCCACGCAGGAACGGATCGAAGGTCTCGCGACCGAAGCGCTGTTCCAGGAACTCCAGGAACCACGAACCCTTGACGTAGGCCACCTGGCTGAGGGCTTCGTCGGGGTCGCGCTCGTTCAGCGGCGGCAGCGCCAGCGCCTGGTCGGCCGGGCTCATGTCCTTCACTTCGGCCAGCAGGTCGGTCTGGTCGATCTGCTTCTCCATCTCGGCCATCTCCTTGCCGTACAGGGCTTCGGTGATGCGGCCCTGGACGTAGGTGGTGAAGCCTTCATTGAGCCAGATGTCCTTCCAGCTGGCGTTGGTCACCAGGTTGCCCGACCAGCTGTGCGCGAGTTCGTGCGCGACCAGCGAGACCAGCGACTTGTCGCCGACGATCACGGTCGGGGTGGCGAAGGTCAGGCGCGGGTTTTCCATGCCGCCGAACGGGAACGACGGCGGCAGCACCAGCATGTCGTAGCGGCCCCAGCGGTATTCGCCGTACAGCTTCTCGGCGGCACCGATCATCTTCTCGGTGTCTTCGAATTCCTTGGCGGCCTTGTTGACCATGGTCGGCTCGGCCCAGACGCCGGAGCGGCCGGAGATCGGCTCGAACACCAGGTCACCGGCGGCGATGGCCAGCAGGTAGGACGGAATCGGCTGCGGCATCTTGAAGGTGTAGTCACCGTCACGCGCGGCCTTCGGATCGTTGTCGGCGCTCATCAGCACCATCACGTCCGGGCGCGACACCACGTGCGCGCTGTAGGTGAAGCGCACGCTCGGGGTGTCCTGCAGCGGCACCCACGAACGGGCGTGGATGGCCTGCGACTGGCTGAACATGAAGGGCAGCTTCTTGCCCTCGGTCATCGACGGTGCCAGCCACTGCAGGCCCGAGGCGGTCGGTGCGGTGTGGTAGGTCACTTCCACCTTGGCCGGCTGTTCCGGGGCCTCGATGGTCAGCTTGCTGCCGAACACCTTGTCAGCGGCGGCCAGCTCGAACTTCAGCGGGCTGCGTGCGCCATCGGCGGCGACGGCCTCGACCTTGGACACGGTCAGCTCGCGGGTGTCGAGCACCAGCTGCTTGGCGTCCTTCTGCTTCCATTCCAGGGTGTAGGTGGCGGTGCCGCCGATCTGCTTCTGGTCGAAGTCCAGCTTCAGATCCAGCGCGATGTCCTTGATGACGACCTTGTCCGGCTCGGCGTACGAGCTTTCGTCGTGGCTGCGGTTCTCGGCGTTCACGGGGGCGGCAGGGGCCTTTTCGGCAGTCGGGGCGGCGGCGGGCGCGGCCGCCTCCTGGGAACAGCCGGCGGCCAGGGCCACGGCCAGCGGAAGGAGCATCAGCGGATTACGCATGAATCGGGACCGTTACGGGGTTCAAACCCCAATGGTACCTCCCTCTGGCCCCGCAGGCGTTGCGCGGTGCGGGGTAATGCGGCCAAGGCCGATCCTGCGGCTGCGCCGCGGGCAGGGCCAACCTTGGTTGGCACGAATCTCTCATCGCATGTGGCAGGCCCGTGCCGACCAAGGTCGGCACCTACCAGAGCGGATCACCGCAGCGGCCGAGTGCCAACCAAGGTCGGCCCCCAGGGGCAAGGCTTACAGCTTGTAGCCGGAATGGATCGAGACGATGCCGCCGGTCAGGTTCTTGTAGTGGCAGCGCTCGAAACCGGCCTGCCCCATCATCGCCTTCAGCTCTTCCTGCGGCGGGTGCTTGCGGATGCTCTCGGCCAGGTACTGGTAGCTGTCCGAATCGTTGGCGAACAGCTTGCCCAGCTTCGGCAGGATCCTGAACGAGTGGAAGTCGTAGATCGGCTTGAACCAGTCGGCGGTGACTTCGGAGAACTCCAGCACACGGGCCTGCCCGCCCACCTTCAGCACGCGGTACATCTCGCGCAGGCCGGCGTCCTTGTCGGTCACGTTGCGCAGGCCGAAGGCAATCGTCACCAGGTCGAAGCTGTTGTCCGGGAACGGCAGGGCTTCGGCGTTGCACTGCACGTAGTCCAGGCCGAGCACCAGGCCACGGTTGGTCAGGCGGTCACGGCCGACCGACAGCATGCCGGCGTTGATGTCGCCCAGCACCACCGAGCCTTCATCACCCACGCGCTCCTTCAACAGGGCGGCGATGTCGCCGGTGCCGCCGGCCAGGTCGAGCACGCGGTCGCCCGGCTTCACCTGCGCGGTGGCCACGTAGTAACGCTTCCACGCCCGGTGCACGCCCAGGCTCATCAGGTCGTTCATCAGGTCGTAGTTGCGCGCGACCGAGGTGAACACCTGGCCGACCAGCTTCTGCTTGTCCTTGGCGGCGACGTCGCGGAACCCGAAATGGGTGGTACCGGCTTTGTAGGGGGATTCGCTCATGGCCCCGATTATCGCACCGCCGGGGGCCAGCGGCACCCCCTGCCCGTATCATGGCGGGCCACGACTTACCGGAGCCCCCGCATGATCACCACGCCCGACTACCAGGCCCTGCTGCAGACCGCCATCGCCGAAGCCCGCCAGGGGCTGGCCGAAGGCGGCGTGCCGATCGGCGCGGCGCTGTACCACAACGACGGCCGCCTGCTCGGCTGCGGCCACAACCGCCGCGTGCAGGAGGGCGACCCGTCCGTGCACGGCGAGACCGACGCGTTCCGCAAGGCCGGCCGCCAGCGCCGCTACCAGGACACCATCATGGTCACCACCCTGGCCCCGTGCTGGTACTGCTCGGGCCTGGTGCGCCAGTTCAACATCGGCACCGTGGTGGTGGGCGAATCACGCACCTTCCAGGGCGGTATCGACTGGCTGCGCGGAAACGGCGTCAACGTGATCGACCTGGACAGCCAGGAATGCGTGGACCTGCTGGGCGGTTTCATTGCGCAGCATCCGGAGATCTGGAACGAAGACATCGGTGAATGATCACCACGCAGTGTCCTGTTGAACCCATTTAATGAACGCTTCAGTGCCGGCACGCCCTAGTGCCGGCAGCGTTTGCGGCCATTGCCGTGAACTCGTGCGCAGTCAGCTGCGCAACCCGCACACGCTGCGATAACACCCCGCCCGGCTGCCGCGCCTAGGGTGGGGTTACCGGGACTTCCTTCCCCGGCGGAGCCAGCCATGTGCGCGCACGCCGTACGACCTACGCCAGACTCGATCATCGACCCGATCCGCGAACGCCTGCAGCGGCAATATGCGCTGCACCGCCGCGGCGCCTTGTTCTGGACCGCCTACCAGCGCATGCAGCTGGAGCTGGTCCGTCGTCATCCGCTTGACCACGAGCGCCTGTGCAACGCGATGGCCAACCTGGCCGAAGATCTCGGTGCCGTCGAGCATGCGCAGTTGGTCGGACATGCCAACGCCAGCTCCACATCGCGCTGACGCGGCATGCACCGCCACATACGCCACACTCCGATGAACCCCCACTCCCTTTCCACTCAACCGAACTGGATTGTCATGCACGCTGAAGTTCCCACCATTCCTCCGGTCATCAACGTAGACGCCGAGCTTGACCACTGGCGCCGCCAACATGCCGAAGGCGCACTGCCGCACAACTCGTTCGGCTCCTACGTGCCGTGGATCAAGTTCGCCTGCGATTCGCTGATCACCCAGCCGCGCGCCAGCGAGGCCGAACGTGACGAGATGTTCCAGACCCAGTACGCCCTGCAGATCATGCCGCGACTGAGTGAAGCCCAGGCGCGCGAGTTCGTCGACCGTTGCTGGCAGCACGTCTACCAGAGCAGTCCGGTGCGCAGCCTGCAGGCACCGCGGTTGCAGCGCATGCGCGCCTGATCGCCGTTGCACGGCGCCTGCACGGGCCACTGCCGATCATCCTCGTCACCTGAGTGGGGCGACGACGATGAAAGTACGAAACCTGTTCAATACGATCGCCAAGAAGGCCGCGGCCGCCACCGGCTCGCCGTGGACCTTCCTGGCTGCAGTCGCGATCGTGGTGATCTGGGGCATCACTGGCCCGGTGTTCGGTTTCAACGACACCTGGCAGCTGGTGATCAACACCGGCACCACCATCATCACCTTCCTGATGGTGTTCCTGATCCAGCACACGCAGAACGCAGATACGGCCGCGATGCAGATCAAGCTGGACGAGCTGATCCGGGCGACGGCCGAAGCCAACAACGAACTGTTGGATCTGGAAGAGCTGGACGAGGAGCGACTGGAAGAGATCCGCGCCGAGTACGAGCGCATGGCCCGCGAGGCCGGTGACGCGCTTCTGCGCGTGCGCGCCTGCCGCGCTGCCCCGCGCGATGATGAAGCGATCTGATGCTCGCGCCAGGCCATGCCCGGCGAGCACGAAGCGCGGTCCGTCCCAGATGTCAGTCATGCAGGAACGAAACGCCGCCGGGCGTAGCCCGGCGCTACCGTTATCGAATGGCTGCTCAGCTACGCTCGTGCCAGCCGCCGCCGAGCACCTTGTACAGGGTGATGCGGTTGGCCTGCTGCGCCAGCTGCGCCTGCAGCTGGGTCTGCTGCGCGTTGTAGGCGGTACGCCGCGCATCCAACAGGGTAACGAAGCTGTCCAGGCCGGCGTCGTAGCGAGCCTGCGACAGGCGATTGGCCTGTTCGGCGGCTTCCACCAGGCGCTGCTGCGCGCTCACCTGCTCATCCAGGCTGACATTCAGCGCGAGTGCGTCCGCGGTTTCGCGGAAACCCACCTGGATCGACTTCTCGTACTGCGCCAGCGCGATATCGCGATCCGCATTGGCAATGGCCAGGTTGGCGCGCAGCTTGCCGCCCTGGAAGATCGGCAGGGTGATCTTCGGCAGGAAACTCCACACGCGGGTGCCGCTGTCGAACAGGTTGGACAGTTCATTCGAGCCACTGCCGATGCTGCCGGTCAGCGAGATGCTCGGGAAGAACGCTGCGCGTGCCGCACCGATGTTGGCGTTTGCGGCCAGCAGCTGGTGTTCGGCGGCCATGATGTCCGGGCGCTGCAGCAGCACGTCGCTGGGCAGGCCGGCCGGCGGCGGGGCCAGTGCCAGCAGCTGCGGTTCGATGCTGTCCGGCAGCAGCGCCGGATCAAGCTGGCCGCCGGCCAGCAGCGCCAGCGCATTGCGGTCCTGGGCCAGCTGGCCACGCAGGCGTGCAGCATCCGTACGTGCGGTTTCCACCAGCGTGCGGGTCTGGCTCAGCTCCAGCGCCGAACTGCCGCCACGTTCGTGACGGGCTTCGGCCAGGCGCAGCGAATCCTCGTAGGTCTTCAGCGTCGCCTCGGCGATCTTCAGTTGCTGCGCGTCGGCCCCGTAGGTCAGCCATGCGGTGGCGGTCTCGGCCACCAGGCTCAGCTGCGCGTTGCGGCGGTTGGCGGCGACGGCGAAGTACTGCTGCAGCGCCGCTTCGCTGAGATTACGCACGCGGCCGAACAGGTCCAGTTCGAACTCGGCCACGCCAACACCGGCGCTGAACTGCTCGGTGACGCCCGCATCGGTACCGCGACGTTCCATCTGGCCGGTGACGGCCACGCCGGGCACGCGATCGGCGCGCTGCACGCGGTACTGGCCGCGTGCGCGTTCAACATTGAGCACGGCCACGCGCAGGTCGCGGTTGTTCTGCAGCGACTGCTCGATGACCTGCTGCAGGCGTGGATCGGTGAAGAAGTCCCGCCAGCCGACGGCGGCGACATCGGCCACCTGGCCCTGCGCAGCTTCGGCCGGCCACTGCGCTGGGATGGCAGGTGCAACGGCGGTGTTTTTCGGCGCCAGGGTGGAGCAACCGGCCAGCGCAAGCGCGGCGGCCAGGGATACAGCAAGAGAAGAGCATTTCATGGCGACACCTTGGGGGTCACGGTGGTAGCGCCGGGCCATGCCCGGCGGCTACGCGGTGAGGCATCCGCCGGGCACGGCCCGGCGCTGCCGGATTTCATCACGTCGTGGATTTGCGCTTGAACACGCGCTGCACCACCACGAAGAACAGCGGCACGAAGAACACGCCCAGTACCGTGCCGACGATCATGCCGCCGAGCACGCCGGTGCCGATCGCCTGCTTGGCGCCTGAGCCGGCACCGGTGGAGATCGCCAGCGGTACCACGCCCATGCCGAAGGCCAGCGAGGTCATCACGATCGGGCGCAAGCGGTCGCGCACGGCGTGCATGATCGACTCGATCAGGCCTGCGCCCTTCTCCAGGTTCTCCTTGGCGAACTCCACGATCAGGATCGCGTTCTTGCTGGTCAGGCCCACCGTGGTCAGCATCGCCACCTGGAAGTAGATGTCGCGTTCCAGGCCCTTGAAGGTGTTGGCCAGCACCGCGCCGAGAATACCCAGCGGGGCCGCCAGCAGCACCGCGGTCGGCACGCTCCAGCTCTCATACATCGCGGCCAGGCACAGGAACACGATCATCAGCGACAACGTGTACAGCAGCGGCGTCTGCGAGCCGGCCTGGCGCTCCTGGTAGGACATCGCCGTCCACTCGATGCCGAAGCCTGCCGGCAGCTGCTTGGCCAGCTGCTCGATCTCGGCCATGGCGTCACCGGAGGCGACACCCGGGGCCGGTTCGCCCTGGATTTCCATCGCCGACACACCGTTGTAGCGCTCCAGACGCGGCGAACCGTAATCCCAGTGCTTGGTGGCGAACGCGCTGAACGGCACCATCTCACCCTTGTCGTTCTTCACGGACCAGAGGTCGAAGTCCTCCGGGACCATGCGGAACGGCTGGTCGGCCTGCACGAACACGCGCTTGACGCGGCCGCGATCGACGAAGTCATCGATGTACGAGCTGCCCCATGCGGCAGCCAGGGTGCCGTTGATCTGGTCGATCGACAGCCCCAGCGAGGTCGCCTTGGCCGCGTCGATGTCGATGCGGAACTGCGGCGTGTCCTCCTGGCCGTTCGGGCGCACGTTGGCCAGCTTCTTGCTGCCCGCAGCGAGGCCCAGCAGCTGGTTGCGTGCGGCCACCAGCGCCTCGTGGCCCTGGCCGCTGTTGTCCTTCAGGAAGAAGGTGTAACCCGAAGCGGTACCCAGTTCCGGAATGGCCGGCGGCGGGAAGGCGAAGATGAAGGCATCCTTGATCTGGCCCAGTGCCGCCATTGCGCGACCGGTGATCGGCATCACGCCATTGTTGGCGTCACGCTCGCTCCAGTCCTTCAGCTTGACGAACGCCATGCCCGCGTTCTGGCCCATGCCGGCGAAGCTGAAGCCCTGCACCGAGAACACCGAGTCCACCGCATCCTTTTCGTTCTGCAGGAAGTGGTTTTCCAGCGCCGCGATCGATTCCAGCGTGCGTTCCTGGGTGGCACCGACCGGCGCCTGCACCAGCGCCATCAGCACGCCCTGGTCTTCGTTGGGCAGGAACGAACTGGGCAGGCGCACGAACAGCACGCCCATCAGCACGAACAGCGCCGCAACGATGCCCATGAAGCGCCACGGACGATGGATGATGCCGCGCACGCCACGCTGGTAGCTTTCGCTGGTGCGGTCGAAACCGCGGTTGAAGCCATTGAAGAAACGGCCGGCCAGGCCGCGATGGGCAACATGGTGCTCGCCCTTCTTCAGCGGCTTGAGCATGGTCGCGCACAGCGCCGGGGTCAGCACGATCGCAACCAGCACCGACAGCGCCATCGCCGACACGATCGTGGCCGAGAACTGACGGTAGATCACGCCGGTGGAACCGCTCATGAAGGCCATCGGCACGAACACCGCCGACAGCACCAGGCCGATGCCCACCAGCGCGCCAGTGATCTGGCCCATCGACTTGCGGGTAGCCTCGAGCGGAGACAGCCCTTCCTCGGACATGATGCGCTCGACGTTCTCCACCACCACGATGGCATCGTCCACCAGCAGGCCGATCGCCAGCACCATCGCGAACATGGTCAGCATGTTCACCGAGAAGCCCAGCATGGCCAGCACGCCGAAGGTACCCAGCAGCACCACCGGCACGGCGATGGTCGGGATCAGGGTGGCGCGGAAGTTCTGCAGGAACAGGTACATCACCACGAACACCAGTACGATCGCTTCGATCAGGGTCTGCACCACGCCCTTGATCGACACGCGCACGAACGGGGTGGTGTCGTACGGGATCTCGGCCTTCAGCCCGGCCGGGAAGAAGCCCTTCATGTCCTCCAGCGCCGCATCCACGCCGGCGGCGGTATCCAGCGCGTTGGCGCCTGTGGCCAGGGTCACCGCCAGGCCGCTGGCCGGCTGGCCGTTGTAACGGGTGACGAAGTCGTAGGACTCGGCACCCAGTTCGACGCGGGCGACATCGCCCAGGCGCAGTTCGGCACCGTCCTGCGCGCCGCGCACGATGATGTTGCGGAACTGCTCCGGGGTCTGCAGGCGCGACTGCGCGTTGATGGTGGCGTTGAGCTGCTGGCCCTTCACCGACGGCGCACCGCCGAGCTGGCCGATGGCCACCTGGGCATTCTGTGCCTTCACCGCCGCGGTCACTTCGGCAACCGACAGGCCGTAGGTGTGCAGCTTGTTCGGGTCCAGCCAGATGCGCATCGCGTACTTGCCACCGAACACCTGGATGTTGCCCACGCCCGGCACGCGGCTCAGACGATCAACGACATTCGAACCGACATAGTCGGCGATGTCGTTGGCGTCCATGCTGCCGTCCTCGGACACGAACGCGATGACGTTCAGGAAGCCCGAGCTGGACTTGGCTACGTTGATGCCCTGCCGCTGCACTTCCTGCGGCAGCAGCGGCATGGCCAGCTGCAGCTTGTTCTGCACCTGGACCTGGGCGATGTCCGGGTTGGTGCCGCTCTCGAAGGTCAGGGTGATGGTGGCCTGGCCGTTGGACGAGCTGTTGGAGGAAAAGTAGATCAGGCCATCAAGGCCCTTCATGTTCTGCTCGATGATCTGCGTCACCGAGTCCTCCACCACCTTGGCCGATGCACCCGGGTAGGTGGCGCTGATTTCAACCGCCGGCGGTGCGACGTTGGGGTACATCGAGACCGGCAGCTTGAACAGGGCCAGGCCGCCGGCGAGCATGATGATGATGGCGATGACCCACGCGAAGATGGGTCGATCGATGAAAAAGCGTGCCATGGGGTTCTCCGCTTACTTCGCGTCGCCGGCCGGGGCGGCAGGCTGGGCGGCAGCTGCCGGCTTGGCCGGAGCAGCGCCCTTCTCGGTGGCCTTGACCGGCATGCCGGGGCCGATCTTCTGCAGGCCTTCGACGATGACCTTGTCGCCGGCCTTCAGACCGTCCTCGACCAGCCACTTGTCGCCAACCGTGCGGCTGACCTTGACCGGGCGCACCTCAACCTTGTTGTCCTTGCCGACCACCATCGCGGTGGTATCACCCTTCGGATCGCGGGCGATGCCCTGCATCGGCACCAGCACCGCATCGCTGCGCACGCCGCCGCCGATCACCGCGCGTACGTACATGCCCGGCATCAGCAGGCCGTCCGGGTTGTCCACCTTCACGCGCAGGCTGAAGCTGCCGGTGGTCGGATCGACGCTGACCTCGGAGAACTCCAGCGTGCCCTTGTGCTCGAAGGTGCTGCCGTCTTCCATCAGGATGCTGACCGGCAACGTCTGGTTGTCCTGCAGGCGGCCGGCGGCCAGCTCGCGGCGCAGCTGCAGCAACTCGGCCGAGGACTGGGTCAGGTCGACGTAGATCGGGTCCAGCTGCTGCACGGTGGCCAGTGCATTGGCCTGGCCGGCGCTGACCAGCGCACCCTGGGTAACGCTGGACTTGCCGATGCGGCCGCTGATCGGCGCAGTAATGCGGGCATAGCCGAGGGTGACGTTGGCCGCATCCAGCGAGGCCTTGGCGGCACCGACATCCGCCTCGGCCTGCTTCTGCGCGGCCACGGCGTTTTCCAGATCCTGCTGGCTGACCGCATCGACCTTCGCCAGCTCGGTGATGCGCCTGGCGCTCAGGCGGGCGGCATTGGCGGTGGCTTCGGCGCGGGCCAGCTGGGCGCGGGCGCTGTTGGCCTGGGCACGGTAGCTGGCGTCCTCGATCTGGTACAGCGGCTCGCCGGCCTTGACCATGCCGCCCTCGGTGAACAGGCGCTTGGCAACGATGCCGCTGACCTGCGGGCGCACTTCAGCCACCAGGAAAGCATTGGTACGGCCCGGCAGTTCGCGGGTCAGGCCCACGGTCTCGGACTTCAGCGTGACCACGGTGACGTCGCCAGGTCCCTGCTCGGGGGCCTGGGGTTGGCCGCCACAGGCAGCCACGGTCGCGGCGATGGCCAGCGACAGCGCGATGGGTCGGATTCGGCTCAGCAACATGACGGAAAGGCTCTTGGGGGAAGGGATCTCAAAACGCGCTGATACAGGCCGAAAGCGCCAGCAGACAACGCTCACCGGCGGGGAGCAGCAGCCGGCAACGGCCTGCCACGCACACGGCGGGAATGATGGGTGCGAAATATACATACATGATTGTTTGTTTGTAAATCGGTACAATTCAGCCACGTTTCACCCGCACTCGTACTCACACCCATGGCCCGCAAGACCAAAGAGGACACCCAGGCAACCCGGGAAGGCATCCTTGACGCCGCCGAAGCCTGCTTCCATGAACACGGCGTGGCCCGTACCACGCTGGAGATGATCGGTGCCCGCGCCGGCTACACCCGGGGCGCGGTCTACTGGCACTTCAAGAACAAGAGCGAGGTGCTGGCCGCGATCGTCGAACGCGTGCACCTGCCTTTCATGCAGGAGCTGGAGCGCACCTCGACCGACCAGCGCGATACCCCCGTGCACGACCTGCGCGCGGTGATGATCCACTCGTTCATCGAGCTGTCCGAGGACGAGCGCCTGCGCAAGACCATGGAGATCATGCTGCGAAGCGATGCCTCCGCCGATACCCGGGTACTGACCGAACTGCAGCAGGCGGGATTCCGCGACGCCCTTGAGCGGATGGAGCGCGCCCTGCGACGTGCGGGTGATCTGGGCCAGCTGCGCGACGGCGCCGACCCGAAGATCGCTGCGCGCATGCTGCACGCCACCATCCTGGGCGTGCTGCATGGCGCGATGGTCGAGCCGGAGCTGATGGACCTCAAGCGCGACGGCATGCTCGCGCTGGACATGACCCTGGCCGCCTACGTGAAGGAAGGCGTGTTCGTGCCGGGCACGGTGCCCGAGCCGCTGCCGGAGGTGTGAGGGTCGCCGGGCGTGGCCCGGCGCTGCCGTGGTAGATCCACGCCATGCGTTGATGCGAACGGACAAACAAAAAAGGCCGCCTTTCGGCGGCCTTCTGTGGGGAACCTGGCATTACAGGATGTAGCGGCTCAGGTCCGGGTCCTGCACCAGCTCACCCAGGTGTGCATCGACGTAGGCGCTGTCGATGGCCAGGGTCTCACCATCGCGGTCCGGTGCCTCGTAGCTGAGCGAATCCAGCAGGCGCTCCAGCACCGTGTGCAGCCGACGCGCACCGATGTTTTCCTGGCGCTCGTTCACCTGGAAGGCGATCTCGGCCAAGCGCTCGATGGCGTCGGCGGTGAAGCTGACCTTGACGCCTTCGGTGGCCAGCAGCGCTTCGTACTGCTTGGTCAGCGCGGCCTTCGGCTCGGTCAGGATGCGCACGAAGTCACCCTTGCTCAGCGCGCCCAGCTCGACGCGGATCGGGAAGCGGCCCTGCAGCTCCGGGATCAGATCGCTGGGCTTGGCCAGGTGGAACGCGCCGGAGGCGATGAACAGGATGTGGTCGGTCTTGATCGTGCCGTACTTGGTGGAAACGTTGGAGCCCTCCACCAGCGGCAGCAGATCGCGCTGCACGCCTTCGCGCGACACGTCGCCACCACCGACGTTGTCACCGCGCTTGGCGACCTTGTCGATCTCGTCGATGAACACGATGCCGTGCTGCTCGCAGGCTTCGATCGCCGCGGTGCGGATGTCGTCTTCGTTGACCAGCTTGCCGGCCTCTTCCTCGATCAGCAGCGGACGCGCGGCCTTGATGGTCAGCGTGCGCTTGTGCGCCTTGGCGCCGCCGCCGAGGTTGGCGAACATCGACTTCAGCTGCTGGCCCATTTCCTCCATGCCCGGCGGGGTCATGATGTCCATGCTCACGTTCGCGGCCAGGTCGAGCTCGATCTCGCGCTCATCCAGCTCGCCGTTGCGCAGCATCTTGCGGAACTTGATGCGGGTCTCGTTGTCCTGCGCCGACGGCTCGTTGCGCGCCACTTCCGGATCGAAACCGATGCCACCGCTGCGGCGTGGCAGCAGCGCATCAAGGATGCGGTCTTCGGCGCGTTCTTCGGCCTGGGTACGCACGCGCACCTTGGCCTGTTCGCGATAGAGCTTCACTGCGGTATCGGCCAGGTCGCGGATGATCTGCTCCACGTCCTTGCCGACATAGCCGACTTCGGTGAAGCGGGTCGCTTCGACCTTTACGAACGGCGCGTTGGCCAAGGTGGCCAGGCGGCGCGCGATCTCGGTCTTGCCGACGCCGGTGGGGCCGATCATCAGGATGTTCTTCGGCATCACTTCATTGCGCAGCTCAGGGACCAGCTGCATGCGGCGCCAGCGGTTGCGCAGGGCGATGGCCACCGCGCGCTTGGCGTCGTGCTGGCCGACGATATGCCGGTCCAGTTCCTGCACGATCTCGCGCGGGGTCATGGTGGCGGAGGAAACTTCGATCTTCGACATGGATGTGCTCACGAATTCAGATGCATGTAGAGCCGAGCCATGCTCGGCTGACGGGCAGCCCTGCCGAGCATGGCTCGGCACTACAGAAGAGCGGTCAAAGCTCCTCGACCACCACGTTGCGGTTGGTGTAGATGCAGATGTCGCCGGCAATGCCGATCGCCTCGCTGGCGATGGTGCGTGCATCCAGCTCGGTGTGTGCCATCAGCGCACGCGCAGCCGAAAGGGCGTAGGAGCCACCGGAACCGATGGCGATGATGCCGTCCTCCGGCTCGATCACATCGCCGGTGCCGCTGATGATCAGCGAGGTTTCCTTGTCGGCCACGGCCAGCAGGGCTTCCAGCTTGCCCAGGCGGCGTTCGGTACGCCAATCCTTGGCCAGCTCGACGGCGGCGCGCTGCAGCTGGCCATGCTTTTCCAGTTTGGCCTCGAACAGCTCGAACAGGGTGAAGGCATCGGCGGCGGCACCGGCGAAGCCGGCCAGCACCTGGCCATCGCGGCCGAGGCGGCGCACCTTGCGCGCGTTGCCCTTCATCACGGTGTGGCCCAGCGTGACCTGGCCGTCGCCAGCAATGGCCACGTGCTCGCCGCGACGGACGCAGACGATGGTGGTGGCGTGGAAAACGTTGGGGTTCTGACTGGGGTCCATGGTGCCTCCGGGGTGACAGAACCAGAGGTGGGGACTGCCCCGCGTCCTTCAAGCCACCCGCAACCGGCTGCCGCAGGGACAACGTTCAGCTTTCTCCGCCGCCCACGTTGCCGTTGCGGCGCTTGGCGCGCGGGTGCGCGGCATCGTAGACCTTGGCCAGATGCTGGAAGTCGAGGTGGGTGTAGATCTGCGTGGTAGCGATGTCGGCATGGCCGAGCAGTTCCTGCACACCACGCAGGTCGCCGGAGGATTCCAGGATGTGGCTGGCGAAACTGTGTCGCAGCATGTGCGGGTGCACGTGCTTGAACAGGCCCTGGCGCTGCGCCAGCTGGCGGATGCGGATCTGCACCGCGCGTTGGCTGATCGGCCCGTTGCGGCCGGGGAACACTGGCGAGGCCGGGCCACCGCCACTTTCCGCGCGCCACGCCTGCAGCGCTTCGCGCGCCGGCCGGCCGAACGGCACCCGCCGCTGGCGGTTGCCCTTGCCCAGTACGTTGACCAGGCCACTGTCGAAATCCAGGTCGCGCCAGGTCAGTGCGCATACTTCGCTCAGGCGCAGGCCCGACGAATAGAACAGCTCCAGCAGCGCGCGATCACGGCGGCCCAGCTCGCCTTCCGGCTCCAGCTCGACCAGCTGCACGGCTTCGTCGGCATCGAGCACCTCCGGCAACCGGCGCGGCGCACGCGGCGCCTTCAGCGTCGCGGCTGGGCTGACCTCGATGCGGCCATGCTTGAGCAGCCACGCGTAGAAGCTGCGGCAGGCGGACAGGCGGCGCTGCAGGCTCTTGGCCGACAGGCCACGCCGATGCTCGTCGGCAACGAACTGGCGCAGCGCGTCGGCATCCAGGGCCTCGACCGCCACACCGCGCGGCTCGGCCCACAGCGACAGCGCGTCCAGGTCGCGTCGGTAGGCGTCGAGCGTATGCGCCGACATCCGCCGCTCCACCTGCAGGTGCTGCAGGAAGGCCTGCACCGCGCTCATCGTCGTGTCCTGCTCAGCCCGCGAAGCGCTTCAGGCCGGCGACCAGGGCGTCGCCCATCATGCGCAGGAACAACGTGCCCATGCCCGGATAGAAGCGGTTCGGGTCATGGCTGCCGACCGCGATCAGGCCCACACCCGGCAGCGGCAGCAGCGCGGTGGTCTGCACTTCCTCGCTGCGCACGCCGTACAGCACGGCGTTCTTTTCCGGCTGCAGGCGGCCGCAGATCGGTTCGCCGTCCTTCAGGCAATCGCGGAATGGACCCAGCTGCGGATCATCGGCGGCGATCACCTGCAGCCAGTCGGCCTGTTCCAGCCCGGCCACCGGCGTGTGCACCACCAGCCGCACCAGATCACCGGCGAAATCTTCCTGCAGCGACGCGGCCATCGCACGCAGGGTGTCGGCGGCGTTGTCCTGCTTCATCAACGCCAGGGTCAGCTGGTGCGTGCGCACCGCCAGGCGTTCGTTGACCTGGGCAGTCGCGCCCAGATCGGCCAACCGTCGCGACAGCTCGCGGTTCTTCTCGCGCAGCACTTCCAGCTGGTAGCTGGCCAGCGACGCGGTCGGGCCGTCATCGCGTGGCACCACCAGGGTCAATGCCAGGTCCGGGAACTGCTTCAGGAAGCCCGGATGACGCCGCAACCAGGCAGCGACTTCGTGGGCCCCGAGCTTGTCGACGGTTTCGGTCATGCGATCCACTCCCCTTCGAAGACGAATGCGGTCGGGCCGGCCATCACCACCGGCTGGCCATCGCCTGGCCACTGGATGCGCAGGTCGCCACCGGGCAGGCTGATGCGTGCATCGCGCTGCAGGCGTCCACGCTGCATCAGGGTCACTGCGGCGGCGCAGGCGCCACTGCCACAGGCCAGCGTCTCACCGACGCCACGCTCGAACACGCGCAGGCGCGCATGCTCCGGGCCCATGACCTGGGCAAAGCCCACGTTCACCGAGCGCGGGAACGACGCGTGCTGCTGCAGCAGCGCACCGACGCGCTCGACCGGTGCAGCATCGATCAGGCCCACCTCGATCACCGCGTGCGGGTTGCCCATCGATACCGCGGCGAAGCGCACGCTCTCACCCTGCAGCGGCAGCAGGTATTCCTCGCGCGCATGGGCAAAGCCCATCAGCGGCACGTTGGCCGGCTCGAACGCGGGCACGCCCATGGTCACTGCGTACTGCCCATCGCCCAGCACCGTCACTTCGTGGCTGGCCAGCGGGCTGTCGATGACGAACTGCTCCCCCTGTGCACTGCCCTCGCGCACCAGCCAGGCCGCGATGCAGCGCGCGCCGTTGCCGCACTGTTCGGAATTGGAGCCGTCGGCATTCCAGATCCGGTACGAGGCGACCGAGCCTTCCGCGCGCGGCGCTTCGATGGTCAGGATCTGATCGCAACCGACGCCGGTGTGACGGTCGGCCAGGCGCGCGGCCAGTTCAGGCGTGGGCGGCAAGGTACCGTCACGCAGGTCGATCACTACGAAATCATTGCCCGCGCCATGCATCTTGCTGAAACGCAGGGCCTTGGAACCGCCCTTACTCATTCCCGCCGTCCACCGGCTTGATCGGGTCCGGAGTGACCGAAGGGCTGCCGTCACTGGTCGGCTGGGTGGCGGCCGGGGTGGTCGCCGGGGTCGCTTCAGGCGCAGCTGCCGGTTCAACGGTTTCTTCCACCGGCACCGGCTTCTGCGGCAGTACCAGCGGGCCCTTGTTGCCGCAGGCGGCAAGGAACAGCAGCGAGGCCGCTGCCAGCGGAATCAGGATGGCGTTTCGATGGGGGATCTTCATGCCCCGAGTATAGCCATTGGCGGCTGAGCGGTTGGTAGAGTCGGCTGTTGGTCGACCGCTCTTGCAACGGCCGTGAAAAACCCGCGCTGCGCGCGATAGTCGACCAACAGTCGAGTCTACCCTCCCTGACCACCCGCCACGGGCCGCCCACGGCGGGCCATGTTCAGCCTTCTGGCGGCGGCAGCGGCCGGGTCCACAGCCAGATCGCCACCACGGTCATACTGCCGATCGAGAACCACTTCACCCAGGCGATCGGCACGCACCACAGCATGATGCCGGCGCACACCGCCATGGTGATCGTGGCCATCCACTTGCCGTAGCGGCTCACCGCACCATGGGCCTGCCAGTTGGCGATGGCCGGGCCGAAGCGCGGATGCTGCAGCAGCCAGGCATGCAGGCGCTCGGAGCCGCGCGAAGCGGCCCAGGCCGAAATCAGGATGAATACGGTGGTCGGCAGGCCCGGCACGAAGATGCCGACGATGCCGGTGCCCAGGCTGACGTAGGCCAGCAGCCACCACGCCCAGCGGAAACGCACCACGCGCGACGTCGTGGTGGCGTCGCGAGGGGCGGAAGGATCTGGCGCGCTCATGGCCGCAAGGATACCGGTTCAGGGTGCCAGGCAACGCCCGGCACCCCGTTCACCGTCACGGCTGGGCGATGCCCAGCTGCTGCAGCACGAACGCATACGACTCGGACAGTTCGCGGTAACGCTGGAAGCGCCCCGACTTGCCGCCGTGGCCGGCTTCCATGTTGGTGCGGAACAGGATCGGGTAATGGCCGGTGTTGTCGTCACGCAGCTTGGCCACCCACTTGGCCGGTTCCCAGTACTGCACCTGCGAATCCCACAGGCCAGTGCCCACGAACAGCGCCGGGTAGGCCTGCTTCCTGACGTTGTCGTAGGGCGAGTAGGACAGCATGTAGTCGTAGTACGGCTTCTGCTCCGGGTTGCCCCACTCGTCGTACTCGTTGGTGGTCAGCGGAATGGTCGGGTCGAGCATGGTGGTGACCACGTCGACGAACGGCACCTGCGCCACCATCACGCGGTAGTCCTGCGGCGCCTGGTTGGCCACCGCGCCCATCAGCAGGCCACCGGCGCTGCCACCGGAGGCCGCCACGCGATCCTTCGCCGCCCAGCCCTGCGCCACCAGGCCACGGGTGACGTCGATGAAGTCGTTGAAGGTGTTCTGCTTGTGCAGCAGCTTGCCGTTCTCGTACCAGTCGCGGCCCATTTCCTGGCCACCGCGGATATGGGCGATGGCATACACCACGCCACGGTCGAGCAGGCTCACCGCGGTCTGGTTGAAGTACGGGTCCATCGACATGCCGTAGCTGCCGTAGGCGTACTGGAACAGCGCGCCCTTGCCGTCCTTCTGGTAACCCTTGCGGTAGACCAGCGACACCGGCACCTTCACCCCATCGCGCGCGGTGATCCAGACGCGGTCGGTCTCGTACTTCGAGGCGTCATAGCCGATCACCGGCTGCACCTTCAGCTGGCGCCGCTCGCCGGTGGCGGTATTCAGTTCGAACACCGTGGTCGGGGTGGTCATCGAGGTATAGACATACCGCAGCCACGGAGTGTCGGCCTCGGTGTTGTCGCCCAGGCCCATCGAATAGGCCGGCTCGTCGGCCTTCACGTAGTCGCTGCGGCCATCCTTGAACAGCAGGCGGATGCGTTCCAGGCCCTGCGAACGCTCGGCGATGGCGGTGTAGCTGTCGAACAGCTCAAAGCCTTCGATGAACACGGCATCGTCGTGCGCGATCCAGTCCTTCCACTGCGCGCGCGAGGTCGCATCGGTCGGTGCGGTGACCAGCTTGAAGTTCTTCGCACCGTCGTTGGTGCGGATCACCCAGCGGCCATCGTAGTGGTCAGCGTCGTACTCGACGTCGCGCTGGCGCGGCGCCAGCACGGTGAACGTGGTCGGGTCGCTGGCGGGTGCGTAGCGCTCTTCCGAGGACACGGTGCTGTGCACGCCGATGGTGATGAAGCGATCGTCGCGGGTGCGGCCGATGCCCATGTAGAAGCTGTCGTCCTTCTCTTCGTAGACGACGGTGTCGGCGCTGGCCGGGGTACCCAGCACGTGCTTCTTCACCCGCACGGTCAGCAGCGTTTCCGGATCGTTCTCGACGTACAGCACGGTGCGGTTGTCGTCGGCCCAGACCAGGTCACCGGAACTGCCGGTGATCACATCGGGCAGCACCTTGCCGGTGGCCAGGTCCTTGAAGCGGATCGTGTACTGGCGACGGCCGACGTCATCCTCGGCCCAGGCCAGCAGCTGGTTGTCCTGGCTCACTTCCATCGAGCCGACGCTGAAGTAGCCCTTGCCGGCAGCCATCGCATTCACGTCCAGCAGGATTTCTTCGGCCGCGTCCATGCTGCCCTTGCGGCGCGCATGGATCGGGTAGTCCTGGCCGGTCTCGAAGCGGCTGTAATACCAGTAGCCGCGCTCGCGCGCCGGCACGCTGGAATCGTCCTGCTTTATACGGCCGACGATCTCCTTGTACAGGGTGTCTTCCAGCGGCTTCAGCGGCGCCAGCAGCTGGTCGGCATAGGCATTCTCGGCCTGCAGGTAGGCCAGCATGTCCTTGTTCTCGCGCTTGTCGTCACGCAGCCAGTAGTAGTCATCGTTGCGGGTCGCGCCAAACGGCGCCTTGACCACATGCGGATGCTTGGCGGCGTCCGGCGGAACAGGCAGGGGGGCGGCGTTGGCAGTGGTGGTCATCAGGCTGGCGAGCAACAGGCAGAGGGTGGATTTCATGAAATAAGGCTCCAGGCGCTTCAATGCAATGGTCTTCGACGGGGTCAGATCCCTTTTCCCGAAAAGGGATCTGACCCCAATCGCGGCGATGCAGCAACCCTGCGGATCGTCATGGTGCGGTTCCTGCTGGGGTCGGAGCCCTTTTGCATGCAAACGGGATCCTCGCCCGGCGCGCGGCGTACCATGGGCACATGAGTACCCTGCCCCACACGCCGGGCTACAGCCGGCGCAGCCATGAAATCGCCCCGTTCCACGTGATGTCCCTGCTGGCCCGCGCCCAGGCGCTGGAACAGGCGGGCCACGATGTGATCCACCTGGAGATCGGCGAGCCGGACTTCACCACCGCCGAACCGATCGTGCGCGCCGGCCAGGCCGCACTGGCTGCCGGCCACACCCGCTATACCGCGGCACGCGGCCTGCCGACCCTGCGCCAGGCCATCAGCGGCTTCTATCGCAGCCACTACGCGCTGGACATCGACCCCGAACGCATCCTGGTCACCCCCGGCGGCTCGGGCGCACTGCTGCTGGCCAGCAGCCTGCTGGTGGACCCTGGCCGCCACTGGCTGCTGGCCGACCCCGGCTACCCGTGCAACCGCCACTTCCTGCGCCTGGTGGAAGGCGGCGCGCAGCTGGTGCCGGTCGGGCCGGAGACCGCCTATCAACTCACCCCAACGCTGGTCGAACAGCACTGGAACGCGGACAGCGTCGGCGCGCTGGTCGCCTCACCGGCCAATCCCACCGGCACGGTGTTGTCCGCCGACGAACTGGCGGCGTTGTCGAAGGCACTGCACGCGCGCGGCGGCCATCTGGTGGTGGACGAGATCTACCACGGCCTGACCTATGGCGTGGATGCCCCCAGCGTGCTGCAGGTGGATGACAGTGCGTTCGTGCTGAACAGCTTCTCCAAGTACTTCGGCATGACCGGCTGGCGGCTGGGCTGGCTGGTGGCACCACCGGCGGCAGTACCGGATCTGGAGAAGCTGGCGCAGAACCTGTACATCAGCGCATCGAGCATTGCCCAGCATGCGGCGCTGGCGTGTTTCAGCGACGAAGCGATGGCGATCTTCGAACAGCGCCGGGAGGCATTCCGCCAGCGCCGCGACTTCCTGTTGCCGGCATTGCGTGAACTGGGCTTCCGCATCGAAGTCGAGCCGCAGGGCGCGTTCTACCTGTACGCCGATGTCAGCGCGTTCACCGACGACGCGCAGGCGTTCTGCGCGCATTTTCTGGAAACCGAGCACGTGGCATTCACGCCGGGGCTGGATTTCGGTTTCCACCGTTCGAACCAGCACGTGCGGTTGGCCTATACGCAGGAAGTGCCGCGATTGGAGGAGGCGGTGGAGCGGATCGCGCGTGGGTTGAAGAGCTGGGGCACCTGATCACCCTGCTCGAACAGCATCCACGCATGGCGTGGATCTACTGGCTCCACGCCACGTGGATACGCGGACCCAACGAAAAACGCCGCCCGAAGGCGGCGTTTTTCATTCCATCACTTACCGCCGAGGCGTTCCCACAGGAAGCTGTAGGCCAGCGCCGACATGTGTGCAGCCTGCGCGTTGTTGGCTGCGCCGCCGTGGCCACCTTCGATGTTCTCGTAGTAGGTCACGTCCTTGCCGGCGTCGATCATCTTCGCCGCCATCTTGCGTGCATGGCCCGGGTGCACGCGGTCATCGCGGGTGGAGGTGGTGAACAGCACCGGCGGGTAGTTCTTCTTCGCGTCGAACAGGTGGTACGGCGAGAAGGTCTTGATGAACTCCCAGTCGCTGGTGTCCGGGTTGCCGTACTCGGCCATCCACGAGGCGCCGGCCAGCAGGTGGCTGTAGCGCTTCATGTCCAGCAGCGGCACCTGCACCACCACCGCACCGAACAGTTCCGGGTACTGGGTGAGCATGTTGCCGGTCAACAGGCCACCGTTGCTGCCGCCCTGCACGCCCAGGTGCTTGGCGGTGGTGATCTTGCGCTTGACCAGATCGCGCGCCACCGCGGCCATGTCTTCATAGGCCTTGTGACGGTTCTGCTTCAGCGCCGCCTGGTGCCAGCGCGGGCCATACTCGCCACCGCCACGGATGTTGGCGACCACGTACACGCCGCCCTTGTCCAGCCAGGCGCGGCCCATGCCACCGGAATAGCTCGGGGTCAGCGAGATCTCGAAGCCACCGTAGCCGTACAGCAGGGTCGGGTTGGAGCCGTCGAGCTTCATCGCCTTGTCGTGCACCACGAAGTACGGCACGCGGGTGCCGTCCTTGCTGGTGGCGAAGTGCTGCTCGATCACCTTGCCCTTGGCATCGAAGAAGGCCGGCATGGTCTTCAGCGTTTCCGGGGCCTGGCCGATTTCAGCCAGTGCCAGCGTGGTCGGGGTCAGGTAGTCGGTGGCGGTCAGCCACACCGCATCGCTGTCATTGCTGTCGACCGCCGCCACGCCCAGCGTGCCGAAGGCCGGCGCACCGACAAAGCGGCTGGTCTGCCAACCATTGGCGCCCGGAGTCAGCACCGACAGGCGGTTCTTGACGTCGTCCAGCACGTTCAGCACCAGGTGGCTCCTGGTCCAGGTGGCGCTGGCCAGCGAGGTGGTCGCGGTCGGGGTGAACAGCACGTCGAACTCGCGCTTGCCGGCCAGGAAGTCGTCCAGCCGGGTCGCCAGCAGCGAACCGGACGCATAGGTCTTGCCACCGACGGTCCACGGATCACGCAGCTCCAGGGTCAGCCACTGCTTGTGCAGGCCCTTCTCGGCCGAGTTCGGCGCGTCGATCTTGGTCAGCCTGCCATCGTCGCCACGCAGGTAGATCTCGTTGTTGTAGAACGCCAGCGTGCGGCTGACCAGGTTGCGTTCGAAGCCCGGGGTGTCATCGTGCATCGCCGCGATGTACATGTCCTCCGGCTTGCCTTCATAGACCACGCTGGCCGAGGCCATCGGCGTGCCGCGCTTCCACAGCTTGGCCACGCGCGGGTAGCCGGACGTGGTCATCGTGCCGGCGCCGAAGTCGGTGTAGACGAACACGGTGTCGCGATCGATCCAGTTGAGGCCACCCTTCGACTCGGGACGGAAGAAGCCGTCCTTGATCCAGGTCTTGTTGGCCAGGTCGAACTCGCGGGTGACGTCGGCATCAGCACCGCCGCGCGACAGCGCGATCAGGCAGCGACTGTAGTCCGGGCGCAGGCAGTCGGCGCCGTGCCAGACCCAGTTTTCGCCCTCGGCCTTGTTCAGCGCATCCAGGTCGAGCACGGTTTCCCACTGCGGCGAGGCCTTGCGGTACTCGGCCAGCGTGGTGCGCCGCCACAGGCCACGCTCGTGCTGCTGGTCCTTCCAGAAGTTGTAGTAGTAGTCGCCGATCTTCTGCACGGCGGGAATCTTGGCGTCGGAGTCGAGCACCTCGCGGATGCTGGCCTCCATCTGCTTGAAGGCCGGGGTCTGCGCCAGGCGCGCCTCGGACTTGGCATTCTGTTCCTTGACCCAGGACAGCGGCTTGTCGCCGGTGACGTCCTCGAGCCAGGCGTAGCGATCGGTGTCTTCAGCGGCCACGGCGGTCCCCACCGAGGCAGCGGTCATCATGCCGGCCAGCAGGCAGGCGGAAGCGAATCGTGACATTGCAGCTCCAGGCAGTCATAAGCCGAGGAACGCTAGCATGGATCGCCACGGCCGCCCCCGTGTCGAAGGTCAGGCCGCCGCCGTGGAGCCGCGGCGGCCACCGGCCGCGCCACGGCTGCGGCGACGCGCCTGTCCACCGGTGCGACGCGCCAGCCGCAACCACGACAGGCGTGGCAGCGGGAAGCGCAGCAGCGCCCACCATGCCACCAGCGGCATGCCCACCAGCCACATCGGCAGCCAGCCCAGCCAGGCGTTGCTGCCACGCGCGGCGGGCCATACCAGTACCAGGGCCAGGCCGGCCAGGGCCACCTGCCGCACGCTGCGCAGCAGGCGCGGGTCGGTGCGCTCCAGGCTGACGCGTTCAGTTGCAGGGCGGCGGACGGAACGTGCGTTCATGGGGCTTCTCCGGTGGACGATGCAACACAGCTTGGGCCTGTCCCTTCTCACAGGTTGCGACACCATTGACGGATCCCGCACGCACAGTCGACCATGCTCGGGCAAAGCCCATCCGAGCCCGCTCCCGCATGACTTCGATCCGCCCGTTCTGCGCCGTGCTGCTGGCCCTTTCACTGGCCGGCCCCGCCGTGGCCGCCAGTGAGCCGCCGTCGCCCCGTACCAGCGCCTCTGGTGCGGCCGCCCTGGACGCACCGATTGACCTGAAGCGCTTCATGGGCACCTGGTATGTGATCGGCCGCGTGCCGAACTTCATCGAACGTGGCCATGTCGCCAGCGTCAACGAGTACGAGCTGCGCGACGCGCACAAGGTCGGCATCACCTACCGCTATCGCGATGGCTTCGGTGAACCGCTGCAGGAAGTGCGTGCCCGCGCCAGCGTCGACCCGGACAGCGGCAACCACGGCTGGCGCACCTGGTTCTACCGCGTAGTGCCGACCCATTCGCGGGTGCTGGAAGTGGCACCGGATTACTCCTGGGCGCTGATCGGGTACCCGGGCCGCGAGATGGCCTGGATCTTCTCGCGCACGCCGGACATGGACAAGGCGCTGTACAAGGAGCTGGCCGAGCGCCTGCGCGACGAGTACGGCGTGAATACCGACAAGCTCAAGCGCGTACCGCAGCATCCCGAGCAGGTCGGCAAGCTGGGCTACGAAGTGCCGAACGTGCGTTGATCGCGCGTGGGATTGCCGGCCAGCGGCCGGCACTACCCGAACGAGATGCCGGGCGCCGCCCGGCATTCTGTTATCTGCGGCTGTAGTGTGCGACCAGACGGTCGCCGAGCATCTGCAGCAGCTGCACCAGCACCAGCAGCAGGACCACGGTGACCAGCGCCACGTCGGTGTGCGAACGCTGGTAGCCGTCGCGGAACGCCAGATCGCCCAGGCCGCCGGAACCGATGGCGCCGCCCATCGCGGTGAAACCGATCAGCGCGACGGTGGTCACCGTCGCACCGGCGATCAGGCCCGGGCGCGCTTCCGGCAGCAGCACGCGGGTAACCAGCTGCCAGGTGGTGGCGCCCATCGCCTGGGTCGCTTCGATCACGCCGCGGTCAACCTCGCGCAACGCGGTCTCGACCAGGCGCGCATAGAACGGTGCGGCACCAATGACCAGCGGCACGATCGCACCACGCACGCCCAGCGAGGTTCCCATCAGGAACAGGGTGACCGGAATCAGCACGATCATCAGGATGATGAAAGGCACCGAGCGCAGCAGGTTCACCACCAGCGCCAGCACGCCATAGGCGAACGGACGGCGCTTCATCTGCGGTGCGCCGAACAGGTACAGCAGCACGCCCAGCGGCAGGCCGATGGCCAGGGTCAGCGGCAGCGAACCGAGCAGCATCAGCAGGGTGTCGATGGTGGCCTGGCCGATGTCGGCCCACTTGCCCGCATCCAGGTGGCGGAAGAAGCCGCCGGCAGTAGCGATGATCATCGACGCAGTTCCTCAACATGCACGCCGGCGGCCACGAACGCGGCCTGCGCGGCGGACTGGTCGCCGCCCACCAGGGCGACCACCAGCTGGCCATACGGGGTGTCCTTGATCCGGTCAATGCGGCCGGACAGGATGTTGTAGTCGACGCCGGTCTGCCGCGCGACACTGCCGAGCAGGGGTTCGTAGGTGTCGCCACCGAGGAACGTCAGGCGCACGATGCGGCCGCCGACCACGTCGAAATCGCGGTGCAGCGCACCCTCGTCCACATGCTCCGATTCACTGACGAACCGGCGCGTGGTCGGGTGCTGCGGGTGCAGGAACACGCGGGTGACCGGTCCGGTCTCGACCATCTGCCCAGCGTCGAGTACCGCGACGCGGTCGCAGACGCGGCGGATCACATCCATCTCGTGGGTGATCAGCACGATGGTCAGGCCCAGCTCGCGATTGATCTTCGACAGCAGCGACAGCACCGAGGCCGTGGTCTGCGGGTCGAGCGCGCTGGTGGCTTCGTCACACAGCAGGATCTGCGGACGGGTCGCCAGCGCGCGCGCAATGCCCACGCGCTGCTTCTGGCCGCCGGACAGCTGCGCCGGGTACTTCTGCGCGTGCGCCTCCAGGCCAACGGTCTGCAGCAGCTCGGCCACACGCGCGTCGATCTCCGCCTTCGGCGTGCCGGCCAGCTCCAGTGGGAAGGCCACATTGCCGGCCACCGTGCGCGAGGAGAGCAGGTTGAAGTGCTGGAAGATCATGCCGATGCGCCGGCGCAGCGTGCGCAGGCCATCCGCGTCCAGTGCGGTGACATCCTCGCCGCCGATCAGCAGACGGCCACCGCTGGGCTCTTCCAGGCGGTTGATCATGCGGATCAGGGTCGACTTGCCGGCGCCGGAATGGCCGATGATGCCGAACACCTCACCGGCTTCGATGGTCAGGTCCAGCGGTTGCAGCGCGCTGACTTCGCGGCCGGCAACGGCATAGGATTTGTGCAGGCGCTGGAACTCGATCACGGGCGTGGCTCACCGGCTGGGTGACGGAAGGGGGCGTGCAGCCTACCAGCGCCGGCGCTCGCGCGCCCGCGCCATGGGCCAGAATGTTATTCCTTTTGGTTCTAAGTCGCGTGTAACGGGGATGACGGTGGGGGTCAGAGCCCCTGCGAGGGTCTGCCCCCGGGGTCGGATCCCCGAAGGGGCTCTGACCCCATCCCGGGCAGATTCAGGGATGGTCCAGGGGCTTCGGCGGCTGCACCCGGTTCATGCGCTCGCGGTGCAGCAGGTACAGGCCCGAAGCCACGATGATCGCCGCCCCCACCCAGGTGTAGCCGTCCGGCAGCTGGCCCCAGAAGGCCAAGTCCCAGCCGATCACCCAGACCAGGCCGCTGTACTCCAGCGGCGCGATCATCGACGCCTCGCCCAGCTGGAAGGCCTTGGTCAGGGCGATCTGGCCCAGCGCCCCGGCCAGGCCCATGCCGGCGATCAGCGGCGCATGCGCCAGCTGCAGCGGCACCCAGCGGGGAAGGGCCAGCAGCCCGGCACCGATGGCCATGATCACCAGGAACCAGACCACCATCGACTGCGAGGTGTCGGTGCGGGTCAGGAGGCTGACCGTGATCGCGGCCACGGCATAGGCCGTCGCCGCCGCCAGCACCATCAGGCCGGGCACCGAGATGAAGCCGTCCACGCCCGGTCGCAGCACCACCAGCACGCCGATCAGGCCGATGCCGATGGCCACCCAGCGGCGCGGCCCGACCCGCTCACCCAGCAGCGGCACCGACAACGCCGCGATCAGCAGCGGCGCAACGAAGTAGATGGTGTAGGCGGTGGACAGCGGCAGGTCGCGCAGGGCGAACACGAAGCAGCCGATCATCGCCATGCCCAGCGCGCCACGCAGCAGGTGCAGGCCCCAGCGCCGCGGCACCAGCGAGCGTGGCCCGGCACTGACCAGCACCCACACCAGCACGAACGGCAAAGAGGCCGCACCGCGCAGGAAGGTCACTTCCAGCGTGGGATAACTGGCCGACAGCTGCTTCATGCCAGCGTCCATCAGCGAGAAACAGGCGACCGCCGCGACCATCCAGGCCACCGCGCGCGAAGGGGAGCGTTGCACGTTCATGGCCCATTATCGCCGACCGCGCGCCCCGCCGGGCGCCGGGCATGGGCGCCGCGATAGAATGGCCGCCACTGAATTCCGCGGAGCCACGCCCATGCCTTCCTTCGACGTCGTGTCTGAAGTCGACACCCACGAACTGACCAACGCCATCGACCAGGCCAACCGCGAACTGGCCACCCGCTTCGATTTCAAGGGCGTGGACGCGAAGTTCGAGCGCGATGGCGATGTGATCAACCAGTTCGCGCCGACCGAATTCCAGCTCAAGCAGATGAACGACATCCTGCGTGCACGCCTGGCCGCGCGCGGCATCGATGTGCTCAGCCTGGAGTTCGGCGACATCGAGACCAACCTGGCCCAGGCCCGGCAGAAGATCACCGTCAAGCAGGGCATCGAGCAGAAGATCGCCAAGAAGATCGCCGCCGCGCTGAAGGAGGCGAAGCTGAAGGTGGAAAGCCAGATCAACGGCGACAAGCTGCGTGTGCAGGGCAAGAAGCGCGATGACCTGCAGGACGCCATCGCCGTGCTCAAGGCCGGCAAGTTCGAGCTGCCGCTGCAGTTCAACAATTTCCGCGATTGATCTGCCCGCCGGGCATGGCCCGGCGGACTGCAACGTCAACCGCGCAGCAGCTTGTACAACGTGGTGCGCGAGATACCCAGCTGGCGTGCGGCCAGGCTCAGATTGCCGTCCGCCGCCTGCGCGGCACGGCGCGCCGCGTCACGCTGCTGATCACGCAGCAGCGGTGCATCCATCGCCACCGCTGAAGGCCGTTGCGCACTGCGGCCAGCGACCTTCCGCGGCGCCTGCAGGTGCTGCAGGTAAACCGCACTGCCCTCGCCCACCCGCACCCGATGCGGCGCCCCGGGTTGCAGCAGGCTTCGCCGCTGCGCGGCACTGGCGCCGGCAAACAGGCTTTCCAGGTTCAACAACGGCAACGGCCCCCGACGCGGCAGGCCCAGCAGGCGCCGCGCAACACGGTTGGCCGCGCGCAGTTGGCCGTCCTCCTGCACCGCCAACAGGCCCTGCAACGGTGACGCCAGCCAACGTGGATCGTGCTGCAGCGCCAACAGGTGCACGTCGGCAAGCGTGTGGAACAGCCGGTTCTCGCTGGCCAGAGCGGCCTGCCGGAAATAGCCCTGCAGCAACGAGGGATCGCGCTCACCCAGGCCGGTGATATCGATCACTCCGCATACCTGCCCCTCAAGATCATGCAGCGGCTCGCTGAGGCAGAACACCGGCGCAAAGCGCTGCAGGTAGTGCTCGTTGCCGCGTACCAGCGCCGGCACGTCGTCAGCCAGGCTCACCGCCGGGGCGGTAGTACCGATCTCCGTCTCCCCCAGCCGCCGACCGACCTGGATCGGTCGCAGCAGGGGCGCATCTTCCAGGCCATGGGCCTGCTGCGCGATCACCACGCCTTCGCGATTGGCGCAGAACATCGTCCATCCACGCCCACCAAAGGCAGCCCACAACTGTTCCAGCTCCGGCCGCACGCAGCGCGCCAGCCGGCGGTCGCCGGGATCGGAAAGATGCCGGCCATCGCCCAGCAACGGACGGTACTCCGGCTCCTGCCCGGGCAGCAGGCCTGCCGCGCGTGACCGCAGCCATGACTGCTGCAGTGGCAGCGGCAACACGCCCAATGAGCGCGGATCGCCCTCCGCGAAGGCGGCACGTGCCGCCATCAACTGCTGCTGCCCGACTGTCGTGGCCATCATGGAGGCAGCGTACACCCGTCGGCGGCAACGCCACGTTACGTTCCGACAACGGAATGTTTCCGCCAGCGGTTCAAACAAGGGGTCAAAGCCGTTTTCCTTTGGAAAACGGATCCGACCCCGTGCCGACCAACGGTCGGCACCCACCAACAGCCGCGGGAACCTGTCGAAGGCGGGGTGGGTCCGGTTGCGGGGGCGTGAGCGCCACGGATGGCGCGACCGAGCCTACACGGACGTATTCACGGCGTCCCCCGCAACCGGCCCCACCCCGCCATCCCACGGAATGCCCGCTTTTGCTTTTGCCGTTGCTTCGGCGGGTGCAGGGCGCAGCCCTGCAATCCCACCCTCTGCTCAGGCCGCGATGCGCAGAATCGGCTTGAGCGTGATTCCCTTCGTACTGTCCTCCGCCGCCTGGTTGATCTGTTCCAGCGGATAGAACTTCACCAGCTTGTCGAACGGGAAGCGGCCCTGCAGGAACAGCGTGACCAGCTGCGGAATGAACACCTGCGGCACGCTGTCGCCTTCCACGATGCCGCGGATGCTGCGACCACCGAGCAGCAGGTTGTTCACATCGAAACTGGCGGTGGTGCCCAGCTTCGGTGCGCCGACCACGCCCATCATGCCCAAGCCGCCCAGCGCCTCGATACCCGCCGACAGCACCTCAGGGCGACCGGTCGATTCCAGCGCGAAGTCCGCACCACCGCCGGTAATCGCGCGTACGGCCTCGATCACGTCGGTTTCGCGGCTGTTCACCACGTGGGTGGCGCCCAGTTCCAGCGCCAGCTCCAGCCGCGAGGGCACCACGTCGATGGCGATGATGGTGGTGGCACCGGCCACCTTCGCCGCCATCACCGCACTCAGGCCCACCGCGCCGGCACCGTAGCTGGCGAAACTGCTGCCCGACCGCACCTGCAGCGAATTGAGCACCGCACCGGCACCGGTCTGGATGCCGCAGCCCAGCGGGCCCAGCAGTTCCAGCGGCGCATCGTCGGGTACCTTGATCGCGTTGATCTCGCGCGCGATGGCGAAGGTGGCAAACGAAGACTGCGCGAAGAAATGGTCGTGCAGCGGCTGGCCCTGCGCATCGGTGATCGCGGTATGGCCGTGGCCATCATCGCCACCGAAGTTCAGCGCAAAGAAGTCATTGCAGTAGGCACCGTGGCCGCCCCGGCAGGGATTGCAGTGACCGCAGGCGCCATAGGTCAGCACCACATGGTCGCCCACCTTGAGGTCGCGCACGTTCGGGCCCACCGCCTCGACGATGCCAGCCCCCTCATGGCCGAGCACTGCCGGCAGCGGCACCGGGTAGTACTGGTCGCGCACGATCAGGTCGGTGTGGCACAGGCCCGTCGCCACCACCTTCACCAATACCTCGTCGTCCTGCGGGCCACGCAGCCGGGCCTGCTCGATGACGAAGGGCTGTTCTTTGCCGCGGACCACGGCAGCGGTGATCTCGTGGGTTGTGGTCTTGTCGTTCATCGTGATGGCTCCTTCGATCAGATCGGGTAAGCGGGCGCTTCGCCCTTGACGGTCAACCACTGCCACTGGGTGAACTCCTCCCCGTTGGCGGGGCCACCGATGCTGGTGCCGTTGCCGGACGCACCGACGCCGCCGAAGGGATTGATCACGTCGTCGTTCACGGTCTGGTCGTTGATGTGCAGCAGGCCGGTGCGCAGGCGCTCACCCAGCTTCAGCGCGCGCCCGACATTGCTGGACACGATAGCCATCGACAGGCCGTACTCGCTGTCATTGGCCAGGCGCACGGCATCGTCGTCATCGTCGAACGGCACCACCACCGCCACCGGTGCGAAGATCTCTTCGTTGAACGCCGGATTGTCGGCAGAGACGTTGCCAAGCACGGTCGGCGCGAAGAACAGATCGCGATGGGTACCGCCCGCCTCCAGCGAGGCACCGGCCTGCACCGCCTGTTCGACCAGGCGCGCGGCGTGGTCGCGCTGGCCGGCGTTGATCAGCGGGCCGATCGCCACGTCTTCGCGCGCCGGGTCGCCCACCTTCAGCGAATTGGCCTTGGCCACCAGCTTCTGCAAGAACGCGGCATGGATCTTCCGCTGCACCAGCACGCGGCCGGTCGCCATGCAGATCTGGCCCTGATGCAGGTACACGCCCCATGCGGTGTTGGCCACCGCCAGGTCGAGGTCGGCATCGTCGAGAATGATCAGCGAGTTCTTGCCGCCCAGCTCCAGCGAGACCTTCTTCAGGTGCTTGCCCGCCGCTTCGCCGACCTTGCGTCCAGCTGCGGTGGAACCGGTGAACTGGATCATCGCCACGTGCGGATCGCTGGTCAGCGCTGCACCCGCTGCGCCATCACCGGGCAGCATGTGCAGAACCCCCGCCGGCAGACCGGCCTGTTCAAACAGGCGTGCGATCACCGCGCCGCCGCACACCGCCGTGCGCGGGTCCGGCTTTAGCACCACGGCGTTGCCCAGCGCGATGGCCGGCGCCACCGCGCGCATGGCCAGGTACAGCGGGAAGTTGAAGGGCGAGATGACGCCGACCACGCCCAGCGGCCGGCGCCGCGCCAGGTTCAGCCGACCCGGCTCGGACGGCAGGATCTCGCCGGTGCTGCGCGACGGCAGCGCGGCGGCCTCGTGCAACGCCTTGATGGTGACCTTGGCCTCGAAGCCGGCCTTGAGCCGGGTCGAGCCGCTTTCGCGCACCAGCCACTCGACCAGGGTGTCGATGTTTTCTTCTGCCAGGCGCGCCGCTTTGCGCATGACCTCAGCGCGCTGCTCGTAGGGCGCTGACGCCCACGCCAGTTGCGCCTGGGCAGCGGTCGCCGCCGAGCGCGCCACCTGCGCCGGGTCGGCCAGCCCGATCTGGCCGAGCGTCTGGCCGGTGGCCGGCTCGATCACCGGCTGCCGTTGCGCGGCCACCTGCCAGTGACCATCAAAGAAGGCGCCGGCCCAAAGGGCATCCGGCAGCCACGGAGAAGATGCAGTCATGGGTGTCCTCCTGTGTCGTGCGCCCATTCCACGCCCGCCGTCCGCGGCAGGCAATCGGCCATCCACCGGCCGCCCGCAAGGGCTTGAATCGGCGGGCATTTCCAGCATGACGACTGTCCAGTTCCTGCACAGTGAACAGCGCGGCGGCGGCACACTGCCTACAATGTCCGCCCCGCCAGCCGACGTGCCCGCCATGACCGATGCCCACCTGCCCACCGATGACCCGATCGCCGCCACCCGCCTGTGGCTGGAGCGCATCGTCATCGGGCTGAACCTGTGCCCGTTCGCCAAGGCGGTGTACGTGAAGGACCAGGTCCGCCTCGTGCTCAGCGATGCGACCACGCCCGAAGCGCTGGTCGAACAGCTGGCCGAGGAGCTGGTGCTGCTGCGCGATACGCCGGCCGAGCAGATCGATACCACGCTGATCGTGCATCCGCAGGTGCTGACCGATTTCCTCGACTACAACGACTTCCTCGACAACGCCGACGCCGCGATCGAGGCACTGGACCTGCAGGGCATCCTGCAGGTGGCCAGCTTCCATCCGGATTACCAGTTCGAGGGCGTGGCCGCCGACGACGCCAGCAACTACACCAACCGCGCCCCCTTCCCCACCCTGCACCTGCTGCGCGAGGACAGCGTGGCGCGCGCGGTGGACGTCTATCCGGACCCGGACGTGATCGTCGAGCGCAACATCCAGACCCTGGACCGCATCGGCGTGGACGGTTGGCATCGCCGCCTGCGTGGCGACGACCTGTCATGAGCGGCGTGCCGCCGATTGCCGCATGGCCGGCCGCGCCGCTGTCGGGCAAGGTGGTGATTGTCACCGGGGGTGCCAACGGCATCGGCCGCGGCATCGCCCAGGCCGTGCTCGGTGCCGGTGGCCGCGTGCTGATCGGCGACCTGGACGTGGAGGCCGGCGAAGCGTGTCTGGTGGAATGGCAGCGCGGTGATGACGCCGCGTTCCAGCGCCTGGACATCACTGACGAAGCCAGCGTGCGCGCGTTCATCGCCGTGGCGCTGCGTCGCTTCGGCCGCATCGACGGGCTGGTCAACAATGCCGGCATCGCAGGGCCACACGGCACGCGGCTGCAGGACATGGAGTGGGACGAGTGGCAGCGCCGCCTGTCGTCGCTGCATGGCGCCTTCCTGTGCAGCAAGCACGCGCTGCCCGCGCTGTCGGCCAGTGCCGCCGGCGCGATCATCAACATCGCTTCGACCCGTGCCTGGCAATCGGAGGCGCACAGCGAGGCCTATGCGGCGGCCAAAGGCGGGCTGGTCGCGTTCACCCATGCGCTGGCGATCAGCGCCGGCCCCGCGGTGCGGGTGAACAGCATCAGCCCCGGCTGGATCGGTACCACGGCCTGGCAGGCACCCTCGCGCCGCCACGAGCCCGATTACTCGGCCACCGACCACGCCCAGCATCCGGTCGGCCGGGTCGGCCGCCCTGAAGATATCGGTGCACTGGGGGTGTATCTGCTGTCCTCGCTGTCCGGCTTCACCACCGGACAGGACTTCATCGTCGACGGCGGCATGACCCGGAAGATGATCTACGCCGAATAAGCACCGCTTTCCGGTGGGTGCGGACCTTGGTCCGCACCATTGCCGGAAAGTGCCAACCAAGGTTGGCACCTACCAGAGCGGTTCACGCCATGCCCGAATGGCGCAGCAGCGCGTCGATCTGCGGTGCGCGGCCGCGGAAGGCCTTGAAGTTCTCAGCCGCCGGGCGGCTGCCACCCCGCGACAGGATCTCATCGCGGAAGCGTGCACCGGTTTCCGCGAGCGCCTGCGGCGCTTCCTCGAACGCGGCGTAGGCATCGGCGCTCAGCACCTCGGCCCACTTGTAGCTGTAGTAGCCGGCCGCATAGCCCCCCGCGAAGATGTGGCTGAACTGGTGCGGGAAGCGGTTCCAGACCGGCGGATGGTTCACCGCCACCTCCGCGCGCACCCGATCAAGCAGCGCCAGCACGCTGTCCTGCGCCGGCTCGAACTGGCTGTGCAGCAGCATGTCGAACAGGCCGAATTCCAACTGGCGCACGGTCGCCATGCCGCTATGGAAGTTGCGTGCAGCCAGCATCCGTTCGTACAGCACGCGTGGCAGCGGCTCGCCACTGTCCACGTGCGCGGTCATCGCCTGCAGGTGATCCCACTCCCAGCAGAAGTTCTCCATGAACTGGCTGGGCAGCTCCACTGCATCCCATTCCACGCCATTGATACCGGCCACGCCCAGTTCGCCGATGCGGGTCAGCAGCTGGTGCAGCCCATGGCCCATCTCATGGAACAGCGTGGTCACTTCGTTGTGGCTGAAGGTAGCCGGCTTGCCATTGGCACCACGACCGAAGTTGCACACCAGATAGACCAGCGGCGTCTGCACGCTGCCGTCTGCGCGCACGCGGCGGTTGCGGCAATCATCCATCCACGCACCACCGCGCTTGCCTTCGCGCGCGTACAGATCCAGATAGAACTGGCCAACGAGCGCGCCCTGTCCGTCGACCAGGCGGAAGAAGCGCACGTCGTCATGCCACACCGGTGCGCTGTCCTCCTGCACACGCAGGCCGTACAGCTGCTCGATCACCGAGAACAGGCCACCCAGCACCTTCGGTTCGGTGAAGTACTGCTTCACGTCCTGCTCGGAATAGCTGTAGCGCGCCTGCTTCAGGCGGTCGGCGGCGAAGGCCAGGTCCCAGGCCTGCAAAGACTCGATACCCAGCTGCTCGCGCGCAAACTGCTCCAGCTCGGCGCGGTCCTTGTCCGCGAACGGCTTGGCGCGTGCAGCGAGGTCACGCAGGAAGCCGAGTACTTCGGCCGGGTCCTGCGCCATCTTGGTCGCCACCGAATAATCGCCGTACGAACCGAAGCCGAGCAGCGCCGCCAGTTCCGCGCGCAGGGCGAGGATGCGGTCGATATTGCCGCTGTTGTCCAGCGCGTCGTCGCCGAATTCGGATGCGCGCTGCGCGCTGGCGCGATACAGGATCTCGCGCAGGTCACGGTCCTCGCCCCAGGTCTGCACCGGCAGGTAGCACGGCATCTGCAGGGTCAGTTTCCAGCCTGCTTTCCCATCCTTTTCTGCCGCCGCGTGCGCGGCGGCCTTCACGTCATCGGGCAGGCCGGCCAAGCGCGCTTCGTCCTCGATGATCAGCGACCACGCATCGGTAGCGTCCAGCACGTTCTGCGAGAACTTTGCCGACAGCGCCGACAGTTCCTCCTTGATCGTGGCGAAGCGCTGCTGGGCCTCGGGCGCCAGTTCGGCGCCCCCCAGGCGGAAATCGCGCAGGGTGTTGTCCAGCACCTTGCGCTGGGCCTCGTCGAAGGTCGCCGCCTCGGGGCTGCCGGCCAGTGCCTGGTACTGGCGATACAACGCCAGGTTCTGGCCCAGTGCACTGGCAAAGCGGGTCACCCGCGGCAGGTTGCTGTTGTAGGCCTCGCGCAGTTCCGGCGTGTTGACCACGCCCTGCAGGTGGCCGACCAGGCCCCAGGCGCGCCAGAGGCGTTCGGTGGCATCGTCCAGCGGGGTCACGAAGGTCTGCCAGGTGACCGGCTGCACCTGCTCGGCGGCGCTGACTGCGGCTTCCGCCTCGGCCAGCAGCACATCCAGCGCCGGCGCCACGTGCTCCGGGCGGATCGCCTCGAAACGCGGCAGGCCGGAAAAATCGAGCAGGGGGTTGGCAACGGTCACGGCAGGTCTCCAGGGTACGGGCCCGGCGGGCGGGCAGCCCGATAGATATGGCGCTGGCAGGCGTGGCTGACAAGGGGTCTCGGCCCGGCATTCACGTCGGCCTTACGGTCGCGCACCGAAGCTGTGGCTGCGGGGGAGTCCGCAGCGGTACGCACCGAACGAGGCCCTACATGGAAGGTCTGGCTGCAGTTGCATCCGCCTCACCTGCCCGGTCACTGGCATTGTCCGCCAGCCCGGCCGAACTGGCCTGGATCGCCGCATTGTGCGATGCCGGCGACGACGCCCCGCGTCACCTGCATCAGCTGCAGGCAGTGCTGCAGCAGGGCGGCACGTTCAGCGATGCCCAGGAGTGGTACCCGTTCGAAGTGATCGAACGCGGCGCCAGCCAGCTGAGGCTGGGCCATGAGCGCGAGTTCGTGATCTGCGTGCTGCTGTGGCTGCAGGCGTTGGCGCAGGGCCGCGCCAGCACGCTGGACCCGAGCCTGCATCTTGATGACCGCGCGATGGACATCGAGGCGCTGCCCGATGCCCTGCGTGATGCGGTGCTGGATGCGTTCACCGCAGCGGGGTATTGAGACGCCATCGTGATCGCCGGGCGTGGCCCGGCAACAACGTCGACCGTCCTACAACGCTTCCAGGCTGCGCCACGGCAGTTCGGGCAGCCCCTGCCCGGCCACCGCCGCGGCCAGCTGCGCATCGGCGCCGTCCACGTCGATGCCCTGGCGCACGTACCACGCCGGGTCGTAATAGCTGTGCGCGTAGCGCTCGCCGCTGTCGCACAGGATGCTGACGATGCTGCCCTGGCGGCCCGCCTCGCGCATCCACTGCGCGGCCTGCAGCACGCCGATGAAGTTGGTGCCGGTGGAGCCACCGACGCGGCGGCCCAGCTGGCGGCTGACATGGCGCATCGCGGCCAGGCTCAGCGCATCGGGTACCTTCACCATCGCATCCACGCTGGTAGGGATGAAACTCGGCTCCACCCGCGGGCGGCCAATACCTTCCACGCGCGAACCACCGCTGCAGGTCAGGCCCCGCCAGTCCTGCTCACCGGCCACCGCCGCCTGATAGCCATCGAAGAACACCGACACTTCCGGGTCGGCGCACAGGATGCGGGTGTCATGCCGGCGGTAGCTGACGTAGCGGCCCAGCGTGGCGGCGGTGCCGCCGGTGCCGGGGCTGCACACGATCCATTCCGGAATCGGGCTCGGCTCCTCGGCCATCTGCTTGAAGATGGATTCGGCGATGTTGTTGTTGGCACGCCAGTCGGTGGCGCGCTCGGCATAGGTGAACTGGTCCATGAAGTGGCCGCCGGTTTCACGGGCCAGTTTTTCCGAATCACAGTTGAGGTCGCAGGCACGCTCGACCAGATGGCAGCGACCGCCATGGAATTCGATCGCCGCGATCTTCTCCGGCGAGGTCGTGGCCGGGATCACCGCAATGAACGGCAAACCGAGCAGTCGCGCGAAATAGGCTTCGGAGACAGCGGTCGAGCCGCTGGACGCCTCGATCACCGGCCGCCCTTCGCGCAGCCAGCCATTGGCCAACGCATACAGGAACAGCGAGCGCGCCAGCCGATGCTTCAGGCTGCCGGTGGGATGGCTCGATTCATCCTTCAGGTACACATCGATGCCCTCGAACCCGGGCAGCGCCAACGGGATCAGGTGGGTATCGGCGGAACGGTTGAAATCGGCTTCGATCTTGCGGATGGCGGCGGCCACCCATTCACGCTGCGACATGGCGGGCAATCGTTGTCAGGACGGAACGGTGCGATCCGGTCATTGTACGTCGCAGTGCCGTCAGGTGCTGGCCGGTAGAATGGCGCCATCCGGCCGGCAACGGCCCTGTCTGAAGGACCTCCCCATGACCATTCCCGCCCTGCGCGATGTCCCCGGCGTCGCCGCCCAGGCCCCGGCCGAAACCACCGGCTTCGTGTTCAACCACACCATGCTGCGGGTGAAGGACATCACCGCCTCGCTGGACTTCTACACCCGCGTGCTCGGCTACCAGCTGATCGACAAGCGCGACTTCCCGGAGGCCCAGTTCAGCCTGTACTTCCTGGCCTACGTGCCGGCCAACGTCACGGTGCCGGAAGATGACAACGCCCGCCGCCTGTGGATGGCCGGCCTGACGGGCGTGCTGGAACTGACCCACAACCACGGTACCGAAACCCAGGATGGCGCGGTCTACCACGACGGCAACAGCGATCCGCGCGGCTTCGGCCACATCTGCGTGTCGGTGCCGGACATCGAGGCTGCCTGCCAGCGCTTCGAGGACCTCGGCGTGACCTTCCAGAAGCGCCTCACCGACGGCCGCATGAAGAACCTGGCCTTCATCAAGGACCCGGACGGCTACTGGGTCGAGATCATCGCCAACGCCTGACCCGGAAAAGGGCACAATTCCGGAAGCGCCGGGCCATGCCCGGCGGCCTTGAGCAGGCCGCGCTGCGTGCTCGCCGGGCACAGCCCGGCGCTACCGACTCCGTCCCCTTTTTCGCGAGGTTCGTATGGAAACGATGGAACTGCACCGTGGCCGCCTGATCGACCACATCCAGCTGGTGGTGCGTGACCTGGCCGCCAGCCGCCGTTTCTACCAGGCGGTGTTCGACACCATCGGCATCCCGGTGGCCGGTGAGGGCGATGACTACTTCTGGGCCGACGAGCTGTTCATTTCCAGCGCCAGCAGCGAGGCCGCAGCCGGCCAGCTGACCGGACGCCACCACCTCGCGTTCCAGGCCCGCGACACTGCCACCGTCGATGCCTTCCACAGCGCCGCGATTGCCGCCGGCGGCATCGACAACGGCGCGCCCGGCGAACGCCCCTACCACCCGGGCTACTACGGTGCGTTCGTGCTCGATCCCGACGGCAACAACATTGAAGTGGTCTACCACGGCCCGGCCAACTACAGCGCCGACTCGGTGAAGGTCACTTTCTGATATCACCGAAGCCGTGAACGAAGGAGCCGGGCAATGCCCGGCCTCTCTGCTTCCAACGATGCTGCCCTCAGTGGGCCGCCATGTAGATGTCCTGCAGCACGGCCTTTTCCAGTTCCAGCTCGCCCAGCAGGTTCTTCACGATGTCGCCCAGGCTGAGGATGCCGACCAGGCGGGCGCCTTCAGTGACCATCAGATGGCGACGCCGCGAGTACGTCATCAGCGACATGGCCTGCTTCAGGGTGGCCTCCGGCGCGATACCTTCCAGGCCGGTGGTCGGCACGCTGGAAATCACCCGACGGCCAGCCTGAGGGCCGTCGTCGGCCAGCGTGCGCACGATGTCCTTTTCGGAAATGATGCCCACCGGGGCATCGTCCTTCATCACCACCAGCGCAGCGATCCTGTTCGCGCTCATCTTGTGGGCGGCGGCACCGATGGTGTCTTCGGCGTCGATGGTGATGACAGCTTCTTTCTTGGATTGCAGGAGTTCGCGGACGTTCATTCTTGTTTCCTGGTGCAGGTCACTGAAGTCAAAAAAGTGTGCTCTTCCGATACGCCCCCTCCCCGGGAACAGACCTTTCAGCGCACGTCTGGCGCACCCGGCTGCCGGTGGAATGCATCGACAGGCGACGTGCTGCAACGCGAACGAGGCGGGTTCAACAGCACAGCCCGTATCTCGGTCAAATCGATTCTACGACTGCGTCCCTCGGTCGCTACCGGCATCGATGGGACAGTCCGTCGTGGGAACCAACCGACGATCCAGAGAATGGCACCGTGGCTGAAACCGCCGCTGAATACTGGCGGTGCCACGCGTTAAAGATTGAGTGCGTCCTGCCGAACGCGGACAGAACACCCGGCGGCTGTCCCACTTGCCACCGCTACCGACGCAAACGAAAGGGGCCCACGCGGGGCCCCTTCGCTTGCAGCATCCAAACAAGCCGACGGGTGTTACTCCACCGTCACGCTCTTGGCCAGGTTGCGCGGCTTGTCCACGTCGGTGCCACGTGCCAGCGCGGTGTGGTACGCCAGCAACTGGACCGGAATGGTGTGCACGATCGGGCTGAGCACGCCGGCATGGCGCGGCGTGCGGATCACATGCACGCCTTCGGACGCGTTGAAGTTGCTGTCCTGGTCGGCGAACACGAACAGTTCACCGCCACGCGCACGCACTTCCTGCATGTTCGACTTCACCTTTTCCAGCAGGCTGTCGTTGGGCGCGATCACCACCACCGGCATGTCCTCGTCCACCAGCGCCAGCGGGCCATGCTTCAGCTCGCCCGCCGGGTAGGCCTCGGCGTGGATGTAGGAGATTTCCTTGAGCTTGAGCGCGCCTTCCAGCGCGATCGGGTAGTGCAGGCCACGACCCAGGAACAGCGCGCTGCTCTTGCGCGCGAAGCGCTCGGCCCAGGCAGCGATCTGCGGCTCCATGTTCAATGCATGCTGCACGCTGCCCGGCAGGAAGCGCAGCTGCTCCAGGTAGTCCGCTTCCTGCGCCGCGTCGATGCGGCCATGCAGCTTGCCCAGCACCATGGTCAGCTGGAACAGTGCCGCCAGCTGGGTGGTGAATGCCTTCGTCGAGGCCACGCCGATCTCGGCACCGGCACGGGTGTAGCAGACCAGTTCGCTGGCGCGCGGAATCGCACTTTCCGGCACGTTGCAGATCGACAGCGTGTGCTTGTGGCCGAGCGACTTGGCGTACTTCAGCGCTTCCATCGTATCCAGCGTTTCGCCGGACTGGGAAATGGTGACGATCAGGTGCTTCGGGTTGGCAAACGCGGCGCGATACCGGTATTCGCTGGCGATTTCCACGCTGCACGGCAGGCCGGCGATGGCCTCGATCCAGTAGCGCGCGGTCAGGCCGGAGTAATAGCTGGTACCGCAGGCGATGATCTGCACGCCCTCGATGCCCGACAGCACGGCCTCGGCGTTCTTGCCGAACAGCTCGGCCGGGAAACCACCGGCATCGATCGCCGCCTCGATGGTGTCGCCCAGCGCACGCGGCTGCTCGTGGATTTCCTTCTGCATGAAGTGGCGGTACGGGCCCAGCTCCAGCGATGCCAGCGACACGTCGGACAGATGCACGTCGCGCTCGACCGGCTGGTCGTGCTCGTCGAAGATGCGCACGCCGTCACGCCGGATTTCGGCGGTGTCACCCTCTTCCAGGAAGATCACCTTGCGCGTGGCCGAGATCACGGCCGAGACGTCCGAGGCGACGAAGTTCTCGCCTTCGCCCAGGCCGATCAGCAGCGGGCAGCCCATGCGCGCACAGACGAAGCGCTCCGGCTCGGCGCGGCTGACCACGGCCAGCGCGTAGGCACCGGTCAGTTCCTTCACCGTGTGCTGCAGCGCCACCAGCAGGTCGTCGCCGCTCTTCAGGTGATGGTGGATCAGGTGCGCGATGACTTCGGTATCGGTCTGCGACTCGAACGTGTAGCCCATCGCGCGCAGCTTCTCGCGCTGCTCTTCGTGGTTCTCGATGATGCCGTTGTGCACCAGCGCCACGCCCTGGCTGATATGCGGATGCGCATTGGCCTCGGTGACACCACCGTGGGTGGCCCAGCGGGTATGGCCGATGCCCAGCACCGCGTTGAAGCCCTCGGCCTCGGCCGCCGTGGCCATTTCCGACACTCGGCCGGTACGACGCACGCGACGCACCTCCGACCGCTCGGCATGGTCGATCACCGCGATACCCGAGGAATCGTAACCACGGTACTCAAGGCGCTTCAGACCCTCGATCAGCACCGGCACCACGTCGCGATCGGCGATCGCACCCACGATTCCACACATGTCACGCGTTTCCTTGAAGACGATCGCGGCATTCTAGCGTGCGTGTCCGCCTTCCCCCTCCTGTCCGCTTAATGAAAGTGTCCGGAAAGGTGTCCGCGGACACCCGGACACTTCACATAACAGCCCAACTCATTGACCCATAAGGAATTAAAGTTGGCACGCTACGTGCTTGGTACTGGCTACCACCGTCAGGCACGCACCCGATGATCCGCGACACTTCCGCCCAGGACCAGATCGTTTCCTCCGCCCCGGCCAGCGCCCCGCGCGCCAACTGGCTCCGTTACCGTTGGCCAGCGCTGGGCACGATCGCCCTGCTCGCCGGCATCGGCTGGGCCGTGCACGCCTGGTCCAACGCCAGCCGCTCCTTCGACAGCAGCCGCGTGCGCATCGCCGAAGTGAAGCGTGGCGATCTGGTCCGTGACATCGCCGCCGATGGCCGCGTGATCGCCGCCAACAGCCCGATCCTGTATGCCATCTCCGCGGGCACCGTGGACCTGAAGGTGGTCGCCGGCGATGTGGTGAAGAAGGGGCAGGAGCTGGCGATCATCGACAGCCCCGAACTGCGCAGCAAGCTGGCCCAGGAACAGGCCACCCTGGCCGGCCTGGAAGCCGAGGCCAGCCGTGCCGCGCTGGACGCCACCCTCGCCCGCGCCAAGTCGCGCAAGGAAACCGACCAGGCCACCATCGAACGGCAGGCCGCCGACCGCGACCTGCAGCGCTACCAGCGCGGCTACGACGGCGGCGCGGTGCCGCAGATCGACCTGGCCAAGGCCAAGGACTCGCTGAAGAAGGCCGACATCACCCTGGCCAACGCCACCACCGATGCCCGCCTGCAGAGCCAGGGCGCAGACCTGGATGCCCGCAACAAGCGCCTGCTGGCCGATCGCCAGAAGGCCGTGGTGGCCGAAGTGCAGCGCCAGGTCGATGCACTGACCCTGCGTGCACCGTTCGACGGCCAGGTCGGCCAGGTGCAGGCGGTCCAGTCCACCAATCTGGCCGCCAACGCGCCGGTGCTGGGCGTGGTCGATCTGTCCAAGTTCGAGGTCGAGATCAAGGTGCCGGAAAGCTTCGCCCGCGACCTGGCGATCGGCATGCCGGCACAGCTGACCGGCGGCAACGGCCAGCCGTTCCCGGGCGAGATCAGCGCAGTGTCGCCCGAAGTGGTCAACGGCGAGGTCACCGCCCGCGTGCGCTTCGCCAGCGCGCAGCCGGAAGGCCTGCGCCAAAGCCAGCGGATGTCGGTGCGCGTGCTGCTCGATACCCGCAGGAACGTGCTGAAGGTCGAGCGCGGCCCGTTCGTCGAACAGGGCAATGGCGTGGCCTACGTGATGGATGGCCGCACCGCCGTGCGGCGTCCGGTGGAACTGGGCGTCAGCAGCCTGGGCGAAGTGGAAATCAAGTCGGGCGTGCAGCCAGGCGACCGCATCGTGGTCTCCGGCAGCGACCTGTTCAAGGACGCCGAACGCGTCTCCGTCAACTGATACCTGATACCTGAATCCTGGAGAGAGGACACCCCATGTACATGCTCGAAATGCGTTCGGTCGCCAAGGTCTTCCGCACCGAACAGGTGGAAACCCACGCGTTGCGCTCACTGGAACTGCAGGTCAAGGAAGGCGAGTTCGTCGCCGTCACCGGCCCGTCCGGCTCCGGCAAGACCACCTTCCTCAACATCGCCGGCCTGCTGGAAACCTTCACCAGCGGCACCTACATGCTCGACGGCCAGGATGTGAGCACACTGGGCGACGATGCCCGCAGCCGCCTGCGCAACCAGAAGATCGGCTTCATCTTCCAGGGCTTCAACCTGATCCCCGACCTGAACCTGTTCGACAACGTCGACGTGCCGCTGCGCTATCGGAAGATGAGCGCCAACGAGCGCCGCGAACGCATCGAGAAGGCGCTGACCCAGGTCGGCCTCGGCTCGCGCATGAAGCACTACCCGAACGAGCTGTCCGGCGGCCAGCAGCAGCGCGCGGCGATCGCACGCGCCCTGGCTGGCAGCCCGCGCCTGCTGCTGGCCGACGAACCGACCGGCAACCTGGATACGCAGATGGCCCGCGGTGTGATGGAACTGCTGGAGGAAATCAACGCCGCCGGCACCACCATCGTGATGGTCACCCACGACCCGGAACTGGCCGCACGCGCGCAGCGCAACGTGCACATCGTCGATGGCCAGGTCACCGACCTGGTGCGCGAGCCGGTGCTGGCCACGCCGCCGCGCCACATCGTCGCCGTCAACGAGTGAGGGCCCGACCATGTTCGCCTACTACGCCCGATTGGCGGCGCGCAGTTTCCGCCGCAACAAGGTCCTGACCGCGCTCATGGTGATCGCCATCGCGCTCGGCATCGGCGCCTCGATGACCACCCTGACCGTGTTCCACGTCCTGTCCGGCAACCCCATTCCGGACAAGAGCGAGCGCCTGTTCTACGCGCAGATCGACCCACGGCCCCGCAACGGCTTCGGCCTTGAGGAGGAACCGGAAGAGCAGATGACGCGCTATGACGCCGAAACGCTGCTGCGCGAAGCGAAAGCCGAGCGCCAGGTGATGATGACTGCCGGTGATGCAACGATCGAACCGGACAACAGTACGCTCAAGCCGTTCTCGATCGATACGCGCTGGACCTCGGCCGACTTCTTCCCGATGTTCAACGTGCCCATGCAATACGGACGGCCGTGGACCCGCGAGGACGACAACGGGCGGGCCCGCGTGGCCGTCATCTCCAAGGCGCTCAACGAGAAGCTGTTCCAGGGCGCGAACAGCGTCGGTCGCGAAATCCGGCTCGAGGGCAATGCGCTGCGCATCGTCGGCGTCATGAATGCCTGGAACCCGGAGCCACACTTCTTCGACCTCACCACCGGCGCGTTCGGCAAGGAAGAGGATCTGCTGGCGCCGATCTCCACCTCGTTCGATCTCCAGCTGGGCAGCAATGGCAACATGAACTGCTTCGGTGAAAATCCCGACGGCGCCAACAGCTACTCCGTCAACGCGCCCTGCGCCTACCTGCAGTACTGGGCAGAGATGGATCCGTCCAAGGCCGGCGACTACCGGCGCTATCTGGAGAACTACTCCAGCCTGCAGCGCCAGGCCGGCCGCTTCGAACGCCCGGTCAACGTCCGCCTGCGCAACGTGATGGAGTGGTTGGACTTCAAGGGCGCGGTACCCAGCGACGTGCGGCTGCAGCTGTGGCTGGCCCTGGGCTTCCTCGGCGTCTGCCTGGTCAACACGGTCGGCCTGCTGCTGGCCAAGTTCCTGCGCCGCAGCGGCGAGATCGGTGTGCGCCGCGCGCTGGGCGCCAGCCGCGGCCAGATCTTCCTGCAGTGCCTGGTCGAAGCCGGTGCCGTGGGTGTGGTCGGCGGCGTGCTCGGCATCGGACTGGCCCTGCTGGGGCTGTACGCGGTCCGCCAGCAGCCCGTCAGCTACGCGCAGCTGGCCCACCTGGATGGCAGCATGCTGGTGCTCGCGCTGGGGCTGACGCTGCTCGCCAGCCTCGCCGCCGGCTTCCTGCCCGCCTGGCGCGCGATGCAGGTCACTCCCGCCATCCAGCTCAAGTCGCAGTAAGCACGAGAACGAGGACCTCCCATGGACATCCGCCCCATCCTCAGCACCCTGCGCCGGCACAAGACCGCTGCCGCGCTGATCGTGCTTGAAATCGCCCTGACCTGCGCCATCGTCTGCAATGCCCTGTTCCTGGTCAGCCAGCGCGTGGAGCGCATCAGCCGGACCAGCGGCATGGCCGAAAACGAGCTGGTCCTGGTCCGCGTGACCGGCGTCGGCAAGCAGACCGATGCCGCCGCCCGCACCCGCGAGGATCTGGCGTCGCTGCGCGCCATCCCCGGGGTCACTGCGGTCAGCGTGATCAACCAGGTGCCGTTCCGCAACAGCTCGTCCAACACCAGCATCTCGCGCGAAATGAACCAGGAACGGCCGACGGCCAGCGTCGGCATGTACACGTTCTCCGAAGATGCCTTGCGCACGCTGGGCCTCAACCTGGTTGCCGGCCGCGACTTCCAGCCGGCCGAGTACTTCGACTTCGACAACCTGAGCAAGGCCAACGGCACGCCGGTGATCCTCAGCCAGGCCGCCGCGCACAAGATGGCGCCGGACGGCAATGCGCTGGGCAAGACGTACTACATGGGCAAGCAGACGGTGAACGTGGTCGGCATCGTCGATACGCTGGCCACGCCCAATGGCTGGGGCAACAACTGGGATGACACCATGATCATGCCGGTGCGCCGCGTCTTCGGCGATGGTATCTACATGCTGCGCACCGATCCTGCGCGCCGCGATGAGGTGCTCAAGGCCGCACTGTCCGCCCTGGACCGCAACGACCCCAACCGCCTGATCCGCGAGAAGCAGTCGTTCACCGACCAGCGCGAGGACTTCTTCAAGAACGACCGGGCAATGGTCGGCCTGCTGATCACCGTCTGCGTAGCGCTGCTGGTGGTTACTGCGCTCGGCATCGTCGGGCTTGCCAGCTTCTGGGTGCAGCAGCGCAGCAAGCAGATCGGCATCCGCCGCGCACTCGGCGCCACCCGTGGCCAGATCCTGCGCTACTTCCAGACCGAGAACTTCCTGCTGGCCACGTTGGGCATCGTGCTGGGCATGCTGGCCGCCTACGCGATCAACCTGGCACTGATGAACCTGTACGAGCTGCCGCGCATGCCGCTGCTGTACCTGCCGCTGGGCGCCCTGCTGCTGTGGACGCTGGGCCAGGTCGCGGTGTTCGGCCCGGCGCGCCGCGCTGCGGCGGTCCCCCCCGCAGTCGCCACGCGCGGAGCCTGAGATGCGCACACGTCTGATGACCCTGCTGATGCTCCTCCCACTGCCGGCAGTTGCCGGCGGTGGCAGCGCAAGCAGCCTGCAGTGGCAGCAGGGCGAGGCCCGGCTGGCGCTGAACTCGACCGAAGGGCAGATCCAGGTGGAGGCCGCGCGCCCGGAGCGCCGATTCGGTGTCCGCCGCGGGGACCGCATCCTGCGCGTGGATGACACGCCCGTGTACCAGATCGATCACCTGTCCCGGGCGCTGATCGATTCCCCCGCCGCGCGGGCCTACCTGCTGCTGCGGCGGGAGCGACGGCTGGTGAGCGTCGCGGTGGATGTGGACGCCTGGCGCCAGGCACTGGACGCTCCGCCGCCGCCGCCGCCGCCGCCCCGCCCGTGAGAAGCGGCAACGCCTGCATGGCCACGGCTTTGGCTATGCTTGATGGGTGGCGCCGGGCTCTCCCGGCGTACGGACACGAACGGCTCCAACGGCGCCGCCCCTCCCTTTCTGCAGAACCGCTTGATGCCTGCGATCCTGATCATCGACGACAACGCCAGCGTGGGCACCGCGCTGGACGTGCTGTTCTCCCTGCACGACATTGACACCCTGCAGGCGCAGACGCCCGCCGACGGGTTGGCGCTGCTTGAATCACAGCCGGTCGACCTGGTCATCCAGGACATGAATTTCAGCGAGGACACCACCTCCGGCGAGGAAGGCGAGGCGCTGTTCGCGCAGATCCGCGCGCGCCATCCGGACCTGCCGGTGATCCTGCTCACGGCGTGGACCCATCTGAGCAGCGCCGTGGACCTGGTCAAGGCCGGTGCCGCCGACTACCTGGCCAAGCCGTGGGACGACCGCAAGCTGCTGACCACGGTCAACAACCTGCTGGAACTGTCCGAGGCACGCCGCGAACTGGACCGCCGGCGCGCGCGTGAACTGCGCCAGCGCAATGCGCTGGAAGCGAAGTACGACCTGTGCGGTGCGGTGGTCGCCGACCCCGCCAGCGAGCGTGTGGTCACCCTGGCCTGCCAGGTTGCACGTTCGGAACTGCCGGTGCTGATCACCGGCCCCAACGGCGCCGGCAAGGAAAAAATCGCGCAGATCATCCAGGCCAACTCACTGGTCGCCAAGGGGCCGTTCGTCGCGGTCAACTGCGGCGCGCTGCCCTCCGAACTGATCGAAGCCGAACTGTTCGGCGCCGAAGCCGGTGCCTACACCGGTGCCAACAAGGCGCGCGAGGGCAAGTTCGAAGCTGCCGACGGCGGCACGCTGTTCCTCGACGAGATCGGCAACCTGTCGCTGGGCGGCCAGATGAAACTGCTGCGCGTGCTGGAGACCGGCCGCTTCGAACGCCTGGGCTCCAACCGCGAGCGCCAGGTCAAAGTCCGCGTGGTCAGCGCGACCAATGCGGACCTGCCAGCGATGATCCGCGACGGAACCTTCCGCGAAGACCTCTATTACCGCCTCAATACGGTGGAACTGGTGCTGCCGCCGCTGGCCGAACGCCCGGGCGACATCATGCCGCTGGCCGAGCGCTTCCTGACCGCCGGCAAGCCCCTGTCCAGTGCTGCCACCGCGGCGCTGCAGCGGCACCCGTGGCCGGGCAACGTGCGCGAACTGCGCAACGTGATCCAGCGCGCCGAACTGCTGGCCACCGGCAACCGCATCGACGTGGCCGATCTCAACCTGCCGCGCGCGGCCGTCGCTCCGCGCCCGGCACCCAGCGCAGGCAATGATCCCGACCGCGCACGCATCGAGGATGTCCTGGCGCGCAACCATGGCGTCATCGCCCAGGCTGCCGCCGAGCTCGGCCTGAGCCGCCAGGCGCTGTACCGGCGCATGGACCGCCACGGTATTCCGCGCGAATGAAACGGCGCTCGTTCACTTTCCGCCTGTTCCTGCGCCTGCTGCCGGTCTTGGCACTGGCTGCGGCACTGCCGTGGCTGCTGGCCTACTGGATGGACCATGGCTGGGTGGTGACCACGGTATCGGCGCTGATCCTGCTGTCACTGATGTGGTGGACCCTGCGCCGGGCGACCGCCCCGGTGCGGTCATTGATGCGGGCCCTGGCGGGCACGACCAGCAGCTATCGCGACGGCGAATACAACTTCGGTGTGCACTGGCCCGGCAATGACGAGCTCGGCGACCTGGTACAGGCACACCGCGAACTGGGCGATGTACTGCGTGAGCAGCGGCAGGGGCTGGTGCAGCGTGAGCTGCTGCTGGACACGATGGTGCAGAACACGCCGGTGGCCATGCTGCTGATCGCCTCCGGCGGTGATGGCATCGCCCGCGTGGTGTTCTCCAACCTGGCCGCGCGCAAACTGCTGCACGGCGGCTGGAAGCTGGAAGGCCAGCGTCTGGAAGATGTGCTGGAACAGGTACCGGTGGAACTGCGCGATGCCATCGCCCGCGGCGGCGACAGCCTGTTCGCGGTGCATGCCGAGGGCGAGGACGGCGATGAGGATGACGAGCAGGTCTACCACCTCTCGCGCCGCGCCTTCCAGCTCAACGGCCGCCCGCACGACCTGCTGCTGGTGCGGCTGCTGACCGCCGAACTGCGCCGCCAGGAGGTGCAGACCTGGAAGAAGGTGATCCGGGTGATCAGCCACGAGCTCAACAATTCACTGGCGCCGATCGCCTCGCTCGCCCACTCCGGCGGCGTGCTGGTGCAGCGTGAACGCTTCGACCGGCTGCCGGAGATCTTCACCACCATCGAGGACCGCGCGCGCCATCTGGAAGGCTTCATCCGCGGCTACGCACGCTTTGCCAAGCTGCCGCAGCCGCAACTGCAGACCGTGCACTGGGCACCGTTCCTGTCCAGCCTGCGCCAGCAGATTCCGTTCACCATGGAGCGCGAGCCGGACGAGGAGCTGAGCAGTCGCATCGACATCGCGCAGTTCGGACAGGCGTTGTTGAACCTGCTCAAGAACGCGCATGAAGCGTGCGCCGAAGCCGATCCACCCAACGACGATGTGCAGGTGCAGCTGACGCGGCTGCCGCAGTGGCTGCGCCTGGACGTGCTGGATCGCGGCAAGGGCATGAACGAGCAGGTGCTGCAGAACGCGCTGATGCCGTTCTATTCCACCAAGCGCAACGGCACCGGGCTGGGGTTGGCGTTGACCCGCGAGATCGTGGAAGCACACGGCGGGCGCGTGTCGCTGCAGAACCGCGGCGATGGTGGGTTGTGCGTGTCGATCCTGCTGCCGGTGGGCTGAGCGGGCCGATCGGGTGGATCCACGCCGTGCGTGGATGTGCCGACCAAGGTCGGCACCTACCAAACCTGCCGCATCGCCACCCGCAGGTGCATCGGAAACCCCAGCACGGCCTCTTCGGCCATCACCGACTGCAGTCCGGCACCCCATGCTGCCTCCGGCACGGTGACGAACCCTTCGCTGGCATAGAAGTCGGCATTCCAGGGCACGTCAGACAAGGTAGTCAGCACCGCTGCCGCGTAGCCCTCGGCCCTGGCCTGCGCCAACGCATGGCGCAACAACGCGCGACCATGACCCTGCCGCGCGTGCGCAGGATCCACATCCATCTGCAGCACGTGGAACTCACCGGCCAGTTCGCCGGCAAGCAGATAGCCGGCGATCCCACCGCCAGCCGCATCCACCACCCACAGCTGCCGGCGCTCAAGGCCTTCCTGCAGCGTCGGCAGGTCCAGGCCATGACCGGCAAATAGCGGATAGGCCTCATGGCCCTTCAGCAGCTCACCGGCGCGCTGTTCGATCCCCGGCAGCACGCCGAGTTCATCGGCGCTTGGAACCCGTGGCTCAGGACTTCTTGATCGGGCGCTTCCAGCCATCGACGGTGTCCTGTCGTGCACGGGCCAACGTCAGCTTGCCGTCCGGCGCGTTGCGGGTGATGACCGAACCGGCGGCAATGGTCGCGCCGTCACCAATGGTCACCGGTGCTACCAGCGAACTGTTGGAGCCGATGAACGCGTTGTCGCCGATGGTGGTGGTCGACTTGTTCACACCGTCGTAGTTGCAGGTGATGGTGCCGGCACCGATGTTCACCTTGCTGCCGATCACCGCGTCACCCAGGTAGGTGAGATGGTTCGCCTTGCTGCCGACGCCGAGGGTGACCTTCTTGGTCTCGACGAAGTTGCCGACGTGCACGCCATCGGCCAGCACGGTACCCGGCCGCAGGCGTGCGAACGGCCCGATCTGCGCGGCACCTTCGGTCACCACGCCTTCCAGGTCGCAGTGCGCGCGCACCTCGGTGCCGGGCCCCAGGTTGACGTCCTTCAGCCGGTTGAACGGGCCGACGGTGACGCCGTCACCCAGCACGATGTGGCCTTCCAGCACGACATCAACATCGATCAGCACGTCGCTGCCGACGGTGACGGTGCCACGGATGTCGAGCCGCGCCGGGTCGCGCACACGTGCGCCCTGCGCGCACAGCGCACGTACCGCTCGACGCTGCCAGGCACGCTCCAGCTGCGACAGCTGCCACGGATCGTTCGCCCCTTCGGCTTCCTGCGCGTCGGCCACCAGCGCCATCTCGGCCGGGGTGTACTCGTGCGCGGCGAATGCGAACACGTCGGTCAGGTAGTACTCGCCCTGCGCATTGTGGTTGGACAGCTGCGACAGCCAGCGGCGCAGCGCAGTCGACTCGGCGGCGATGATGCCGGTGTTGATCGTGCGCACGCGCAGCTGGTCGTCGGTGGCGTCCTTCTGCTCGACGATGGAGCCGACCTTGCCTTCGGCATCGCGCAGCACCCGCCCGTAGCCGGTCGGATCATCGACTTCGGCCACCAGCACGGCCAGGCGGCCTGGCTGGGCCAGCAGGTGGCGCAGCGTGTCCGCGCGGATCAGCGGCACGTCGCCGTACAACACCAGCACCTGCGCCGCATCCGGCACTTCCGGCATCGCCTGCGCCACCGCATGGCCGGTGCCCAGCTGCTGCACCTGTTCGGCCCACAGCAGGTCGGGCTGGTCGGCGAAATGCTGGCGGACGGCTTCCCCGCCGTGCCCATGCACCACGTGGATGGCGGCCGGCTGCAGTTCGCGCGCCGCGGCGATCACGTGGGCCAGCATCGGCTGGCCGGCAATCGGCTGCAGCACCTTGGGCAACACGGATTTCATGCGCTTTCCAGCGCCGGCGGCGAGGATGATGACGTGCAGGGCTTGGGTCATGGGAGCGGCGGTCCGTGGTTCGTTGCCGGTGATTCTAGAGCGTGGGCCGTTAACATGGGCATCCCTTTTCCTTCGCCAAGCTGATGAGCCTCGTCCGCCAGGGAAGCGCCTATCTCGCCATCGGAATCGTGCAGTTGCTGCTCGATTGGCTGGTGTTCGTGGCCGCCACCGCGCTGGGGATGCCGGTTGCTCCCGCCAACGTGATCGGACGCCTGGCCGGCATGCTGCTGGGCTTCTGGCTCAACGGCCGCTATACCTTTGCCGAGGCGGGCGCCCACAAACTGGGCTGGAAACGCTTTGCACGCTTCTTCGGGCTGTGGCTGCTGATGACGGCGGCAAGCACGCTGCTGGTGAGCCTGGTCAATCATGCGCTGGGCCTGCAGTACACCTGGCTGGCCAAGCCACTGGTGGAAGGTGCGCTGGCCTTCGTGTCGTTCCTGCTGATGCGCTACGTGGTGTATCGCTGAGACGAGGCGGGATTCGGGATGCCGGATTGGGATCGGGAACGGTAGAGTCGACTGTTGGGCGACTGCTCTTCCGTGAGGTCGCGAAAATCCCGCGCTGCGCGCGGTAGTCGACTAACAGTCGACTCTACCCAATCGGCTCTTCCCCGCTCCAAACAAAAACGCCGGCACAAGGCCGGCGTCTTCGTGGATGCAGCGCGTGAACCTCAGTGCTTGAGGGTCTTGCGCAGGCGTTCCAGGGCCTGCAGCTGGACAACAGCTTCAGCCAGCTTCTGCTGGGCTTCGGCCACTTCCATGGCTTCACCGCGGTTGGCCAGGATGCGCTCGGCTTCTTCCTTGGCCTTGCGGACCGAGGCTTCGTCAATGTCCTGCGCGCGGATCGCGGTGTCGGCCAGCACGGTCACCACCTGCGGCTGCACTTCCAGGATGCCGCCGGAAATGGCGAAATCCAGCTGCTCGCCGTTCGGCGTGGTCACCACCACCTTGCCCGGCTTCAGGCGGGTGATCAGCGGCGCGTGCTTGGGCGCGATGCCCAGTTCGCCCAGCTCACCGGTGGCCACGACCAGGGTCGCTTCGCCACGGAAGATTTCCTGCTCGGCGCTGACGATGTCGCAACGGATCGTGCTCATGCAAATCTCTTCGCTGTTCGCGGCGGCGCAATGCCACCGTGGGGGTCCACCGGCGCGGGCGGTTGCCCGGCGCCGGCGTCAGGTCGGGCAGGATCGCTCCCGCCCGTCCCGGATCAGGCCTTCTCGGCCATCTTCTTGGCCTTCTCGACCGCTTCTTCGATGCCGCCGACCATGTAGAACGCCTGCTCCGGCAGGTGGTCGTACTCGCCATCGACGATGGCCTTGAAGCCACGGATGGTGTCCTTCAGCGGCACGTACTTGCCCGGCGAACCGGTGAACACTTCGGCCACGTGGAACGGCTGGCTGAAGAAGCGCTCGATCTTACGGGCGCGCGACACGGCCTGCTTGTCCTCTTCGGACAGCTCGTCCATGCCCAGGATCGCGATGATGTCCTTCAGTTCCTTGTACTTCTGCAGGGTCTGCTGGACGCGCTGGGCGGTGTCGTAATGCTCGTGGCCGATGACCAGCGGGTCCATCTGGCGGCTGGTGGAGTCCAGCGGATCGACGGCCGGGTAGATACCCAGCGAGGCGATCGAACGCGACAGGGTGACGGTCGAGTCCAGGTGGGCGAAGGTGGTCGCCGGCGACGGGTCGGTCAGGTCGTCCGCGGGAACGTAGACGGCCTGGATCGAGGTGATCGAACCGTTCTTGGTCGAGGTGATGCGCTCCTGCAGGACGCCCATTTCCTCGGCCAGGGTCGGCTGGTAACCCACGGCCGACGGCATACGGCCCAGCAGTGCCGACACTTCGGTACCGGCCAGGGTGTAGCGGTAGATGTTGTCGACGAACAGCAGGACGTCCTTGCCCTTGCCGTTTTCGTCCTTCTCGTCGCGGAAGTACTCGGCCATGGTCAGGCCGGTCAGGGCGACGCGCAGACGGTTGCCCGGCGGCTCGTTCATCTGGCCGTACACCATCGCCACCTTGTCGAGGACGTTGGAGTCCTTCATTTCGTGGTAGAAGTCGTTGCCCTCACGGGTACGCTCACCCACGCCGGCGAACACGGACAGACCGCTGTGCGCCTTGGCGATGTTGTTGATCAGCTCCATCATGTTGACGGTCTTGCCGACGCCGGCGCCGCCGAACAGGCCGACCTTGCCGCCCTTGGCGAACGGGCACATCAGGTCGATGACCTTGATGCCGGTTTCCAGCAGCTCGGTGGCCGGGGACTGGTCCTCGTACGACGGCGCCGCACGGTGGATTTCCCAGTTGTCGCTGGCAGCCACCGGGCCGGCTTCGTCGATCGGACGGCCGAGCACGTCCATGATGCGGCCCAGGGTGCCGGCGCCGACCGGCACCGAGATGCCACGACCGGTGTTGGTGGCGACCAGGTTGCGCTTCAGGCCGTCGGTGGAACCGAGGGCGATGGTACGCACCACGCCGTCGCCCAGCTGCTGCTGGACTTCAAGGGTGATTTCGGTGTTGTCGACCTTCAGTGCGTCGTACACCTTCGGCACCGACTCACGCGGGAATTCGACGTCGACGACCGCGCCGATGATCTGAACGATCTTGCCCTGACTCATTGCTGCATCCTCTAAATGTGTGCTTTGAACGAACGCGGTCAGACTGCTGCCGCGCCGCCGACGATTTCGGAGATTTCCTGGGTGATCGCTGCCTGGCGCGCCTTGTTGTAGACGAGCTGCAGGGTGCCGATCAGCTTGTTGGCGTTGTCGCTCGCCGCCTTCATCGCAACCATGCGTGCTGCATGCTCGGAGGCGACGTTTTCCAGCAGTGCCTGGTACACCAGCGACTCGATGTAACGCGTCATCACGTGCTCCAGCACGGTCGCGGCATCGGGTTCGTACAGGTAATCCCAGTCGTGGTGAGCGACCTGCTTCTCAGCCGGCGGCAGCGGCAGCAGCTGATCGAAGCTGGCCTTCTGCGTCATGGTGTTCACGAAGCGGTTGTAGACCAGGTACACGCGGTCGACCTTGCCTTCGGTGAAGGCGTCGAGCATGACCTTGATCACACCGATCAGCGATTCCAGCTTCGGCACGTCGCCGATGTGGGTCACGCTGCCGACCATGTTGACCTTCACGCGGCGGAAGAAGGTCGATGCCTTCTGGCCGATGGTCACCAGGTCCACTTCGGCACCCTTGTCCTGCCATGCCTTGGCTTCGCCCAGCATCTTGCGGAACAGGTTGTTGTTCAGGCCGCCAGCCAGGCCGCGATCGGAGGAGATCACGATGAACCCGACCCGCTTGACCTGCTCGCGCTCGACCAGGAACGGATGCTGGTAATCGGTGCTGGCCTGGGCCAGGTGGCCGATCACCTGCTTCATCGCCTGCGCGTACGGACGCGAGGTCTTCATCCGATCCTGCGCCTTGCGGATCTTGGAGGCCGAGACCATTTCCAGGGCGCGCGTCACCTTGCGGGTGTTCTGCACGCTCTTGATCTTGGTTTTGATTTCGCGTCCGCTTGCCATCTCTTGTTTCCCGTGGCGCGGGGCTGATGCCCCGCGTTGTTCAACCGTCTGAGCGGGGCGAGCCCCGCTCTACGAGCGCTGGATTACCAGCTGCCGGTGGTCTTGAACTCGGCGATGCCCTTCTTGAAGGCACCTTCGATGTCGTTGTCCCAACCGCCGGTGGCGTTGACCTTGCTGACCAGCTCGCCCTGGGTGTTGGCGAAGTGGGCGTGCAGGCCTTCTTCGAACGCCAGCAGCTTGTTGACCGGCACGTCGTCGAGGTAACCCTCGTTGACGGCGTAGATCGACAGCGCCTGGTTGGCGATCGACATCGGCGCGTACTGCTTCTGCTTCATCAGCTCGGTAACGCGCTGGCCACGCTCCAGCTGCTTGCGGGTCGCTTCGTCCAGGTCCGAGGCGAACTGCGCGAACGCAGCCAGCTCACGGTACTGGGCCAGCGAGATACGGATGCCGCCCGACAGCTTCTTGATGATCTTGGTCTGGGCCGAGCCACCGACGCGCGACACCGAGATACCGGCGTTCACGGCCGGGCGGATGCCGGCGTTGAACAGGTCGGTTTCCAGGAAGATCTGGCCGTCGGTGATCGAGATCACGTTGGTCGGAACGAAGGCGGACACGTCGCCGGCCTGGGTTTCGATGATCGGCAGCGCGGTCAGCGAACCGGTCTTGCCGGTGACCTTGCCTTCGGTGAACTTCTCGACGTATTCCTCGGACACGCGGGCAGCGCGCTCGAGCAGACGGGAGTGCAGGTAGAACACGTCACCCGGGTAGGCTTCACGGCCCGGCGGGCGCTTCAGCAGCAGCGAGATCTGGCGGTAGGCGACGGCCTGCTTGGACAGATCGTCGTACACGATCAGCGCGTCTTCGCCGCGGTCCATGAAGTACTCACCCATGGTGCAGCCCGAGTAGGCGCTGATGTACTGCATGGCAGCCGATTCGGAAGCGGTCGCGGCCACCACGATGGTGTGGGCCAGCGCGCCGTTCTCTTCCAGCTTGCGCACGATGTTGGCGATGGTCGACGCCTTCTGGCCGATCGCAACGTACACGCACTTGATGCCGGTGCCCTTCTGGTTGATCACCGCATCGATCGCCATCGCGGTCTTGCCGGTCTGGCGGTCGCCGATGATCAGCTCGCGCTGGCCACGGCCGATCGGGATCATGGCGTCAACCGACTTGTAACCGGTCTGCACCGGCTGGTCGACCGACTTGCGCCAGATCACGCCCGGAGCAACGCGCTCCACCGGAGCAGTCAGGTCGGTGCCCAGCGGGCCCTTGCCGTCGATCGGCTCGCCCAGCGCGTTCACGACGCGGCCCAGCAGTTCCGGACCGACCGGCACTTCCAGGATGCGGCCGGTGGTCTTGGCGACGTCACCTTCGCGCAGGTGCTCGTAGTCACCCAGCACCACGGCGCCGACCGAGTCGCGCTCCAGGTTCAGGGCCAGTGCGAAGGTGTTGTTCGGCAGTTCGATCATTTCGCCCTGCATCACGTCGGCCAGACCGAAGATGCGCACGATGCCGTCGGACACGCTGGTCACGGTGCCTTCGTTGCGCGATTCCGCGGCCAGCTTGACCTTCTCGATGCGGTTCTTGATCAGTTCGCTGATTTCGGAGGGGTTGAGCGTGGTTGCCATCGTCAAGTCCTAGTGCCGGCAGCGGGGCCGGACGTTAAATGAATTCAGTTAGCGAGCGCGGTCTGCAGACGGGCCAGCTTGCCCTTCAGCGAACCATCGATGACCACGTCGCCGGCGTCGATCACGGCGCCGCCGATCAGCGAGGCATCGACCGCGGTGGTCACGTCGACCTCGCGGTTGAAGCGCTTGCGCAGCGCGGCCTTGATCGCGTCCAGCTCACCGGCCGACAGTTCTGCGGCCGAGGTGACGGTGGCCTTGACCACGTGCTCGGCTTCGGCGCGCAGGGCGTCGAACATGCCGGAGATTTCCGGCAGCAGCGGCAGACGATGCGATTCGGCCAGGACGGCCAGGAAGCGCGAGTAGGTCTCGCCGTGGGACACCGGCGCCAGCAGGGCGACGGCGTCGTCACGACCCAGCTCCGGGTTGGCGAGCAGGGCCGCCACGCGCGGGTCGGCGGCGACGTGGGCGGAGAACGCCAGGGCGTCCGACCACGGCGCGAACGCGCCTTCGTCGCGCGCGGTCGCGAACGCGGCGCGGGCGTACGGGCGGGCAAGCGTGAGGGCCTGGCTCATCCTTAGATCTCCGAGGCCAGCTCGTCGAGCAGCGCCTTGTGGGCGTTGGCGTCGATTTCGCGCTTGAGCAGCTTTTCGGCACCGGTCACGGCCAGCGCGGACACCTGCTTGCGCAGATCTTCACGGGCACGGTTGGCGGCGGCGTCGATTTCAGCCTGGGCCAGTTCCTTCTGACGGGTGGCTTCGGTGATCGCTTCGTTGCGGGCAGCATCGACGATCTGGTTGGCACGTGCGTGGGCCTGATCGATGATCTCGTTGGCCTTGGTGCGTGCTTCCTTCAGCGCTTCGTTGACCTTCTCCTGCGCCTGGGCCAGATCTTTCTGGCTGCGGTCGGCAGCAGCGAGGCCTTCAGCAATCTTCTGCTGGCGCTCTTCGATCGCGTTCATCAGCGGCGGCCAGATCTTGGTCGCGATGATCCAGATCAGACCAGCGAAGGCGAGCGCCTGCGCAAGAAGGGTGAAATTGATATTCATGGTTAGCTCGATCGCTGGTTTCGGGGTGGACGCGCCGCCATAGCGGCGCATCCGGCCTTCATCCGAAACCGGGTGCATCAGCACCCGGTCGTCTCAAACCGCTGTATCAGCCGGCCAGAGCCTTGGTGACGGCGCCAGCAAAGGCAGCCGACAGCGGGTTGGCGAAGGCCAGCAGCAGGCCGACGGCGACCGAGATGATGAACGCGGCGTCGATCAGGCCGGCGGTGATGAACATGCGGACCTGCAGGACCGGGATCAGTTCCGGCTGGCGGGCGGCCGACTCCAGGAACTTACCAGCCATGATGGCCAGACCCAGACCGGCGCCCAGCGCGGCCAGGCCGATCATGATGCCGACGGCAAGGGCGGTGGAGCTCTGAATCTGCGCGAAGTTGGTCAGGACGGCGAAGTACATGGTTATCTCCAGGAACTTAAGTTGCTAAGGGTGATGAAACGGATGAAGGTTGAAACGCGTTGAAGCTTGAAACTCAGTGAGCGTCTTCCGACAGGCTCAGGTACACGATCGACAGCATCATGAAGATGAAGGCCTGCAGCGGGATCACCAGCAGGTGGAACAGCATCCAGCCGAGGCCGAACACACCACCGGCAATGGCACCGAAGAAACCGGCACCACCCAGCACCCAGATCAGCAGGAACACGATTTCGCCGCCGAACATGTTGCCGAACAGTCGCATCGCCAGCGAGATCGGCTTGCTCAGCCACTCGACGATGTTGAGGATCAGGTTGAACGGCATCATCCACTTGCCGAACGGCGCCGTCAGGAATTCCTTGATGAAGCCGCCCAGGCCCTTGGACTTGAGCGCGAAGAACAGCATCAGGAAGAACACGCTGATGGCCATGCCCAGGGTGGCATTGACGTCAGCGGTCGGCACCGGCTTCCAGTAGTGCACGCCCGCCCATTCCAGCGGCTTGGCGATGAAATCGGCCGGGATCATCTTCAGCAGATTCATCAGCAGAATCCAGAAGAAGATGGTGATGGCGATCGGCGTGACCAGCTTGCTCTTGCCGTGGTAGGTGTCCTTGGCCTGGCGGTCAACGAACTCCAGGCAGATTTCCACGAAGGCCTGCCACTTGCCCGGCACACCGGCGGTGGCCTTGCGGGTACCCAGCCAGAACGCGACCACGATCACCAGGCCCATCAGGACCGCAGTGAGGAAGGTATCGACGTGGATATGCCAGAACATCCCCTCGCCCTTGCCGACCGGTGCGGTCAGGTTCTGCAGGTGATGCTGGATGTAGCTGGTAGGGGTTAGAGCCTCGCCCGCCATGTGTCCGGAACCTTAGTTAATTGAATTCTGTCAACGCCTGGCCATCGCCAGGACCTGGAACATCAAGCCGACGGCGATACCGGCCAACAGCGCCAACGCAGGCAGCTTGAAGACCAGGAACCCCACCAGCAGGACGCCGAATACCACGACCCACTTGGCCACGATCGCAATGATCAGGCGAGCCATCGCCGATCCTGCTGCCACCGCTCCCCCGCTCAGTGCCATCCGCGCCGCCACCCAGCCACCGGCCGAAATGGCCACACCGGACGCCAGCGCGCCGAGGGCATATTTCGGACCCACCAGCAGGAAGGCCAGGGCCAGGACAGCGACCGCGGCCAGCGGGTAGACCGCGGCGCGCAGCATCAGTCGCCGACCCGCATCAACGGAGTTCAGCACAGGACGTCCCGCGTGGTTGCAAGTGGAGGGCTGAGGCGGCTACAGCAGGGGGGCCTCATCGAGCCGCCAAATTATAGCAATGGGACAATTTGCGAGACAACCGCTGCCTGTTCATCCCGGGAAGCCGCAAGTTGCGGTAACGGTTACATTTTTGCGTACCACCCGGGGGACAATGACGTCCGCGCCATGTTGCGGTGCAGTATTGAACTTTGGTCGCAGGCCGAGGAACTTTCGCCGGGTGCGCCGGTCCGATCTTTCGACCTGCCTGCAGCAACCTCGTCGACGCTTCGCCCCGCAGGTCCCACGATGGCCCCGAAGCCCGGCTCCGGGGCCATCTTTTTGCATCGTGGCGACAGCGCTGAACCGTGCACATCGCGTGGACCATACGTTCACGGATGGTGGACGCGCCTGTCCGGCACAGTGGATTTCATTCTGATGAACCACTGCAAGGACTCTTCGATGCGCTCCGTTCCCACCCTGCTCGCCCTCTCCCTGCTTGCCGCCGGCGCTTCGTTCGCCAGTGCCGCCCACGCCGCCGAAGGCGATGACCGCTTCGCCATTCGCCTGGGTGCGATGAACATCGACTCGGACAACACGCTCCGCGGCAGGACCAATGTGGCCGGCCAGGACATCGCCCTGGACCAGGACTTCAAGCTGGGGGGCAAGGAATGGGAGCCGCGCATCGACGGCATGTTCCGCATCAGCAACCGCCAGCGCCTGCTGTTCAACTACTTCAAGTACGACAAGGACCGTCGGGAGACGCTGGATCAGGGCATTTCCTTCGGCGGTGAGAACGTACCGGCCGGCAGCTTCGTGAAGGGTGAGCTGAAGTACCAGGTGGCCAGCCTGGTCTACGACTACTCTGTCGTTGATACCGACACCTTCGACCTGGGCCTGCAGATCGGTGGTGAGTACGCCAAGGTCAGCACCAAGGGCTATGCCGACCTGGGCACCGTGTACGAAGGCCAGTTCCTCAACGAGAAGGCCGACGGCATCGCACCTGTGGTGGGTGCGCGCATGACCTTCACCCCGTCCGAGCGCTGGATGATCACGCTGCAGGGCCAGTACCTGAACACCCGCTGGGGCAGCTTCGATGACTACAAGGGCGACCTGAGCCGCGCCAATGCCATCGTCGATTACCGCTTCACCAAGAACTTCGGCGTGTTCGCCGGCTACGACTGGTTCAAGCTGGACGTGGACAAGAAGGGCAGCGACGGCACCGTCGGCCTGAAGCAGGAATTCAAGGGTCCGGTGGCCGGCATCAGCTTCGTGTTCTGATCCCCGTCCCTTCCACGGCACTCTCTCTCCTGACGCGGCCTCCGGAACATCGGGGCCGCGTTTTTTGTTTGCAACGCGGAGCTCTGGGTAGAGTCGACTATCGCGCGCAGCGCGGGGGTTTCGCGATCTGATGGGAGAGCAGTCGACTAACAGTCGACTCTACCCCGTCGACTCTATCCCGCCGAGGCCACGCACAAAAAACCCGGCTTTCGCCGGGTTTTTCGTCTACATCACGCGGGCGCCTTACTTCTTCTTCGGCATGTACAGATCGGTGATCGTGCCGTCGTAGATTTCCGAGGCCATCGCCACCGATTCGCTCAGCGTCGGGTGGGCATGGATGGTGTGGCCGATGTCTTCGGCTTCGGCACCCATCTCGATGGCCAGGCCGATCTCGGCCAGCAGGTCACCGGCATGCACGCCGACGATGGCACCACCGATGATGCGGTGGGTCTCTTCGTCGAAGATCAGCTTGGTGAAGCCTTCGGTACGGCCGATGCCGATCGCGCGACCGCTGGCGGCCCACGGGAACTTGGCCACGCCCACCTTCAGGCCCTTGGCCTTGGCTTCGGTCTCGGTCACGCCCACCCAGGCGATTTCCGGGTTGGTGTAGGCCACCGACGGAATCACCCGGGCCACCCACTCCTTCTTGTGGCCAGCCGCCACTTCAGCGGCCAGCTTGCCTTCGTGCGTGGCCTTGTGGGCCAGCATCGGGTTACCGACGATGTCACCGATGGCAAAGATGTGCGGCACGTTGGTGCGCATCTGGCGGTCAACCGGGATGAAGCCACGGTCAGTGACCTGCACGCCGGCCTTCTCGGCATCGATCTTCTTGCCGTTCGGCGAGCGGCCCACGGCCACCAGCACGCGGTCGAAGGTGCCCTGCACCAACGCGGGCGTCTGGCCTTCCTCGGCGGCTTCGAAGGTGACGGTGATGCCCTTGGCATCGGCAGTGACGCCCGAGGCCTTGGTCTTCAGGTGCACTTCGATGCCCTGCTTCTTCAGGCGGTCTGCCAGCGGCTTGACCAGGTCCTTGTCGGCACCCGGCATCAGCTGGTCCATGAACTCGACCACGGTGACCTTGCTGCCCAGCGCACCATATACGGTGGCCATTTCCAGGCCGATGATGCCGCCGCCGACAACCAGCAGCGAGCCCGGCACTTCGGCCAGCTCCAGCGCGTCGGTGGAATCCATCACGCGCTTGTCGTCCCACGGGAAGTTCGGCAGCTTCACCGCCTGCGAACCGGCGGCGATGATGCACTTCTGGAAGCGCAGCAGCTGAGTGCTGCCGTCAGCGGCGGTGATTTCCAGCTCGTTGGCCGACACGAACCTGCCGACGCCCTGCACGCTGCGGACCTTGCGCTGCTTGGCCATGCCGGCCAGGCCCTTGGTCAGCTGGTTGACGACCTTTTCCTTGTACTGGCGCAGCTTGTCCAGAGTGATGGTCGGCTTGCCGAATTCGACGCCGAAATCACCGGCATGGGCCACTTCGTCGATCACCGCTGCAGCGTGCAGCAGGGCCTTGGACGGAATGCAGCCCACATTGAGGCAGACGCCGCCGAGGCTGGCGTAGCGCTCGACCAGCACCGTATCCAGGCCGACGTCGGCGGCGCGGAAGGCGGCGGTATAGCCACCCGGGCCCGAGCCCAGCACGACCATTTCGCATTCGATGTCGGCCGGCTTGCCGCTGGACAGCGCCGGCTTCGGTGCCGCCGGCTCGGCAGGGGCGCGGTGCGACGGGGTCACCGGCGGCTTGCTGGCCGGGGCGGCTGCCGCCGGGGCCGGCGCAGCGGCCTTGGCCGGGGCCTCAGCGGCGCCTTCAGCGTCCAGCACCACGACCACGGCGCCTTCGGAGAGGGTGTCACCCAGCTTGACCTTGATTTCCTTGACCACGCCGGCGGCCGAGGACGGCACTTCCAGGGTGGCCTTGTCCGATTCCAGGGTCACCAGGCCCTGGTCCTTCTTCACCGTGTCGCCGACGGCGACCAACACTTCGATCACCGGCACATCGCTGTAATCGCCGATGTCGGGAACCTTGACTTCAATCGTGGCCATGGTGGTTTTCCTCGTGCCCGGCCGACGTGGCCGGCGGGCTGTCACTGCATCTGTTCACGCGGCCGCGCCAGGGGCAGCGGCCGCACGGTGGGGGGCGAAGCGGTGCCTTACAGCAGCACGCGGCGCATGTCGGCCAGTACCTGCGACAGGTACGTGGTGAAGCGTGCGGCCAGAGCGCCGTCGATGACGCGGTGGTCGTAGCTCAGCGACAGCGGCAGCATCAGCTTCGGCGCGAATTCCTTGCCATTCCAGACCGGCTGGATGGACGACTTGGAGACGCCCAGGATGGCCACTTCCGGTGCATTGACGATCGGGGTGAACGCGGTGCCACCGATGCCGCCCAGCGAGCTGATCGAGAAGCAGCCGCCGCTCATGTCGGCCGGGCCCAGCTTGCCGTCGCGTGCCTTCTTGGCCAGTTCGCCGGTTTCCTGCGCGATCTGCACCACGCCCTTCTTGTCCACGTCGCGGATGACAGGCACGACCAGGCCGTTCGGCGTATCGGCGGCGAAGCCGATGTGGAAATACTTCTTCAGGGTCAGGTTTTCACCACTGGCATCGAGCGAGGCGTTGAACTCCGGGAACTTCTTCAGCGCCGCGGCGCTGGCCTTGATCAGGAAGGCAAGCATGGTCAGCTTGATGCCGGCCTTCTCGTTTTCCTTGTTCAGTGCCACGCGCAGGCCTTCCAGGTCGGTGATGTCGGCCTGCTCGAACTGGGTGACGTGCGGGATCATCGCCCAGTTGCGGGCCAGGTTCGCACCCGAGATCTTCTTGATGCGCGACAGCGGCTGAACTTCGGTCTCGCCGAACTTGCTGAAGTCGACCTTCGGCCACGGCAGCAGGTTCAGGCCACCACCGGCAGCGACAGCAGCACCGCCGGCAGCCGGCACGCCACCGCTGAGTGCGGCCTTGACGAACTTCTGCACGTCACCCTTGGTGATGCGGCCGCCCTTCTCGGTGCCGCTGATCTGCAGCAGGTCCACGCCCAGCTCGCGGGCGAACACGCGCACGGCCGGGGTGGCATAGGGCACCTTGGCCGGCAGCACGCCATCGGCGTTGAACTGCACCGGCGGGCTGGACGGGGCGCCGGCGGAGGCGATCTCGCGGGCGGCGAGCTTGTCCGGCTGCGCCGGAACGGCGACCGGCTCGACCTTGGTGGCGGTCTCGGCAGCGGCCGGTGCGGCGGCAGCGGCCGGTGCGGCGGCAGCGGCGGCCTTGCTCGGGGCCGGCGCGGCGGCGCCTTCGGCCTCGATGATGGCAACCACGGCACCCTGCGAGAGAGTGTCGCCGACCTTGACCTTCAGCTCCTTGACCACGCCAGCAACCGAGGACGGCACTTCCATGGTGGCCTTGTCGCTTTCCAGCGTGACCAGGCCCTGGTCCTTCTTCACCGTGTCGCCCACGGCGACCAGCACCTCAATGACCGGAATGTCGGTGTAATCGCCGATGTCCGGGACCAGGGCTTCAACGGCACCGCCGCTGGCAGCCGGAGCAGCTGCGGCCGGGGCCGGCGCGCTCTGGGTAGCGGCAGCCGGGGCAGCGGCCTTGGCCGGCGCCGGCGCCGGCGCGGCAGCCGTCGGCTTGGCGGCTTCGGCTTCGCCTTCAGCCACTTCGATCAGCGCCACGACCTTGCCCTCGGACAGGCTGTCACCGACCTTGACCTTCAGTTCCTTCACCACACCTGCGACGGAGGACGGCACCTCCATCGTGGCCTTGTCGCTTTCCAGCGTCACCAGGCCCTGGTCCTTCTTGACCGTGTCGCCAACGGCGACAAGCACCTCGATTACCGGGATATCGCTGTAGTCACCGATATCGGGGACAAGTGCTTCCTTGATTTCGGCCATGGGGATAACTCCGGCAATCTGGTGTAGGGAAACGTCTATTGTGCGGCCAGCGGGGGCCAGCGCCAACCGTTACAGGTGTTTTCAGTACGCACGCAGCCGGGACACGCTGTTGCCCATGGGGTGCGGCCACGACCAGTCGGTGGCGTATTGTCCGGACGATGTCCGCTTCATGTCGCCAGTGCGTCGGCCACCGGCTGCCAGGCCTGGCGCAGGCGCGGCAATGACCATGCCGCATTGGCCGGGCTGGTGGAGGGCAGCGCCAGCAGCTGCGGCGCGGCGTCCAACCGTGGCAGCACCCAGCGCTGCAAGGCCTGGAATGCGGCGCCGCCATTGCAACCGATCAGCTCCAGCTCAGGAAGGGAAGCGATCAGTTCCGGCAACGCATTGGCCACTTCCGTGCCACGCACGATGTCCGCATCCAGGCTGCCGCGTCGCTCGCAGCGGCCGATCACATCCCACAGGCCGATGCCCGCGGCGTTCAATGCCTGCAGCCGCTGTGCATACGGCAGGGCCGCATCAAACCCGCAGATATCGGCCAGCAACGGCCAGAAACGATTGCGTGGATGGGCGTAGTAGCGCTGCTCCTGCAATGACGCCGCGCCCGGCATCGAGCCCAGCAGCAGCACCCGGCAATCTGGTTTCACCTGCGCTTGCAGGCCGATGCACATCGTCGCCGCGCTCACATCTTCTCCAACTGAATGAATGTCACCCATCGCCGAAAACACCATGAATAGAGGCTTCCCGCGCTGCTCGCTGAACAAGGCAAACCAATTTTTAACGCGCGTCGGATTCGATTCATGTTGAGGCGACTACGGTGTGCTCGCCCCGCAACCGGGGGCCCAAAACAAGAAACATTAGGAGATACCCCCATGCGCTCCATCCGTATCCTGAGTCTCGCCCTGCTGACCTCCGCCGCGTTCGCGCCGGCCGCTTTCGCCCAGGACAGCAGCAGCACCGATACCGCTTCGGGCAAGCATTTTGCCGTTGTTGGCGGCATCTCGCTGCTGGAACCGAAGAACGACCCGATCACCGGCGTGAAGAAGACCGATGGCGGCCCGGCGCCGACCGTCAGCTTCAGCTACTACATCAACGACAACTGGGCCGTTGAACTGTGGGGCGCTGCCGACAAGTTCGAAAACAAGTTCAAGGGCCCGAACAATGCCCGCCTGGGCTCGGTCGAGCAGCAGCCGATCGCGCTGAGCGGCCAGTACCACTTCGGCCAGGCTGACAACGTGTTCCGTCCGTTCGTGGGCGTGGGCTACTACCAGTCGAGCTTCAGCAACGAGAAGCTGGGCAACGGCGCCGACACCGACATCCGCTTCAAGGATGCCAAGGGCGTGATCGGCACCGTCGGCGTCGACATGAACATCAATTCCACCTGGTTCGCCCGTGCTGATGCCCGCTACATGCGCGCCCGCCCGGACATCAAGGTGGGCGGCGAGAAGATCGGCGAAGCCAAGATGGATCCGTGGACCGTCGGCTTCGGCATCGGCGCCCGCTTCTGATCCAGGCTGCACATGCGTCATTGATGTAACGCGACGGGCCCTGCGGGGCCCGTCGTCGTTTCCGTCACCCGCGTTCCGCCTGTAGGCCCGAGCCCATGCCCGGCTGCTTTTTTGTAGAGTCGAGCTTGCCCGGCCACCCGGAAAGCAGCCGGGCATGGGCTCGGCTCTACATAAACAGGACACGGAGGCGCAATGGACGACGTCGACCTGCTGGTGATCGGTGGCGGCATCAACGGTGCCGGCATCGCCCGTGATGCGGCCGGCCGTGGCCTGCGGGTGATCCTGTGCGAACAGCACGACCTGGCCGCGCACACCTCCAGCGCCAGCAGCAAACTGATCCACGGCGGTCTGCGCTATCTGGAACAGGGCGAACTCGGCCTTGTGCGCAAGGCGCTCGGGGAACGCGAGGTGGTGCGCCGGCAGGCGCCGCATCTGGTCCACCCATTGCGCTTCGTACTGCCCTGGGAACCGCACCTGCGCCCGCGCTGGATGCTGCGCATCGGGCTGTGGCTGTACGACCACCTGGGGCGGCGCAGTCCCGCCTTTCCACCCTCGCGCGGCGTCGACCTGCAGCGTGACCCGCTCGGCCACTGGCTCTCCGCCACGTCGCGCCAAGCCTTCAGCTACGCCGATGCGCAGGTCGATGACGCACGGCTGGTGGTGCTCAACGCATTGGATGCCGCCCAGCGGGGTGCACAGGTGCAGGTGGGCAGCCGCTGCATCGAACTGCGCCCCGTGCAGGGCCGTTGGCAGGCCGTGCTGGAAACCTGCGACGGCCGACGGCAGAGCGTGACTGCGCGTGCCGTGGCCAATGCCGCAGGCCCGTGGGCGGGCGGATTGCTGGAGCGGATGCAGGCGCGCAGCGGTGGCTCCGCGCTGCGCCTGGTGCAGGGCAGCCACATCGTACTGCGTCGGCCCTGGCCCGACGACAGTGCGTGCCTGCTGCAGCAGCCCGATGGCCGCGTGGTGTTCCTGCTGCCCTTCGCCCACGACCATCTGCTGGTCGGCACCACCGATACCGACTACCACGGCGATCCGGCGCGTTGCAGCGTGCTGCCTTCGGAGGTGACCTACCTGTGCGAGGCCGCCAACCGCTACCTGCGCGAACCGATCAGCCCCGGCGATGTGGTCTGGCAGTTCGCAGGGATTCGCCCGCTGCTGGCCGACCCGGACCCGCGTGCGGCGAAGCTGAGCCGCGATTACCGCCTGCAGCTGCAGTCCGACCCGGCACCCGCACTGCACGTGCTGGGCGGCAAACTCACCACCTACCGGGTGCTGGCCGAGGAAGCACTGGCACGGTTGCGCCCCGCCCTGCCACAGATGGGAGCAGCGTGGACGGCCACAGGCGACCCGCTGCCCGGCAGCGACTGGGGCGATGCCGCACAGGCCTGCGTGCGCCTGCGGGCACTGGCACCGTGGTTGCCCTTGGATACCGCGCGACGCTGGGCTGCGGCCTACGGCAGCCGCAGCGCGACGCTGCTGCGGGATGTGCAGGGGCCGGAGGATCTTGGCGAGGACTTCGGTGCGGGCCTGCATGCGCGCGAGGTAGCCTTCCTGCGCGACCACGAATGGGCGCGCAGCGCCGACGACGTGCTGTGGCGACGCAGCAAGCTGGGCCTGCGGCTGGATGCTGCGCAGGTGGCACGGCTGCAGGCGTGGATGGAGCAACGGTAGCGCCGGGCATGGCCCGGCCCTACCGACGCTTTAGGATTTCCCCATCGCTACCGGAGACGCTGCATGACGCCCCGCTACGTGCTGGCCATCGACCAGGGCACCACCAGTTCGCGCGCGATCCTGTTCGACCGTGCCGGCGACATCGTCGGCAGTGCGCAGCGCGAGTTCGCGCAGATCTTTCCGCAACCGGGCTGGGTCGAGCATGATCCACGCGAGATCCTCACCAGCGTCTATGCCACGCTGACCGAACTGCTCAGCCGCGGGCAGATCGACCCGCGCCATATCGCCGCACTGGGCATCACCAACCAGCGTGAAACCACCGTGGTCTGGGACCGGGCCACCGGCCAGCCGATCCACAACGCCATCGTCTGGCAGTCGCGGCAGAGCCACGCCATCTGCGAACGACTGAAATCGGAAGGGCATGAGGCGCTGATCCGCGAGCGGACCGGCCTGCTGATCGATGCCTATTTCTCTGCAACCAAGGTGCGCTGGATCCTTGACCACGTGGAGGGTGCGCAGCAGCGCGCCGAACGTGGCGAGCTGCTGTTCGGCACCATCGACAGCTGGCTGGTATGGAACCTGAGCGGCGGCCAGGCGCATGTGACCGACTACAGCAACGCGGCGCGCACCCTGCTGTTCAACATCCACACGCTGGACTGGGACGACGACCTGCTGGCCCTGCTGGACATACCCCGCGCGATGCTGCCGCAGGTGCGCGATTCCAGCGCGGTGTATGCACACACCCGGCCGCAGTTCTTCTTCGACCACCCGATTCCGATCGCCGGCATCGCCGGAGACCAGCAGGCGGCGCTGTTCGGCCAGGCCTGCTTCCAACCGGGCATGGTCAAGAACACCTATGGCACCGGCTGCTTCATGCTGATGCACACCGGCACGCAGGCGGTACGATCCCGCAACGGCCTGCTGACCACCATTGCCTGGGGCCTGGATGGCCGCGTGGAATATGCGCTGGAAGGCTCGATCTTCATCGCCGGCTCGGTGGTGCAGTGGCTGCGCGACGGCCTGCGCATGATCGAGCGTGCCGGTGACAGCCAGGCGTTGGCCGCGCAGGTACCTGACAGTGGTGGCGCCTACCTGGTGCCGGCGTTCGTCGGCCTGGGCGCCCCCTATTGGCGCAGCGACGTGCGCGGCGCGATGTTCGGGCTGACCCGCGGCACCCGCAAGGCGCACTTCGTGCGTGCCGCACTGGAGGCGATGGCCTACCAGACCCGCGACGTCCTTGATGCGATGCAGTCCGATGCGGGCATCGCGCTGACCGAGCTGCGCGCCGACGGCGGTGCAATCGGTAATGACTTCCTGGCCGGCTTCCAGGCCGACATCCTCGGCGTACCGCTGCTGCGGCCGCGCTTGACCGAGACCACCGCGCTGGGCGCGGCCTACCTGGCCGGGCTCGCGGTGGGGTTCTGGTCCAGCCGCGAGCAGATCGCCGCACAGTGGGGTCTGGACCGCCGCTTCGAGCCACAGATGGAGGTGGCGCGGCGCGAAAAACTGTATGCGGGCTGGCAGCAGGCCGTGGCCGCTACCCTCGCCTTCCACGTCGATTGAAACCGCGTCCCCCCGCCCTGCTGCGACATCTGGGTTGACCTTGTAGAGCCGAGCCATGCTCGGCTGCCGTTGTTGGGGCGCCGCAGAAAAGCAGAGCCGAGCGTGGGCTCGGCTCTACAGGGAAGGCAGTGTCGACCAAGGTCAACACCCACCATTCAAATCAACAAACCAGCCGCAATCAGAACGCCGGCAGCACCGCGCCCTTGTACTTGGTCTCGATGAAGGCCTTCACCTGCGGGCTGGTCAGGGCCTTGGCCAGCTTCTGTACCCGCGCATCGTCCTTGTTGTCCGGGCGTGCGACCAGGAAGTTCACATACGGCGAATCCTTGCTCTCGATCGCCAGTGCGTCCTTGGTCGGATTGAGGCCGGCGTCCAGCGCGTAGTTGGTATTGATAAGCGCCAGATCGACCTGGTCCAGCACGCGCGGCAGCATCGCCGAGTCCAGCTCGCGGAACTTCAGGTTCTTCGGGTTGGCGGTGATGTCACGCTGGGTCGCCAGCGCGTTGGTCGGGTCCTTCAGCGCGATCACGCCGGCCTTGTGCAGCAGGATCAGCGCGCGGCTGTTGTTGCTCGGGTCGTTCGGGATCACCACGTCGGCGCCTTCGCGCAGCTCGGCCAGCGACTTGATCTTGCGCGAGTACGCACCGAACGGTTCGATGTGCACGCCGATCACCTTGACCAGGTCGGTCTTGCGATCACGGTTGTAGGCATCCAGGTACGGCTCGGTCTGGAAGTAGTTGGCGTCCACCTGCTTCTGCACCAACTGGTCGTTGGGCTGCACGTAGTCATTGAACACGCGCACGTCCAGGTCCACGCCTTCCTGCTTGAGGATCGGCTTGACCACCTCGAGGATCTCGGCGTGCGGCACGGCCGTGGCGGCCACCACCAGCTTCTGCGAGGGTTCGCCGGACGTCCCACAGGCGGTCAGGGCGAGCGCAGCGGCAAGCAGGGGCAGCAACAGGGTCTTCTTCATGGGCGGTGGGGTTCTCGTGGGGGAGTGTCAGGCGTTGTCGTAGTTGCTCAGGGCCAGCTCGAGCAGTGCCTTGGCCTGCTCGCGCAGCATCACCGGCTCGACGATCTCGGCATCCGAGCCGTAGTGCAGCACGTCCATCAGCAGCTCGCGCGAGACACTGTACGGCACCTTCAGTTCGTAGCGGCCGTCGGCCAGGAAGCGGCCCTGCTGCTTGGAGTGCCAGTGCTCGTCGGCCACCCAGCGCGCCGCCTTGGCACTGAACAGGATGGTCGCCCAGCCCTTCGGTGCGCCGGAGAAGATGCCGTAGCTGGCCCCCAGCTGCTCGTCCAGCTCGCTGTCGGCCACGTCGCGGGCGGTGCTGTCGACGACCCGCGCCTTGTGGATGCGGTCCACGGCGAAGCTGCGCAGGGCTTCGCGGTCATGGTCCCACGCGTCCAGGTACCAGTTGTCGCGGTAGTGGGTGAGGCGCTGCGGCGAGACGGTACGCTTGGTCGGCTCATCGGTGGAGCGGGCACGGTACTCGAACGCCAGCTGGCGGCGCTCCAGCACCGCCGAGGCCACGCTGCGGAAGCTGCCTTCATCGAACTTGCGGCCGCGGTGCGGGATCACCCGGACGCGGTCCACCGGCCAGTTGGAGACACCGGCCTGGGCCGCCAGCAGGCTCTCGATACGCTGCTGCAGCGGCGCCAGCACCGAGGACAGCACGCCGCCGCCAGTACGCGCCAGCAGGTGTTGCGAGGCCAGCAGGGCATGCAGCTCCTCCGAGCTGAGCCACAGGCCGGGCAGCTCGAAGCGGTCGCTCTCGTCGGCCTGGTAGCGGAAGCCGGCCTCGCCGTCGCCCTCGATCGGTGCCATCAGCGCATCGCGCAGGAAGGCCAAGTCGCGGTAGACGGTGGCGCGGGAACAACCGAGCTTGTCCTGCAGGGTCGCCACCGTCACCGGATAGCGCGCGGACTTGAGCAGACGATGCAGGGCGGTGATGCGTTCGTATCGGTCCATACCCCCGATTATGTCCGAGTCGCGGGTCTTGTGTGGGACGTTTGGGCTATCGTGGTCGCCCCCACCCCATGGAACGCCCGATGCGCCGGTTGCCCGCCCTGTCCCTGCTGGCCTGCCTGCTGCTGGCCGCCTGCGATCGCGCACCGGCGCCGGCCAGCACCGAAGCCCCGGTACCCGCGGCCGATCCGGCACAGGCGGTGCTGGGCGCCAGCCAGCGGTTTGCCGCCCTGCGCAGCTTCCACGCCGAACTTGAAGTGCTGGGCGCGGCGCAGCCGGTGCGCAGCGCCATGGACTTCGTCGCCCCCGACCGCTTCCGGGTGCAGACGCCGGCGGGACCGCAGACGATCATCGGCGACACCCTGTTCCTGCAGGCCGACGGTGCAGTCCGCCAGGTACCGACCCCGCCGGGCCTGCTCGAACAGTGGCGCAACCCGCTGCCGGCCGATGCCCTGCCCGCCGACCTGCAGGCCGAGGACCTGGGCAGCCAGTCGCTGGACGGGGTCGAGACCCGCCGGTATCGCCTGCGCGGTGCCCAGCCGGGCGAGCGCCTGGACTACTGGGTGGACGCCCAGGGCCTGCCACGGCAGATCGTGCGCAGCGGCAGCAGCAATGGCCGCAGCTTCCAGCTGCGCCTGCGCTATTCGCGCTTCAACGACCCGGCATTGCGCGTCGATCTGCCCTGAATGGGCGATCGCGGCAACGTTCGCTGAAGCGCGCTTTGGATCGATTCGGACCGCCATCACGCTTCCAGTATCATCACCGGCTGCCAACCGCTTCGGAGAAGCCTCGATGTCCCTGCGCGTGTCCCTGCTGGTCCCCTTGCTGCTCTGCGCCCCGCTGGCGTATGCGCAGGATGCCTCCGAACTGGCGGCGATGTCCTCGCCGTGGAGTGGCAGTGGTGGCGAACTCGGCTTCGCGTCGGCCCGTGGCAACAGCAGCACCGAGAGCTTCAACGGCCGCCTGCGCCTGCGCTACACCGATGGCGACTGGGTACACAGCATGGACCTGTTCGGCCTGCGCTCCAGCTCCAAGGTGACCGAGACCAACGATGACGGCACCACCACCCGCCGCAACAACACCACCGCCAACCGCTACACCGGCAGCGCCGGCAGCGCCTTGCAGCTGGGCGAGCACCGCCAGCTGACCGCCACGGTACGTACCGAGCGCGACGACTTCGCCACCTACGACCGCCAGAGCTCGTTCGGTCTGGGTTACGGCACCCGCCTGTGGAACACCGAGCGCTTCTCCTTCGATGCGCAGATCGGCCCCGGTGTGCGCCGCACCCACAGCACCGAGGACGACCGCACCCGCACCGGCATGATCGGCCGTGGCCTGTTCGACCTGAAGTACTCGCTGACCGACAACACCGACCTGGTGAACACGCTGCTGGTCGAATCCGGTTCGTACAACACCTTCGGCCAGAACGACTTCGGTGTCTCGGTGAGCATGAACGAGCACCTGGCGCTGAAGGCCGGCTGGCAGGCGCGTTACAACAGTGACGTGGCCGAGGACAAGCGCAAGACCGATACGCTGACCACGATGAACGTGGTCTACAAGTTCAAGTAAGCAGAACGGGCGCCCAGGGCGCCCGTTTCGTTTTTGTAGAGTCGAGCCATGCTCGACTTGAGCGCGAAGCGCGGGGTTTTCCCGACCAAGAGCAGCCGAGCATGGCTCGGCTCTACAGAAATCGGGATCTCAGACGTCCAGCAGTTCGCCGGCGCCGGCATCGAGCAGCAGCTTCGCCACGCGTTGGCCCAACGCTTCCGGGTCACTGGCCGGGCCCACGGCCTCGGCGCGCACCGCGCGGCCATCGCTGGCACTGCCGACCAGCCCCTGCAGGTGCAGGTCCTGGCCCTGCCACTGCGCGATGGCCGCCACCGGCACGTGGCAGCTTCCATGGAGCGCGCGGTTCATCGCCCGCTCGGCTTCCACGCAGGCACGCGTCGCGGCGTCATCCAAGCCAGTGAACAGCGCCATCAGGCGCGCGTTGCCGCCATCACACTCCACCGCCACTGCGCCCTGCGCCGGGGCCGGCAGCCACTGCGGCGGCTGCAGGCGCGAGACGATGCGCTCGCCCAGGCCCAGCCGTTCCAGCCCGGCCACCGCCAGCACGATGGCGTCGTAGCCACCGTTGTCGAGCTTGGCCAGGCGGGTGTTGACGTTGCCGCGCAGGTCCAGCAGTTCCAGGTCTGGGCGCAGCGCGCGCAGCTGGGCCTGGCGGCGCAGTGACGAGGTACCGACCCGCGCACCGATCGGCAGCGCATCCAGCGAGGCGTACAGGTTGGAGACGAAGCCATCGGCCGGATCGTGGCGGGTCAGCATCGCCGGCAGCGCGAACGGCGCGTCCAGTTCCATCGGCACGTCCTTCAACGAGTGCACCGCGCAGTCGGCCTCGCCGCGCAGCATCGCCAGCTCCAGTTCCTTCAGGAACAGGCCCTTGCCACCGATGGCGGCCAGCGAGCGGTCGAGCACTTCGTCACCGCGGGTGCTCATCGGCACCAGTTCCACATGCAGGCCAGCGTGGGCCTGGCGCAGGCGGTCGGCGACGTGTTCGCTCTGCCAGAGGGCGAGCGGGCTCTTGCGTGTGGCGATGCGGACGGTTTCCATCCGGTCATTATCGCGCCTTCGGCGCGGATACGGCCAACGGCGGAGCCCCTCGTGGCTGGCGCGAACGGCTGGGTCCATGGGCCTGGCCGGGCGGGGTGGGTTCGCGGGGGACGCCGTAAACCCATCCTTGGGGGCTTGGCCGCGGCATCCATGCCGCGGACACCCCCGCGAACCCACCCCGCCCGACCTCTGACAGTTTCCGTGCGCGTCAGCCACGGAAGATCAAAAGAAAAAAGCAGAAGCAAGAGCAACAGCCGGCGGCTTCCGGGGTCAGAGCCCTTCTCCGCAGGAAAAGGGCTCTGACCCTATTTCCCACCCGATAACACCAATGATCTTGCTGTCCGACGCAGTAGACAACAAGAGGGTTGGGCCGGGGTGGGGTGGCGGGACCGTTGGCGCCATGGATGGCGCCATCGAGCTTACAGGGATGTACTTGCAGCGTGTCCCGCCACCCCACCCCGGCCCGACCCAGCACGTAGCAACACCGAGCCATGAAACGCTGTTGCTGTTGCTGTTGCTGTTGATCTCGAAGCAGTCGCGGCCGCAGGCCGCGCGGAACACTCACAGATGCCGCAGTTCCTGCTTCAACGTCGCCACGCAGCGGCGGCTGACTTCCAGCGGCTGCTTGCCATGCCGCAGCACCGCCTGTACCTGCCCGCCCGTACCACGACGCAGCTCCACCAGCTCGTGGCGCGCCACCAGGCAGTTGCGATGGATGCGGATGAAACGACTGGCGAACTCCTCCTCCAGCGATTTCAGCGACTCCTCGATCAGGTCCTCGCCGCGCGCATGGTGCACCACCACGTACTTCTCTTCGGCCTGCAGGTAGTGGATGTCATCCAGCGGAATCAGCCGCAGGCTGCCGCGCAGGCGTGCGCACAGCATGCTGCGGGCCTGCTGCCCGCCGCTGTCCTGCGGCTGGCCATCGCGGCCGGCCAGAAACGTGCGTGCACGTGCGATCGCTGCAGCAAGGCGCTCGGCACGTACCGGCTTCATCAGGTAGTCGATGGCAGCCGCCTCGAACGCCGACAGCGCATGCGCGTCGTAAGCCGTGCAGAACACCACCGCCGGACGCGGCTCGAAGCTGGCCAGATGGCGCGCCGCTTCCAGGCCGTCCAGCCCGGGCATCGCGATATCCAGCAGGACCAGGTCCGGCTGCAGCTCCGCGCATGCATGCAGGGCCTGCTCGCCGTTGCCGGCCTCGGCTACCACATCCACGCCCTCCTGCGCGGCCAACAGGCTGCGCAGACGCTCGCGCGCCAGCGGTTCGTCATCGGCGATGACTACCCTCACGATCGTTCCCTCACTGGATCGGCACTGTCACCTGGCAGGCATAGTAGCCCTCGCTCCAGCCAGCCGTCATCCGCGCGGCGCTGCCGAAGCGCCAGGCCAGCCGATGACCAATGCTGTGCTGGGCATGTCCGGCACCACGCGCCAGTGCCAGCCCCGGTGCCTGCGGGTCCGGCGCGGGATTCCGCACCTGGATCCGCAGTTCATTGCCGTCGCGGTGCAGCTGCAGCTCGATGGTGCCGCCCTCGGGCAGGCGTGAAATGCCATGCAGCACGGCGTTTTCCACCAGTGGCTGAAGTACCAGCCTCGGCAGTGGCAGGTCCCACGGCAGCGGCTCGTCGCGTTGCCAGCGCACCTGCAGGCGTTCGCCCAGGCGCAGCGATTCAATCGACAGATAGCGCTCGGCCAGCTCGCATTCGTCGCGCAGGGTGGAGTCGCCCTCGCCCGCGCCCAGCGCGGCACGGAACAGGTCGGACAGGTCCAGCACCGCGCGTTCGGCCACCGCCGGATCGCGATGCAGCAGGCTGGCGATCAGGTTCATGCTGTTGAACAGGAAATGCGGGCGGATGCGCGCCTGCAGCGCGTCAGCCTGCGCGCGCGCGTTGGCCTGCACCTGCGCCGCCCAGCGATCGCTCACGTAGAAGTAGCGCAGGGCCAGCGCGGCGATCAGTGCCGTGGTCGCCGCACTGCCAAGGGTGAAGCGCCAGAAGCTGATGCCGCGGGCGAAGCTGTCGCCCAGCACCGCGTAGAGTGCGTGCACGATGCCGGCGCAGACCACCGCGATCAGGGTCGCCAGCGCGATCGCCGCGATGGCACCCAGCATCTGCGGCAGCCTCGACAACGCCTGCCGCAGCAGGCACAGGCTGGCGGTCACCGCCAGCGCCAGCCACAGCGCAAAGCCGCTGGCCGACAACAGTTCGCCGAAGGTCCAATGACGACTGCCATCCGGGGCCAGGGCCAGCACCACCACCACCAGCTCGGCCAGGCCGAGCATCGCCGCCAGCCGCGGCAGGCGGCACAGTTCCGGCATCCACGGCGGTGTGCTGGCCGGGGGCATGGCTCAGGCGGCGCCCAGCCGTTCCTGCAACCAGTCACCCAGCGCCTGGATCTCTTCAGCGCAGACCTGGTGGGCCATCGGGTAGCTGTGCCATTCCACGTCCAGGCCCAGCGCCTGCAGGGCCTGCGCGCTGTGTACGGCCACCGCCTGCGGAATCACCGGGTCGCTGCTGCCATGGGCCATGAACACCGGCACCTGCACCGCACCGTCAACGCGCTTGGCGCTCTCGGCTTCCGGCAGATAGGTGGACAGTGCGATCAGGCCAGCCAGTGGCGCAGTGCGCGACAGTGCGGCGGTGAGGATGATCGCGCCGCCCTGCGAGAAGCCGGCCAGGAAGATCTTCTCCGGCGCGATGCCGCGCTCGATCTCACGCGCAATCAGCGCATCCAGCTGTGCCACCGATTCCCGCACCCCGGCCATGTCGGCGCGCGAGCGGAAATCCATGCCGACGATGTCGTACCAGCCGCGCATCGGCACGCCGTTGTTGATCGTGATCGGCCGCACCGGTGCGTGCGGGAACACGAAGCGCAGCGCGGGCCAGTGCGGGCGTACCAGTTCGGGCACGATCGGCGCGAAGTCATTGCCGTCGGCGCCGAGGCCGTGCAGCCAGATCACCGACCACTGCGGCGATACGCCGGTTTCCTGTTCGACCGTTTGCAGCATGATGCGGCTCCTTCAAGTTCGAGCCGCATTATGCCGCTGGCGCGGGGCGATCAGTACAGCGGCGGTTGCTCGGCCGCTTCCCGGCGCAGCTGGGCGGCGCGCACCAGCACCGTCGGCGGAATGTTCTCCTCGGGAATGTCGAGCAGGCCCAGGCGATGCAGGAAGGCACCGGGGCCGCGCGAGGACGTCAGGGCGACCACCGGCACCGCCAGCACCATGCCGATCACCACCGGCGCCATCCAGGCCGCCAGCGACGGCGATACCGCCCAGGCCACCAGGCCCATGAAGGCACCGAACACGCCCAGCCCGCCGTAGCCGCGGACCAGGGCCATCCACGAGATGCCACCATCGTCACGCTGCTGTGCGTCCCAGCCGGAATCGCGCCCGGACAGCACTTCGGCCACGCCGCGCGACTGCACGTACATCACCACCGGCGCCATCAGCGCGGCCAGAACGGTTTCCACCAGCATCGACACGAACGCGCGGATCGCGCCGCCACAGCCACGGCGGTCGACCGGGTCCAGCAGCATCGCCAGGTAGCCCAGCACCTTGGGCAGCAGCAGCACCGCCATGGTCGCGGCGAACAGGCGCACCACCTGTTCCTCGTCCTGGGCACGCCAGTACACGCTGGGGGACAGGTGCAGCAGGGCGTTGAAGTCGATGCCCTCCTGGAACAACGGAATGGCGATGCCGATCAGCATCAGCATCGCCCACATCGGCGCGGTGAAGTAATGGCCGATGCCGATCAGCATGTGCGTGCGGCTGATCCAGTGCAGGCCGCGGCTGCCGACCACCTTGCCGTGCTGCAGGTTGCCCTGGCACCAGCGGCGGTCGCGCACCAGCAGGTCGGTCAGCGTCGGCGGGCCTTCTTCGTAGCTGCCGCCCAGGTACGGCACCATGTGCGCGGCCCAGCCGCCACGCCGCATCAGCGCCGCTTCGACGAAATCATGGCTGAGCACGTGGCCGCCGAACGGCTTGCGCCCCGGCAGCGCCGGCAGGCCGGCGTGGTCGGCGAAGGCACGGGTGCGGATGATCGCGTTGTGGCCCCAGTAGTTGCTCTCGGCGCCATGCCACCAGGCCACGCCCCGGGCGATCACCGGGCCGTACACGCGGCCACCGAACTGCTGCATGCGGGCGAACAGGGTGCGGCCGCCGATCACCGACGGCAGGGTCTGGATCAGGCCGACATCGGCGTTGTGCTCCATGCCGGCCACCAGGCGCACGATGCTGTCGCCGGTCATCAGGCTGTCGGCGTCGAGGATCAGCATCTGCGGGTAGGCGCCACCGAAACGGCGCACCCAGTCGGCGATGTTGCCGGCCTTGCGTCCGCTGTTGTCGCCGCGACGGCGATAGAACAGGCGCGTCTGCCCGTCCGGCACGCGGTCGCGCAGTTCGGCGAAGACCTGTTCCTCGGCCGCGGCAATATCCTCGCGTCGGGTATCGCTGAGCACGAAGAAGTCGAAGCGTTCGAGCTGGCCGGTGGCCGCCACCGATTCGTAGATCGCCTGCAGGCCCGCCAGCAGGCGCCGCGGATCTTCGTTGTAGGTGGGCATCAGCAGCGCGGTGCGGCTGTGCACGGTCGGCAGCGGCTTGTCCGGGTCGATGCCGAGGCGATAGCCACGGTCGAACACGGCGGTCAGGAAGCCGGCCAGGGCGCTGGCGAAGGACAGCGCGATCCAGGCGAACAGGCCAACGAACAGCACCAGCAGGCACGCTTCCAGCACGCTGATGCCATTGGCCGACAGCACCCGCCACATCATGCGGGTGGCGATGGCGGTCATGGCCAGGGTGCCGCCGAAGATGTAGAACCGGCGCAGGCCGATCAGGCGTGGCGAGGTTCGGTGGCGACGGACCTTCAGCGCACCCTCGCGCAGGGTCTGCTCGGGCATCGGCAGCGGTGATTCGGCGGGCAGCAGCGCCCAGCCGGCGTCGAGCCGGGGTGCATCCGCTTCTGCGTGGATGGTTTGCCCCCCCATCACCGCTTACTCCCCACGGTCGGCATGGCCGGCCGTCCCGGCCGGGCTGCATGCACGAAGGTTCCCGGCGCGCCTTCCCGGCGCCCGCACTTGTCCTGGCTGTGCCGGCCCTTGGCCGCACAGTCGCTGTCTGTCACTACCGGAACCCACACGATCTCCAACGGGGCGGAATCGAAAATGCGGCCCAGTCTAGGGCGCCGGATGTAAGCCGAGTGCGAAGGTCTACGCCGGGATTTATCCCCATTCAGCAAACAGCAGGCGACGCCGCGCCCTGCGGCGCGATGTCGCTTCTTTGCATGGCGTACTGGATCGTAACAAACGCGAACGGTTATCATTTCATTAACCAGGCAGGTCACCGTCTTCCGGACGGCTGAGACCCACCCAGCTGCGCCGGCCCGAACCGAGCGCCCTACGACCCATGGAAGGGGGGCCTGCCTGCTTGTCTGCGCGCGCCCGTCGCTTCCATCCGGTCCCTCTCATCCGATGGAAGCCGTCATGTCCCAGCTGTCCCGTTCCCGTTCCGCGCGCCTGCCGCGCACTCGCCTGGCCAGTGCCCTGGCCACCGCCTGCCTGCTGACCGTGCCCGGCCTTGCCGCCGCCGAGGCCAGCGCCGATGCCTCCACCAAGGACCTGGATACCGTGGTGGTGACCGCTTCGGGCAACCAGCAATGGATCAAGGATGCGCCGGCCAGCATCAGCGTGATCAGCCGCGAGGACATCGCGCGCCAGCCGGTGCACGACCTGGCCACCCTGCTCAGCCGTGTGCCGGGCGTGACCGGCGGCCTCAGCGCCGTCGGCGAGCAGTCCAAGATCAAGCTGCGCGGCATGCCGTCCAACTACACGCTGGTGCTGGTGGACGGCAAGCGCATGGGCAGTTCGGCGTCGACCCACTACCGGCCGGACCTTGGCCGACAGGACCTGAACTGGATTTCGCCCGACCAGATCGAGCGCATCGAAGTGGTGCGCGGGCCGATGTCGTCGCTGTACGGTTCCGATGCCATGGGCGGCGTGATCAACATCATCACCCGGCGCATCGGCGATGAATGGAACGGCAGCGCGACGCACAGTTATACCCGCCCCGCCGATGACAAGCGCGGTGACACCCAGCAGATCGGCGCCACGTTCTCCGGCCCGCTCGGCGAACGCTTTGGCCTGCGCGTCGGTGCCAACAGCATGCGCCGCGACTCGGACCAGTCCAACGGTGGTGTCTACGGCAACGCCTACGCCGGCGAGAAGGATCGCAATGTCGACGCGCTGCTGCAGTGGACGCTCAGCGACGCGCAGGAACTGTCGCTGGAAGCCGGCCATGGCGTGCAGCAGGCCTTCATCGACGCCTCGCTGGAAAAGCAGGATGAAGGCGCCTGGGGTGCCAGCGAACTCAAGCGCAGCTCGCTGGCGCTCAACCACGATGGCAAGTGGAGCTTCGGCAATTCGAAGATCAGTGCGTACTGGACCAAGTACAAGAACGACATCGGTGCTACCGGCCGTTCCGAAGCGACCGATACGATCATCGAAGGCAGCCTGACCACGCCATTCACCCTCGGTGTTGAACATCAGTTCGCCGTGGGCGGCCAGTGGAAGCGCCAGGAGCTGACCAACACCGACACCATCGGCCGCGCGCCGATCGACTATGCCGGCAATGCCGTCAGCGGCTCCGATCTGGAAGTGGATACGTGGGCCCTGTTCGTCGAAGACGAGCTGAAACTGCACCGCACCCTGGCGCTGACCCTGGGCGCGCGCCTGGACCATCATGGGAAGTTTGGCGGCCATGTCAGTCCGCGCGCCTACCTGGTCTGGCACCCGGCCGAACAATGGACGATCCGTGGTGGCATTTCCAAGGGCTTCCGCGCGCCCAGCCTGACCGAGAACTCCGCCACCGCCGCCACCCAGTCCGGTGGCCGTGGCTGCACCTCGCTGATCCCACTGGGCTATACGCGCGGCGGCTGCTACATGGCCGGCAATCCGGACCTGGACCCGGAAACCAGTACCAACCGCGAGATCGGCATCAGCTTCGACAACGACCTGGTCGATGCCGGCCTGACCTACTTCCATACCGACTTCAGGAACAAGATCGAGTACGCCCCGCTGGGCAGGTTCAACGGCATCTGGTGGACGCGCATGAGCAACGTGCAGCGCGCGCGCACCAGCGGCATGGAGGGCAACCTCAATTTCCGCTTCGGCGAGCACTGGCGCTGGCGCACCTCGGCCACCTGGATGAAGGAAGCCAAGAACCTGACCACCGGCCGCAACCTGATCGACACACCGGAATTCTCTGGTTATTCGTCGCTGGACTGGACGCCCGGCACGGTGTTTTCCAGCAGCCTGTCGGCGCAGTACACCGGCAAGCAGACCGGCACGGCGACGACCTTCCTCAAGGCCTACACGCTGTATGACCTGACCGCGGCCTGGAACGTCAACGAGGTGCTGACCCTGCGTGGCGGTGTCAGCAACCTGGCCGACAAGAAGCTGTATGCGGAAGGCTCCACCGACTACTTCGTGGCCGGGCGCAGCTACTTCCTCAGCATGACCGCGCGGTTCTGACCAGCAGCATCCGCCGCGATCGCGCTGGCGACGGGCCAGCGCGATCGGCGGTGTTGCGGATTACTCGCTTTCCAGTGCGGCGGCCGGCGCCGCGCTCTGCACAGCCGCCGTGCGTGCACGGTCCATCGCTACCGCCAGTTGCTGGCGTGCGAGCAGCTGTTGTGCCTGCACCACTTCAGGTGTCGGCAGGAGCACCGGTCCCGGTGCGTTTTCCGGTGTAGCAGGTGTGGTCATGCAGCCTCCATGGACATCCCGCCGCCGCACGGACTCAGCGGGTGCGGCAGCGGAACTGCGCACCCTATCCTAAAAACAAGGCGGGTGGGTGACGGTGCGCCCCTGCGCCGCACCACCATGCAGGATAGAGCGTCACATTTCCGACGCTGCAGGGTGGATTCCTGAACCGGCCGCACCGTATCATGTAAACGTTTTCCCACAAGGACGTGTACGTCAATGAACACAGTCGACCTCTCCCGCTTCAGCCCGAAGTGGCAGTTCCGCTTCAACTTCTTCCAGCAGCACGGCGCACCCAAGGAACCGGGTTTCAAGCAGGCCTGGAAGGCGTTGTCCTTCGGCGACCGCCTGAAGGTCAACATCAACTTCTTCGCCTTCTTCTTCGGCTTCATCTACCTGCTCATCCTGGGCATGTGGCGCAAGGCACTGGTGGTGATCGGCATCGGCATCGTGCTGACCATCGTCTCGCTGTTCCTGCCGGATGTCGTCGCGCGTCCACTGTTCATCGCCATGAACTTCCTGGTTGCTTCAAGCACCAACTACAGCTACTACCTGGAGCAGGTGAAGGGTCGCGCCAGCTGGAACCCCTTCGAAGGGATGTTCTGAACCCAAGCCGTCACCGGACCTGGATCCGGTGCGCTGTGACCGGCTGAAACGAAAACGCCCGGCCTTGGCCGGGCGTTTTCATGTGTGCGCGTAGCGGACCTCAGGCCGCGCGGCGTGCCACGGCCACCGGCTCGGCCTGCAGGCGGAAGCGCGAGACCGCCACCGCCAGTTGCTCGGCCTGCTCTTCCATCGCGCGTGCCGCAGCGCTGGCTTCCTCCACCAGCGCGGCGTTCTGCTGGGTAGTCTCATCCATCTGCACCACGGTCTGGTTGACCTGCTCGATGCCGGCTGACTGTTCGCGAGAGGCGGCCGAGATCTCGGCCATGATCTCGTTGACCCGCCCGACCTGGCCGACGATCTCCTGCATCGTGCGGCCGGCGCCGTGCACCAGCTGCGCTCCGGCACCGACCTGGGCCACCGAAGCATCGATCAGCTCCTTGATTTCCTTCGCGGCACCCGCCGAGCGCTGGGCCAGCGCGCGCACCTCGCTGGCGACCACGGCGAAGCCGCGGCCCTGCTCACCGGCCCGCGCGGCTTCCACCGCCGCGTTCAACGCCAGGATGTTGGTCTGGAACGCGATACCGTCGATCACCGAGATGATCTCGGCGATGCGCTGCGACGATGCTTCGATCTGCTCCATCGTCTGCACCACCTGGCTGACCACCTGGCCACCTTCGCTGGCCACGCCCGCTGCGGAGCCGGCCAGGGTGTTGGCCTGCAGCGCGTGGTCGGCGTTCTGGCGCACGGTGGAGGTCAACTCCTCCATCGACGCGGCCGTTTCTTCCAGGTTGGCCGCCTGCTGTTCGGTGCGGCGCGACAGGTCGCTGTTACCGGCAGCAATCTCACCCGCCGCCAGGCGGATGCTGGCCGCCGACTGCTGGATCTGCCCGACGATCCCCGTCAGCTGCTGCACGGTGCTGTTGGCATCATCGCGCATCACCGCGAACACACCGTGGAAGTCGCCCTGCATGCGCGCGCTCAGGTCGCCTGCGGCAATCGCGCGCAGCAGCGTCGACAGCTCGGCCAGGTTGTGGTCGCTCACCTCCATCATGGTGTTGAGGGTCTGCACCATGCGGCGGAAATCGTGGTCGAAGCGCAGCGCATCACCGCGCACCGCGAAGTCGCCGGCGGCCGCCGCAGCCGCCAGTTGCTGGATCTGCTCATTGATCGCGGCCAGGTTGTGCTTGGTGGTGGCCATGGCGGCGGTGAACACTGCCTTCTCGCCCGGCAGTGCTTCCATGTCCACGCTGAGGTCACCTACGGCGTAGCGCTGCATCACCTCGACCAGGCGCTGGGTGACCGCATTGCTGGAGGCCACCAGCTGGTTGCTGTCGGCCACCATGCGGCCGTACTCGCCCGGGAACGCCGAGGCGTCCATGCGGTAGCTGAGCTCGCCGGCATCGTGGCGGCGCGCCATTTCCGCCTGCGCGGCCATCACGGCCTGCAGCTGGCCACGCATGCCCTGCATCGCCTCCAGCAAGCGGCCCACTTCATCGTTGCTGCGTGCCGGCAGCGTGCTGTCCAGCTTGCCGGCGGCCACGTCGCCCGCCACGCGCACGGCTTCGGCCAGCGGGCGGATCGCCAGGCGGCGCAGCAGCACGTAGACACCGGCGCTGAGGGTCAGCGCGGCCACCACGCCAACCAGCAGGGTCAGCCACAGCAGCTGGCGGGCCTCGGCAACGATCACCGCATGCGGCATCACCACGCCCAGCGCGAAGCGCTGCGGGGCATCGCCCACGCGCAGCGGCACGTACACGCGTACGTTGCCGGCCGCGTCCGGGGTGAAGGCTTCAAACCTGCGGTCGGCGGCAATGTCGGCCAGCATGCTGCGGGTCAATGCGTCGCTGCGCGGCTTGCCGATCTCGGCCGCATTGGCCGATGCCAGCACTACGCCCTTGGGCGAGAGCAGTTCGACGCGGCCAGCGCCCATCGGCGTCAGCGTCGCCAGATGCTTCTGCAGCGCCGCCAGCGAGAAGTCCACGGTGAACACACCGAGGAACGTGCCGTTCTCCACGATCGGCGTGCTCAACGTGCTCATCAGCACCTGCTGGCCGGCGATGTCGTAGGCGTAGGGCTCGCTGACCTTGGGCAGCTTGTCGCGGCTGGGCACCACGTACCAGTCGGCCGAACCGTCGGCGGCTTCGGTGTAGTCGGTCATGGTCGACTGCTGCGGCTTGCCGTCGTGCCAGGCCCAGTAGCTCATGTAGCGGCCGCTGGCATCGTGCATCTCGGTATTGGCGAACTCGGCATCCTTGCCATCGAAGGCGTTGGCCTCCCACATGGTGCTCTTGCCCAGCCATTCGGGGTGGGTGCGCAGCTGCTCGCCAATCACCGCGGCCAGGCTGGCGCGGTCGGGAACGTCGCCGCGCGCGCGCTGGGCCAGCACGGCTTCAACCATCGCATCGTTGCTGGCGAAGGCGGTGCCCAGGTCGGCCGCGACCTGGCGCGCCTCGGCATTGGCCTCGCTGGTCATGGTCTGGCGCGAGGCATCGATCAGGCTGGCGCTGGCCTGGCGATAGATCAGGAACGCCGTCAGGCCGAAGCACAGCAGCGCGATGACGGCGGTACCCAGCATCAGCTTGTGGGCGATGCTGCCCGGGCGGCGGGCAGCGGCGGAACGGGAAGAAGGCATGGAAGGATCCGCAAGGCAGTTCAGGACAACCGGCACCGCAAGGGCACCGCGCAGGCGCGCGATCCATCGCGCAGGCTGCCGGCCGCCGGGGACCGCCCGGCGCTGGAAGCGCACCGGGTTAGCGGCCGCCAGCCCACCAGGTTGAGGCGCCTGGCGTGCACATTCCTGAATCCGCTCAGGGACGGGCCAGAAACCCGTCCCGTCTCCCCTACTCGGCCACCCGGTCCCTGATCCACTCCGCGCGTGGCAACACTTCGATGCTGCCTGAGGCGTACTGCTGCAGCACGTCGTCCGGCCCGAAGCGCGGCTGCCAGCCCAGCTCCCTGCGGATACGGGCACTGTCGTAGACGCGATCGACGCTCAGCGGCAACGGCCAGCCACGGCGCTCGAACTCGGCCAGCAACTGCGGCACGCGCCGGGCCAACACGTTGCGCGGCTGGGTGGCCAGCTCCAGGCAGTCCTCGCGCCGGAACGGTGTCGCCGCGCAGGCGATGTAGCGGTCGAAGGCCGCGCCCTCATCGAGCAGCAACGCCGCATGCGCGCTGGCCACGTCACGCGCGTCAATGCCGCGGTGCAGGCGGAACATCGCCATCCGCTCCGGCGGTTCCGGGAAGCAGCGCCCCATCCGCAGCACGCGCACACTGAACTCCGGCGCAGCGGCGGCTTCAGCCAGGGCCTCGGCCTGCAGTTTGGTGCGGTGGTAGATCGTGCGCGGCAACGGCTCGGTATCCTCGTCGATCCATCGGCACCCCCCCGCCACCACGGCATGGCCGTACAGCGCCGTGGTACTGGTCAGCACGAAGCGCCGAGCACCGGCTTCGCGCGCCGCCTGCAGCAGGTGCGCAGTGGCGTCCACGTTGATCTGCTGGAACACCGTATCCGGTACCAGGCCAACGTGCGGGGCATGCAGGGCCGCGGTATGGATGACCGCGTCGACGCCCTGCACCGCGCGTACGACGGCCTGATGATCGGTGACATCGGCAATGATGCGCGTGGTGGCAAACGGGCTGCGATCCAGGCCCACCACTTCATGGGCAGCCGCCAACGCACCGAAGATCGCGCGCCCGATCCGCCCGGAACTGCCGGTCAACAGAATCTTCATTGAGTCCATTCACTCGAAGCGCCCGGGAACTACCGGGATGCCTCGATTCTAGGCATGCTGCATGTCATCTGCGATAGGGCGGTGTTGCAGATGTGCGTTCATCCTGACGACTTCGAGGGCGCCAGCAACTGCCGTGCGATGAACAACGGATCATCGCCACCTGCAACATCGGGCGTCACACCGGTGCGCTCCCAGTTGCCGCCGGTACGCAGGTTGATGGGCTGGCGGTCCGGAATGCTGATCTGATAACCGTCCGGCAGCAGCACAGGATCATCGAACATATGTGCGGCGCCACCACTGCGGCCGCCGACGATGCGCGCACGTCCCAGGGCCTGCAGCGAACAGGCAACGAACTCGGCCGCCGAGCCGGTGCGGCGGTCGATCAGCACGACCAGCGGCTTCAGGTACAGCGGCAGGCTCACCGGCGGCAGGGGTACCGCCGTGCGCTGGCCGCGATGCTCAACGGCCTGCACCTGGGTGACGGTGGGCTGCAGCAGCGTGCGTACCAGCAGGTCCGCGCTGCCGTCGTCACCGCCGCCGTTCTGGCGCAGGTCCAGCACCAGGCCATCGGTGTCGGCCAGCAGGGTGAACGCCGCCGCCAGCTTGGGGCGAGCCAGATCGAGCGGATAGAAGGTGCTCAGCCGCAGGTAGTCGATGTTGCCCTCCAGCACCCGCACCTCGCGACAGCCGCGAACGCATCCTGCAGTTGAGCCCGCTTGCCCTGCAGGCACTGCCGGCGCTGCAGGCGCAATGGCAGGCCACCGCACGTGCCGCACGCAGCCTCGATGCGGATCTCGGACAGTCGTTGGAGCAGGTGCTGCGCGATGCACTGCAGGCGCTGGAGCAACGACCGATCGCGCAACGCCTTGGCGACGCCCGTCGGCGCTGACACAGCGCCGTCTCGATGACGCCCCGCGTCTTCGCTGATGCCTGCCGCAGCGTTCGCCTGAATGGCGCCGCCATCAACCAGGTGCGCACATCGCGTGAAGGCCACGACCGCGATGGCGACCTGGACTTAGCACGCGTTGGCCAAGCATGGGCGCCGTCGCCGACCACGGCGCCACCCATGCAGCAGGAGACTTCCCATGACTGAGCAGAATCACCGCTCCAACCGGGGCTTCGCCTCGATGGACCAGGCCAAGCAGCGCGCGATCGCTGCCAAAGGCGGGCGTGCCGCGCATGCTTCCGGCAATGCGCATGAGTTCAGCCCCGACGAGGCACGCGCGGCAGGCCGCAAGGGCGGCGAGGCGATCAGCCGTGATCGGCAGCACATGGCCGCGATCGGACGTGAAGGTGGGCATGCCCGCCACGCCAATGCCCGCCAGCAGCAACAGCAACAGCAAGCCGGGCATGGCGCAGAGGATCCACATCACCAGCAGCGGTGATACCGCGCCCTCAGGCCGCGGCCCGTCGACGGTACAGTTCCGCAGCCACGAGCAGGACCAGCGTGCCTGCCACTGCCATCGCCCAGGCGAAGCCGGCGGCCATGGCACTGCGATACCCGGTAAGCACCTGCGGCGCGGCGTGCAGCGAGCCCGGGCGCAGGATGAGATCACGCGCCTGCGCAACAAGCCACTGCTGACCTGGGGCCTGCGCGGATGCGGCGAACTGCTGCACGGCGTGTTGACCCATCAGGCTGCCCAGCAAGGCGAGGATCCAGGCCGGCGTGCACGGCGGCACCGATGACCTGATCGCCATGCCAGCGCAGGATGCAGAGGCCTTCATCGCAGCGGTGGTGGGCGATTGCCTGCGCATGGTCGGCGTTCCGGCAGCGCCAACGCGCGGCGGCAGACGACGCTGAAGCGACGCTTCCCGCTCAGGCGTGAGCGAGGATGTTCAGCAGCCGCCCGAAGGGATCGCGGACGAAGAAGCGGCGCACGCCCCAGGGTTCGTCGGCCGGGCCATACTCCAGCGCGACACCAGCCGCACGCATGCGCTCCAGCACCTGCTGCAGGTCGTCCACCTCGATCGACAGGTCCGGCACCGGCGTGCCGGAACCGCCCTCACTGGCAAAACTGACCTGCGCCAGTGCACTGCCCTGCCCGCCATGGGTGACGATCCAGCCATGGTCCATCACCACTGGCATGCCGAGCAGCTCGCCGTAGAAGGCAGCGGCCCGTTCGGGTTCCGGTGTGGCGATGTTGGCAACGATGCGTTTGACGGCCATGACATTCCTCACCATGAAGACATGCCGAGCCTACCGTATCGAGGCTGGCACCCTCGGCGGAAACAGAAGAGCCCCGCCGATGGCGGGGCTCCCCCACGGCTCAATCGGCGCGACTCACACGCCCATGCACAGATCGACCACGCAGGTGTTGTACGCCTGCTCGCATTCCCCAGCATCGGCGCTACTGGCCAGGCACATCTGATAGGCCCGCCAGCACGGCTTGTCGCAAGGCTCTACCGGCCCCGCCACTGCCACCGAACCGGTACACGCCAACGCGAACACCGCCACTGCGATCACCTTCCTGATAACACGCATCGACATCACTCCCTGATAAGCCTGGTGAGCCCAGGCCGGCTCACGGTAGCCGGGGAGCCGGGAGGCCAGGTGAATACCCGTGTCACGCCACCTTAACGCGTTCATAAAAATTCCTTCACATCACTGGGGGTGATCGGCGCGCTGCGGGGTTAACGGCGTTGTTGTCCGTCAACCAAGGAATGTTGTCCGATGAATCACCCGCTGCACGGCCGTTCGTCCCACTCCCGCTCCCCGCTGCACAGCCGCCTGGCGTTGGCCGTAGCCAGTTCCCTGTTGCTGGCTGCCGCGTTGCCCGCCATGGCCAGCGACTCACTCGACGCCTGGCAGCAGCAGCGCCAACTGCAGGCCGCGTGGGCGCAGCCCGCGTCGCTGGCAAGCTCGCCGGCCGGCGCGAACCGGGTGGCCGCAACGCCCGCAGCAGCAGCCAGCACCACCTCGATCCTCGGTAATCCGGGTGATCCGGCCAGCTGGCGCACGGAAGAATTCAACGCCGACTGGGGCCTGGCCGCGACCCATGCCGACGACGCCTACGCGCGCGGCCTGACGGGTACCGGCATTCGCCTTGGCGTGTTCGACAGTGGCACCGGCCTGGATCATCCGGAGTTCGCCGGAAAGAACCATCGCAGCATCCACATCGCCGACGTGCTCGCTGATGGCACGCGCTGCACCAACACTGCACAGCTCACGGGTCCCGGCGCCTGCTTCTCCAGTGATGGCGACGACGTGCAGGTCAGCTACGTCGGGTTCAACGCAAACGTCCCCCAGAACATCCGCGATCTGATCGTGGCGGGTCCCTATGTACAGCCCGGTATCGGCTACGAAGTACACGGCACCCATGTGGCCGGCACCATTGCCGCCAATCGCGATGGCAACGGCATGCATGGCGTCGCCTTCGGGGCAGATCTCAGCGTCGCCCGCCTGTTCTTCAACAGCGCCAGCGAATGGCAGCGTACGGCGACCGGCTATTCCGTGGTCTCGCTGGGCGGCGTAGGTCCCGACTCGTCCGCCGTAGTCGACATGTACGCGCAGATGAACGCCCAGGGCGTTCGCGCGGTCAACCACAGCTGGGGCCTGACCAAGGAGCCCAATGCAGTACTGATGGATCAGATCTACAACGATCCAGACTATCGCGACTACCTTGCCACTTATGCAGACGGGTCCCGCGCCAGGGGCATGATCCAGGTCTGGGCCGCGGGCAATTCACCTGCACGGGATGCTGCCGCTCCTGTATCTGCCAGCCCTATCGCCGGTATGTACGCCACCCTGCCGCGTGCCTTCGCCGACATCGAAAAATACTGGCTCAGCGTAGTCAACGTTGGACAGGATTTCACCCTCAGCCTGACCTCCAACAAGTGCGGCCTCAGCGCCAACTGGTGCCTGGCTGCCCCGGGCTCCAACATCAACTCCACGGTCTACGGCGATGACTCCGCGGTTGCGGCGTCGTTGGGCGTTGATGCCAACGGCAACCTGTCGCTCGACGTCACCCAGCGCGTGCCGACCTACAGCTACGGGCTGCTCAGCGGCACGTCGATGGCCGCACCGCACGTCACCGGTGCGCTCGGCCTGCTGTTCGAACGCTTCCCCTACCTGGACAGCGCGCAGGTGCGCGACGTGCTGCTGACCACCGCACGCGACCTTGGCGCACCGGGTATCGACGAGATCTACGGCTGGGGCCTGATGGATCTGCGCAAGGCCATCGAAGGCTACGGCTCGCTGCGCGTGGATACCAACGTGGTGATGAACCAGAAGGCCGGTGGCCTGAAGGTCTGGGAAGGCGACGCCTGGGATGACTGGACCAACGACATCGGTGGCCCCGGAAAACTGACAAAGTCGGGCATCGGCTGGCTGCGCCTGAGCGGCGACAACAGCTTCAACGGCGCAGTGCTTCGTGAGGGCACGCTGGAGTTGAACGGCGCCAACACCCTCACGTCTGCGGTCGAGGTGCAGGCGGGGCAGTTCCTGCTCAACGGCAGCCTGGTTTCCACCGCACTGACCACCACCGGTGGCGTCAGTACGGTCAGCGCCAGCGGCGTGCTGAAGGACAGCAACCTGACCGTCAACGGTGGCGTGGTGTCCTTCAACGGCACGCAGACCGGCGGTACCACCACGGTCGGTGCCAACGGCCTGCTGAAGGGTGTCGGTACGCTCGGCAGCACCCACGTCGACGGCATCATCGCGCCCGGCAATTCGATCGGCACGCTGACCATCAACGGCAACTACGTACAGGGTGCAACCGGCGTCTATGCCGCCGAACTTGCTCCGGGCGGGCGCAGTGACCAGTTGCACGTGACCGGTACCGCCACCCTCGGCGGTACGCTGGTCGCGTTGCCGGAACCGGGCACCTACTATCTGGGCGAACAGTTCAACTTCATCCGCGCCGACGGCGGTGTCAGCGGCCAGTTCGCCAAGACCGACTTCAGTGCATTCTCGCCGTTCCTGCAGTTCAGCCTCGCCTACGGTGCCAATGGCACCCGTATCGACGTGGCACGCGGTGCCTCGCTGGCCAGCGCCGCCACCACGCCGAACCAGCGCGCGGTGGCCACGGCGGCGGACCTGCTGGCAATCAACCAGGGCCTGCCCAGGCCGCTGACCCAGCTGTTCCCGCAGCAGCTTGGCGGTGTACTGGACGGCCTCGGTGGCGAGCTGCATCCTGCCACGGCCCTGGCCCTGGTTGAAGGCAGCCGCTATGTGCGCGATGCCGCACTGTCACGTCGTGCCGGTGCAGCGTCACCGGGGGCCGATACGGGCGACGCCAGCGGCGCGTGGGTGCAGGCCCTTGGCGGCAACAGCAAGCTGGACGGCAACGCCAATACTGCGCGTACCGAAGCCAACAGCACTGGTCTGCTGGCCGGCATCGACCGCGAGTTTGGTGGCTGGCAGATCGGCGTTCTGGCCGGCACGGGGCGCACCGACGTGAAGCAGCAGGAACGTCGCGCAAAGTCGAAGATCGACAACACCCATTTCGGTGCGTATGCCAGCCACGCATGGGGCGGCTTCGGACTGCGCGGTGGCCTGGCATGGAGCCAGCACAAGGTGAAGAGCACGCGTGATATCGCCTTTGCTGGGTTCAGCGACAGCCTGAGTGCGCGCTACGACGCGCGTACCCGCCAGGCCTTCGTCGAAGCCGGCTACCGCTTCGGCGGCCCGGAGGCCGGGTTGGAGCCCTACCTGCAGGTTGCACGCGTGGAGGTGGACCTGAAGCAGATCAACGAACAAGGCGGCGCTGCAGCGTTGCACGGCAAGGTCGAGGACACTGCCACCACAGTCGCCACGGCCGGCGTGCGCTTCGACAAGGGCCTGAAGGCATCGTTCCAGCAGGACAGCTGGCTGCACCTGCGCGGCGGCCTGGGCTATCGCCACGCCTCGGGCGACCGCAGCCAAGTGGGCAACCTCGCCTTCGCCAACAGCAGCAACACGTTCGGGGTCGAAGGCGCGCCGATCGCCGACGGCGCCGTGGTCGCCGAGCTGGGCCTGTCGGCATGGCTGACCCCGCGCCAGCAGCTGGAGCTCGGCTACAGCGGCCAGTTCGGCAGTGAGAGCCGCGATCACGCCGCAAACGTGCGCTGGTCGGTTCGTTTCTGAACACGCGCGCCCTTCCGGGCGCGTGCTCTCTTGACGGTTTGGGGCGGCCTCGCGGCCGCCCCTTTTTTCTTTATGCTCGGTGCAGTTTGATCAAGCCGCCTTCATGGCGTGCTTGCGGGCGCGCATGACGTTATGGCATTCCTGCACTTCGGGCAACAGCTGGGTGACTTCCTGGCGCACGGCCGGCGGCAGCTCGTTGTCCTTCAGCACGTCCTTGAACGCGCCCAGCAGGCGATCCTCGGACTCCTCCAGTTCGGCCACGTAGCCGTAGTTGGTATCACCGAACGCAGCGCGGACCTTGCCGTAGAACTGCTGCATCGAACCGACCACGGTGCCGTGCTCGGCCGGCTTGCCGCCGCTGGCAGCAACCGAGCCACTCAGTGCGGCCACGATGCGGCCCTTGACGCCGGCGATGCGGGTGAACAGTGCCGACAGCTCGGCATCCTTGACCTTGGTCGCCGCTTCTTCATAGAAGGACTTGCCATCGCGGGCGATCTCGATCAGGTCGTTGAGGCGATGTTCGATGGTCGACTGGGTGCTCATGTCATTGCTCCTGTGTGATCGATATGCGGGGGAGAAAAGCAGCATCGCGACGCTGCCTGTGGGACCACTGTGGACACCTCGGCGTGGTTCGCGGGTGAGTACCGATTGATGCGCACGTCACTTCACCCAACCCGCACTGACTGCTTCACGCCATAGCGTTGGGCCGTTCACATTTGCCTGCATCACCACGGCACGAAGAGGATGATCAGCACGATCACCAGTACCGCGGCGAGCGCTCCCATCAGTACGTTTCGCTGGCGCCAGCTGGGCGTGGGTTTGCCTGGAGTATTCATGTCTGCCTGCCTGTCTGTACGGATGACCCCGGCAGCCTGATGGATGTGCGCCAGCGTGTGCGTGCAGAGTCCGTGCAGGCCACGTGTACATCGATATCGGCGATGTCGATTCCGAGGACCGTCATTCGTCGGAGGAGTAAAGGCAGGCCTTTCGTCCTGCAGGAGCGTCCCGATGTCGCCGGTTCTCACTGCTTTCGCCACCTCCCCCGACCGCGGCCAGGGGCTGGCCCGCGACATGCGCGTGCGCTGGGCACTGGAGGAACTTGGCGTGCTCTATGACGTGCAGCTGCTGAGCTTCGCCGAGATGAAACAGCCCGCGCATCTGGCACGGAACCCGTTCGGGCAGATTCCCACCTGGCAGGATGGCGACCAGGTGCTGTTTGAATCCGGAGCGATCGTCCTGCACCTGGCCGAGCTGCACCCTGGCCTGCTGCCGCGCGACCCGGACGCGCGCATGCGCGCGATCATGTGGGTGTTCGCCGCCCTGAACACGGTGGAACCGCCCATCGTCGAGCGCTCCATGGCGTGGGTGCTGGAGCGCGAGCAGCCCTGGTATGCACAGCGATTGGTGATGCTGGACGAGCGCGTGCGGATGCGTCTCTCGCAGCTGTCTGCGTGGCTGGGCACCGCGGCGTGGCTGGACGGCACGTTCAGCGCGGGCGACCTGATGATGGTCTCGGTGCTGCTGCGCCTGAAGAGCAGTGGCCTGCTCGATGAGTACCCGCTGCTGGTGGCCTATGTGGCACGGGCGACGCAGCGTCCCGCCTATCAGCGAGCGTTCGCGGCGCAGTTGGCGGTGTTCCAGAATGCGTAATCACCACGCCATGCGTGGAAACACTCAGCGCAGCCTGCGCCGGCAGGCGGCCTGCACCAGCATCAACTGCGCCACCAGGATCAGCATCGCGCAGCCGGACAGCAGCCATGGGTCGATATACCATTGCGCGTTGAAACTGAAATCACCGGCGGAAATGCGCTTCCAGCCGTTGAAATGCTGCATTGCCGCGACCACGAAGGCGAAGCCGCCCGTGGTGAACGCCAGCCACGGCACGATGAGGCCCCCCGGCCGCGCGAACAACGTCAGCAGGCCCAGCAGGCCGATGGCTGTGCGCTGCACGCGGCAATAGGGGCAGACGTAGGCCAACCCGCTCCACTCCACCGACCAGGCCAGCAAGCTGATCAGCACGGCCGCGCCTGCGGCGGTGTACAGGACTTTCGGCGTGATCGTCACGCCGCCCTCGTGTGCCATCCCGTGCTCCTTGGTTGGAAGACCCGTGCAGGGTAGCAGTGCCGCAGCCTCATCCCTTCTTGATGACGGTCCGCTTGCCGATGGTGCTGGTCTTGCCAGCGGTCGGCCTGGCCAGGCCAGGAATCAGGAAATCGGTGACCTTGTGGCCCATCGACAGCTTGGACGCCAACCAGCGCGGCATGCGGCCGCGACCGGTCCAGGTCAGGCGCTTGTATTCCGGATCGCGATATTTTGGCGCGACTTTGCCGGATTTACGGCGGGCGGGCTTGCGGGACGGCGCAGGTGCTTCCGGGGTTTCGTCACCAAAGAGTTCTTCAATGGTGTAACCGGCTTCCGCCGCGGCGGCCTTCAAGATCCGCCGCACCGCACTGGCCGGACGGCGGCGGGAAATGAGCTGTTTCCGCTGTTCAGCGGCAACCACCAAGGCGCCCAGCTCCCGAAGGCTGAGCGATTCAATATCGATCGTCATGGTGGAAAGGTCTCCTGCGGGCGGTCAGCTGTCAAGGCGCCTCACCCGGTACGTAGACACGGGCTTCACTGCCGGTGGGCTCCGATCGCCTTCGCCAGCCGTCTCCGAGGAACCGGACGTGAGCAACTCACCGCATTCGCTCGCCTACCTGCTTGCGCGCATCCTGCTGATGGCGCTGTTCCTGGTCTCCGGGCTGGGCAAGCTCGGCGATCTCAGCGGTACCCAGGGCTACATGGAGGCCATGGGGGTACCCGGCATCCTGCTCTGGCCCACCATCGCCTTCGAGATCGGCAGCGGCCTGTGCATCCTGCTCGGCTTTCAGACCCGGCTGGTATCGATCGTGCTGGCAGGCTTCAGCCTGGTCACCGCTTTCATCTTCCACCACAACGTCGCCGATCAGACCCAGCAGATCATGTTCCTGAAGAATCTGGGGTTGGCCGGTGGGTTCCTGCTGCTGGCCTGCACCGGGGCCGGGCGGTACAGCGTTGATGGGCGTGGGCGACGCGGATGAGCACGCGGCATGCCGCCATCACCCCTGGCCCACGGGCGCGACGCGCTGCAGGCGCAGGTTGCGCCATGTCGGCTGGGAGCCGCGAAAATCCACCGCTTCGCCATCGCTGGTGAACAACAAGCCGGGCTCCACCTCAGCAACCAGGCGGATGCCATCGATGTACAGCCAGCCGTGTCGTTGCTCCAGCACAACGAACATCGATGGTTTGCCCCATTGGTCAACGCGATAGCGTCCAAGCCAGGGTTGCCAATGGGGCGCCTGCGACCCGGTGGGCCCATCGATGGGATCGTTCTGGTCCAGGCCATCCTCGCCGTTGCTGCATTCCAGGTGCGCCGGCAGCATGTCCGTCGCCGCATGGTAACGATACGTCGCAACCTCTCCATCGGTGTCCACAGTGAACAGTTGATCGCCGTCGATGGCCGCAAAGCGGGTACCCTCGGCGTGCGCCCCTCGATGCAGTTGCAGCTCGCCGTTTCCAGCAACCCCGATCTTCGCCTTGCCGCTGCGCCCGATCCAGCTTCCCGCCATCCGCTGCACCTGGTCCTGGTTCAACCTGATCGGCGCCAGGGAAGACAGGGGCACACGCGGCTGACGGGTCCCGAAACGCGCCGACAACAGCTGATCGAGCAGACGCTCGCCGATGCCGTACCCCGCAGACGTCGCGCGATTGAACATTGCGGAAAATCCAGCGTTTGCCTGCCTGCAGTAGGTGAATACGCACCCGAATCCGAAGCCCCCGCCGCGGTGGTGCAGCAGCCGCACCGGTGTACTGCCGTAGAGGCGTTCGCTGCGCATGACACCGAGCCCGTAGTCACCGCCCAGGCCGAAACCATGCATCTCGTCCCAAAGGTGTGGCTCGAGCAGTTGCTGCGCACCGGATCGGCCGCCACCGAGCAGGAAGCCAAGATACTTCGCCATGTCGGCGGCACTGGTCCAGACGCCTCCCGACACCAACAGCGGCGTCACTGGCGGCACCTGCGCAAACCCTTCCAGGGTTCCCAGTGCTCGTCCCTTGCTTGCCAGGTAGACCGACGCATCGGCTGTACTGTCGTGCATTCCCAGCGGCTCGAAGATCCGGCGCTGCAGCCAGGCCGGATAGCTGATGCCCGCAACATGCTCAAGGACATGACCGGCAAGGTCGAAGCCCAGGTTGGAGTAGCGATAGCGCGCACCCACTGGAAAGCGCAGCCATGTCTGCGAGATGCTGCGGACGTGCGCATCAAAGCCCGGCGACGCCGGTTCGTAGTTGTTGCCCAGTGGCGCCTCGTGCGTGAATCCCGCGCGATTGGCAAGCAGCAGGCGCAGGCTGATGCGCTCCTGTGGAGCATGCTCGAAGCGGCTGCGCACCGTGAACGACGGCAGATAGCGGGTAATGGGCGCGTCCAGATCAAGGATGCCGTCCTGCACGGCCAACAGCACCGCCACCGCCGCGAAGTTCTTCGAGGTGGACTGGATGCTGAACATCGTGCTGGCGTCTACGGGCACGCTGCCCTGGCCTGATACGTGACCGAAGCCTTCAGTCCAGCGCACCTGCCCGCCTTCGACCAGGCAGACGGCAGCGGCTCCGATGCCGCTGCCGGCCATGGCCGAGCGGATCACGCCGCGTTCCGCGTCGATCAGGTTCCCGGTGGTGACGGTTGGCTGCGCCACCGCAGCAACGCCGGTGGGCATGAGCGCGGCCGCCGGAACAGCCGCGGCATTGGCCAGGAAGGTGCGACGGCTGAGCGTACCAAGCATCAGATCACTCCACTTCAGGATGCCGCCATCTTCCCGCCAGCAGAAATGGCGCGGCATGTGTCATTCGGCACAGAGTGCGGTGATCGATGGAGCTGCGCCTTCGCTGGCTGAGCAGGCCTCAGCCCGGAGGGTCCGGCAAGCGGATTCCCTGCGCCGAAACAAAGGCGCGGGACTCGCTCCAATAGGCCTGTGGCGGTTCCCGCAGCTCTGGTCGTGACCAGTAATCGTTGCCATGCAGTGTGCTCATCACATGGCACCAGCCGTCACGCGGATCGTGAACCTGAAGTCGTCCGCGATGATGGCGCGGATGATACGCGTAGTGGCCAAGCGCCTCCTGGCGTGCTTCATCCGGCGAGCGACCCGCCTGATGGACCAGCGTCCATGCACGCATGTGGCGTGCATGCGCGAGCGCGCCAAGGTACTCGTCCTCATCCAGCAGTGGCACCTGCTCACCGCGGGCCAGGGACAGTGCGTCCGATTCGGCTTCGTAGTCCAGCGACGGCTCCGCCAGTTCCGGGTGCTGCTGCCAATACCCTTCGCCTTTCACGTGCAGCATCGCCCAGTGCCAGGGCTCGTCGTGGAAGATCAGCGCGTGTTCGTACTCGCAGCCGGGGGTCTGGTCGGGATAGCGTTGGCGCGCGTGTTCCATTGCCAGTTCTTCGGCAACCTGCCCGTAGCGCATCAGGCACCAGGCAAACCGGTGCCGGCTGTCTTCGATCTCGGTGGTGAAGTCTTCTACCGGCGTATCGGTGTTGGGCATGGTCGATCCCTGCATGCGAGCCACCCGCCATCGGGCCCGCAGAGTGTGCCGGAATGCACCTGTGCGCAGGGCATCTTCGAAGTCAGCTGAATGACCAGACCACAACAATGTAAACAGAAAATGAATCCGGGCCACGGGGGACTGGGGGAGGGTGCACCCCTTGTCCGTTCTTTGCAGGCGATCCAGATATGCGCAATCCGAATTCAACGCAAGGAACTCCTCCCGGCATCATGGAAAACCGAAGTACATCGCAGAAGTTCGCCGCAGCGCTCATCGTTGCCGTGCTCGTCACGGGGGCAGCAACGGCATTTCTTCTCTTCCGCCCTGCGTCACAGTCCTCGCAGGCAGCACCGGGTGTTGAACAGGCCGGCAGGCAACGCAGCGGCCCCGTCAGCTCGACCCCCCCAGTGGCATCAACCGCGTCACGGCCTGCAAGCAGCACGAACATGCTGTTTCCTGGTGTTCCGCAGAATCGCGACGCCATGGAACCGAAGGAAGATGATCCATTTGATGGGCGTAGCCGCGAAGAGCAGCGCTGGCTGGACGAACACGGCTATCCGAATACCGCGCAATGGGCTTCCTACTCCAGCGCGCCCGATGCGTTGCTGGAACAGGCCGCCAATAACGGCGACAAGCTTGCCCGCACGATGCTGGACTCGCGACGGCTCCCCGATCGAGCGGCCCTGGACCAGATGATGTCGTCCGCAGTGGACGGCAACTACTTTGCGCTGCAGTTGCTTGCGACTCATTTTGCATCCACCGGCCGAGCGGGAAACATCAACGCATACGCGATTTCGCGCGTCCTGGAGATGCGCGCAGACCCTTCCGCTGCGCTTGGCAGGGAAATCATGTTCTCTGCGCCACTCACTATCGAGGAGCGGATGCAGGGGGAGGCCGAAGCGCTTCGTCTGAACGCTACTTTCAATCAGCTCTACCAGGGAAGAACCGGCAACGCGTTCGTTCCCGACTACCGCCCGTTCCCCGTTGACAACTCGCAAGGATGGCAATGAAACCTGTAAGTAAATTCGCCCTGGCCGCCGCAGCTTTCACCGTTACCGGTGTTGCTCTGGCCTGCACCGTTCTTCCAATGCTCCCGTTCTCGATATCGGTCGACCTGAAGGATATCGCGGCGGCCAAGCAAGCCGGGGCCTCGTCCGCAGAGGCACCCAACCGGGCATTCCTGAAGAAGCTGGATGAGACCGCTGAAAGGACCTTCGGTGCGGATGCCTGGCGCAATACGTCCTTCGTCGGCAACGTCATGTACAAGACAAAAATCATGATGATGACCGGCTCAAGCATGATCACCGTCAGCAAGCCGTGCGGGAAGTCGGCAGAAGAGTCTGGCGGCACTGAAGACAGCTTCGCCTCGACTCCCCCGTCAGGCGGCGGCGGCGGCGGTGGCAGCACTGGCGGTGGTGGCGGGATCGGCGGCTGGTTCCCCGGTGGTGGCGGATGCTTCGGCAACTGTCAGCCGCCTCCGCCCGGTCGCGTGGGCCCGATCGAGAATCTTCCGCGATCCTGAGGGCACTGCAACGAAAGGGCATCGCCGTAGGGTGCTGCCCTTTGCTGCCGCTGATGCAACAACCGGGAGCCATCAGGGCTTGGGCCATACGTGTTGTTCATGCTGCAGCATCGGACGTCCTTGGACTTTGAAGGACGTCAATATGGTGGGCCCACCAGGATTCGAACCTGGAACCAAGGGATTATGAGTCCCCTGCTCTAACCGTTGAGCTATAGGCCCTGCGCCGCGCCACAGTGTAGTGGAGCGCGCCCCTGCCCGGCTACTCAGGCATCAACGGCCAGTGCCTTGGCCACCTGCTCCAGCCGCACCTCCGCTATCTCAAGTGTGTCGTGCTCCACATCGTTCATGGTGTAACTCCAGATGCACAAGGGGCGGTACAGCAGGCCGCCCGCGATGTGCGTTGCACTGCGCGTCTGCATCGGTGCCGGTGATGTCCGGCCCGCCTACGGGATGGTTGAGCATCTGTCCGTCCAGACTGCGTCCGCCATTGAGAGAGTTCAAATGGCAGATGCGACACAGGGCAGTTCGCCGGGCGTGGCCCGGCGCGACCGGGCGGGCGTTATGGGACGAATAGTGTTACGTAATTTCCAGCAGTCACCGCCTTCCCAACGCCGGCAGCATTTCACAAACCTTTGCTTGGAAATGGATTTCTCCCAACTCCGAGCGTTCCGCCGCCGGAATAGTGTTACGTAACCAATACGAATCCCGTGACGAATCCTCTGGGCATGGCCCGGCGCGACCAAAGAAAAACCCCGCCGAAGCGGGGTTTTCCTCAACACATCAGCGGTCGCCGGATATCAATCGATATCCAGGAAGCTGCGCAGCTGCTCCGAACGGCTCGGGTGACGCAGCTTGCGCAGGGCCTTCGCTTCGATCTGGCGGATGCGCTCGCGGGTCACGTCGAACTGCTTGCCGACTTCTTCCAGCGTGTGGTCGGTGTTCATGTCGATGCCGAAGCGCATGCGCAGCACCTTGGCTTCCCTCGGGGTGAGGCCGGCCAGCACGTCGCGCACGGTTTCAGACAAGTTGATGTTGGTGGTGTTCTCGATCGGGGACTCCACGTTGGTGTCCTCGATGAAGTCGCCCAGATGGGAATCCTCGTCGTCGCCGATCGGGGTTTCCATCGAGATCGGCTCCTTGGCGATCTTCATCACCTTGCGGATCTTGTCTTCCGGCATGTCCATTTCCTTGGCCAACTCCTCTGGCGTAGCCTCGCGGCCGTACTGCTGGAGCATCTGGCGGGAAATGCGGTTCAACTTGTTGATCGTCTCGATCATGTGCACCGGAATACGGATGGTGCGTGCCTGGTCAGCGATCGAGCGGGTGATCGCCTGGCGGATCCACCAGGTGGCATAGGTCGAGAACTTGTAACCGCGGCGGTACTCGAACTTGTCCACGGCCTTCATCAGGCCGATGTTGCCTTCCTGGATCAGGTCGAGGAACTGCAGGCCACGGTTGGTGTACTTCTTGGCGATCGAGATCACCAGACGCAGGTTGGCCTCGACCATTTCCTTCTTGGCCTTGCGCGCCTTTGCTTCACCGTAGGCCATGGCACGGCTGATTTCCTTCAGCTCTTCCAGGTCCAGCTGGGTCAGCGTCTCGATGTCGATCGTCGCCTGCTGTTCGGCAATGATCTGGTCCTTCACTTCGCGCAGGGCCGAGGACCACTTCTGCTTGCGCTTCAGTGCGTCTTCCACCCACTCCAGGTTGGTCTGGTTGCCTTCCCAGGAACGGATGAAGTCCTTGCGCGGCATGCGGGCAGTGACGGTGGCCAGGTTCAGCACGCGGCGCTCATGGGCCTTGATCGACGCCATGGTGTCGCGCAGCTGCTTGGTCAGCACATCGGTCAGCGGCAGCGGCAGCTTCAGGGTGACGAACACCGCCGACATTTCTTCGCGCAGGCGCGGCAGGTTCTTCTTGTCGCCCTTGGTCGCGGCCTTCTTGAAGGCGTTGAAGGCATCGCTCAGCGCCTGCATGCGCGCAGCGACTTCCTCCGGGTCCGGACCGGTCGGTGCGGCTTCTTCATCGGCACCGTCGACATCGTCGTCCTCGTCCTCGTCGCCTTCGGCGTCCGCATCGCTGCTGTCATCGGCAGCGGCCGCCGGCGGAGCCGGCTCTTCATCGGTCAGATCGTTGAAGCCGACGATCACTTCGGCCAGGCGCTTCTTGCCTTCCTTGTGGGCTTCGTAGTCGGTCAGCAGCGACTCGACCGAGACCGGGAACTGGCCCAGGGCCGCCTGGACCTGCGAAAGGCCTTCCTCGATGCGCTTGGCGATGGCGATTTCGCCTTCGCGGGTCAGCAGCTCGACGGTGCCCATTTCGCGCATGTACATGCGCACCGGGTCGGTGGTGCGGCCACCTTCGGTGTCGAGCGCGCTCAGCGCGGCGGCAGCTTCTTCGGCCGCGGTGTCATCGACTTCGCGGTTGCCGGTGTTGCCGTCGTTGAGAAGCAGGGTTTCCACATCCGGCGCAACTTCATGGACATCGATGCCCATGCCGTTGATCATGCCGATGATGTCTTCGATCTGTTCCGGGTCGACCATGTCGTCGGGCAGATGGTCATTGACTTCGGCGTAGGTCAGGTAGCCCTGTTCCAGGCCCTTGCTGATCAGTTGCTTGATTTCGGATTGGGCAGGACGTTCGTTGGCCATGTAGTGCTCGCGCCACCGGCTAGGGAGAAATAGGGAACGTAGCATTATACCAGCCCGGGGCCCCGCCTGCCGGGCGGTGGTCCCGCAGGCTCAGGGCCGGAGAAGGAAGGTCACGGGACCGTCATTGACCAGGCTGACGACCATATGGGCACCAAATCGGCCCGTTTCCACCCCGGGTGCGTGATTTTCACGACAGATCTCGACAAAACGATTGAACCCGCGTTCAGCCTCGTCGGGCGGCGCGGCCGTTGTGAAGCTCGGCCGCATGCCCGAACGGGTGTCGGCGGCCAGGGTGAACTGGCTGACCAGCAGCAGGCCGCCGCCGGTATCGCGCAGCGAGCGGTTCATCTTCCCGGCCTCGTCAGCGAATACCCGGTAGCCCAGCAGGCGCTCGGCCATCCGCCGCAGCTGGGCCTCGGTATCGCCCGGCTCCATGCCGACCAGGGCCAGCAGGCCGGGCCCGATCTGCCCCACGGCCTCATCGTCGACATGGACGGCGGCCTGGCTGACACGCTGGATCAGGACGAGCATCGTAGGCTTCCAATGAACAGGGCCGGTCACGATAGCAGCGCCCTTGGCTAAACTGGCGCCGATGAATCCGCAACGCAAAGCCCGGCTGGTCTACCGCGCCACCACCCTGTTCGCCCGCCTGCCCTGGCCGCTCCTGCGGGCGTTCGCGCGCGCCCTGGCGTGGGCGTGGATCGCCCTCAATGCCCGCGAGAGCCGTGTCACCCGGCGCAATTTGGAGCTGGCCTACCCCGAGCTGGACGGCGCTGCCCGCGACCGCCTGCACCGGGAGCTGCTGCGCTCCACCGCCCTGCAGGCCATCGAAACCCTGCGGCTGTGGAGCCAGGCGCCGGCCGACAACCTGCGCCTGCACCTGAAGCAGCGCCATGGCGAGGCCCTGTATGACGCGGCCCTGGCCAGCGGCAAGGGCGTGATCGTGGCCGCGCCCCACTTCGGCAACTGGGAGTTGCTGAACCAGTGGCTGGCCTCGCGCGGGCAGATCGCCATCGTCTACAAGCCGCCGGAGGACGAGGCCAGCGATGCCTTCCTGCAGCTGGTGCGCGGCGGGCAGAACGTGCAGCAGGTGCGCGCCGAAGGCCCGGCCGTGCGCCAGCTGTTCAAGGTGCTCAAGGACGGCGGTGCCACCGGCATCCTGCCCGACCAGCAGCCCAAGGCCGGTGATGGCGTATTCGTGCCGTTCTTCGGCGTGCAGGCGCTGACCATGACCCTGGTCAACCGCCTGGCCGAGCGCACCGGTGCCACCGTGCTCTATGGCTGGTGCGAGCGCATCGGGCCGGACATGGAGTTCGCCCTGCACATCGAGCCGACCGACCCGGCCGTGGCCGATCCGGACCCGCTGGTGGCGGCCACCGCCCTCAACGCCGGCATCGAACGCATCGCCCGCCGCGACCCGGCGCAGTACCAGTGGACCTACAAGCGCTATACGCTGCGGCCACCGGGCAGCGACGAGGAAGACCCCTACGCGACCGAAGAGCATCCTCACTGACGGCCGCCCGCCCAAAGCCGCCCGGTCCCTGCGACCCGCGGTCGCACCACGTTGAATACGACGCCGTCGCCCCCATAGAGACTGCGATGTCCGCCTCCCCCGGTCCTGCCATGTCTGCTTCTTCCCTGTTCGGCGATCCGGCCGCGATCCGCTGTGAGCGCGCGGTTGCCGAACTGCGCGCCGGTCGCCCGGTGCTGCTCCACGATGGCCAGGGCCAGCGCCTGGCGGTGATCGCGCTGGACAGCGCCACGGCCAGCAGCTTCGCCGCCTTCGCCACTGCCGCCCGCGAGCGCCACTACCTGTTCCTGACCGCCACCCGTGCCCGCGTGCTCGGGGTGGAGGCTCCCGAGGGCGCGCGCCTGCCGCTGGCCGGCGTCGCCTTCGATGCCCTGCCCTCGCTGGGCTACCTGCGCGAACCGGGCCCGATGCCGGAGGGCTGGAGCGCCGGTGACGCCTTCGATGCCGGCGCGGTGGAGCTGGCCCGCCTGGGCCTGCTGCTGCCGGCCATGGTTGCGGTGCGCCTGGATGCCGATGACCGCACCTTCGACGACGCTGCCGACGTGGCGCTGTGCGACCTGGCCGAAGGCGCAGCACATGCGGCCCACGACTACGAACTGGTGGCGCGTTCGCCGGTGCCCTTGCGCGACGTCGGCATGACCACCTTCGCGGTGTTCCGCGGCGGCGTGGCGCAGCGCGACCAGGTGGCGATCATCGTCGGCGAGCCGGACCTGTCGGCGGTGGTGCCGGTACGCGTGCACTCCTCGTGCCTGACCGGCGACCTGTTCGGCTCACTCAAGTGCGACTGCGGCGACCAGCTGCGACGCGGCCTGCGCAAGCTGAAGGAACTGGGCGGCGGCGTGCTGCTGTACCTGGACCAGGAAGGCCGTGGCACCGGCATCGCCGCCAAGATGCGCGCCTACGGCTACCAGCACGACGGCCTGGACACCATCGACGCCGACGCCCAGCTGGGCTTCGGTGCCGACGAGCGCCGCTACGGCAGCGCGGTGGCGATGCTGCACGGCCTGGGCATTTCGCGCGTGGCCCTGCTCAGCAACAACCCGACCAAAGCGCAGCGCCTGCGCAATGCCGGCATCGAGGTGCTGGACTGCATTCCGGTCACCGGCGAGATCACCGCCGAGAATGAGCACTACCTGCGCACCAAGGCCGACCGTGCCGGCCATATGCTGGATGTCGATGCGCTGATCCAGGCTGCCCAGTAACGCAGCCGACCTGCTACCGTCTGCGCGGTGTGGCCACGGCCGCCCCAGCCCGCCCTGCCGCCTGACGGAGCCCGCGTGACCGACGCATCGATTCCTGCACCGCCCCCCTCTGACTGGCAGACACTGCCGCAACGCGCCGCCCGCCTGGCCGCGCTGGAAGGCGCCCTTGGCGGCCTGTTCGTCCCGGGCCTGCCACTGGCGGCGGCGGCATGGTTCTTCGATCTGCCCGGCAGCCTGTGGACCGCTGCGGCCGGGCTGGTGCTGGGCGTCGCCTTCGGTGCATGGCTGGGCCATCGGCGTTTGACCCGCACCCGTTGGCGGCTGGACGCACAGGGCCTGGGCCTGCGCCGCGACCTGATGTGGCAGCTGGAAACGCGCATTCCCATTTCGCGCGTGCAGCACCTGGATCTGCGCCGGGGGCCGCTGGAGCGCCGCGCCGGTCTGGCCACGCTGATCGTGCACACCGCCGGCACCCGCATGAGCGCGGTCACCGTCAGTGGCCTGGACGAAGCCGACGCCGAGCGTCTGCGCGACACCCTCTCGCACCAGTTGGACCAGGACGCCGACGCCCTGTGAGCCTGCCGCCTCCCCTGCCTGCACCGTCGCCTGCCGGTGGCGAGGATCAACGTCTGCACCCGTGGTCGTGGCTGTTCGTGCTGCTGATGCAGCTGCGCCATTACTTCCTGCCACTGGTCGCGCTGCTGGTGTTCGGCCAGCGCGGCGACCGCGACCCGATGTGGGCGCAGTTGATCCCGCTGACCGCAATCGCGGCGCTGGTGCTGGTATCGGTGCTGCAGTACCTCAGCTACCGTTACCGCATCGGCCGTGATGCGATCACCGTGCGCAGCGGCCTGCTGGCGCGCAACCGTCGCGAGATCCCGTTCGCCCGCATCCACAACGTCGAGGTGCGGCAGAACCCGCTGCACCGCCTGTTCGGCGTGGCCGAGCTGCGCCTGGAATCGGCCGGCGGTGTGCGCCCTGAAGCGGAGATGCGGGTGCTGAAGCTGGACCAGGCGCTGGCACTGGAACGGCTGGTCCGCCAGCGAGGGCAGGCGCCGCACGCCGACGACGCGGTGGATGCGCCGCCCATTGCCGATGTCGACAGCGAACACGTGCTGCTGCGCCTGTCCAGCTGGGACGTGGTGCGCATGGGCCTGTTGTCCAACCGTGGCTGGGCGCTGGCGATCGCCGCCTTCGGCGTGTTGTTCCAGACCGTGCCGCGGCCGGTGATGGATGACGCCCTCCAGCGCGGTGGCCGCGAAATCTTCGGCTATGCCAGCAATCTGCACCCGGGCGTGACTGGCGGCGCCCTGCTGCTGGCCGCGGCGCTGTTGCTGGGCTGGCTGGCGCTGCGCGCACTGTCGGTGGTGCTGACCCTGCTGCGCTATCACGGCTTCACCCTGAGCGAACAGGAGCGCCGCCTGACGGTGTCGGCCGGCCTGCTCAGCCGGACCCGCAGCAGCGTGGCGCGCCGCCGCATCCAGGCCTGGACGCTGCGCGAAGGCACCCTGCAGCGCTGGTTCGGCCTGCGCCAGCTACGCATCGACAGCGCCGCCGGTGGTCCATCGCGCGATGAGGATCGTGCCCTGCGCGAACTGGCCCCGCTGGCAACCCGGGAGCACTGCGAACAGCTGGTGCAGCACCTGCTCCCACAGCTGCACTGGCCCCCGGCGCAGTGGCAGGCCGTTCCGCAGCGCGGCTGGTGGCGGCTGTGCCTGGGCGTACTGCTGCTGGTGCCAGTGCTGGCTGCAGCCGCGTATTGGCGATGGGGGACGTGGGGCTTGATCGTGCTGGCATGGCTGCCGGTGGCGTTGTGGGTCGCATACCAGCAGATGGCGCGCATGGGCTGGTATCTGGATGCGCACTATGTGGCGGTGCGTGGCGGCTGGTGGAAGCGCTGGTGGCGCTGGGCCGAACTGGACAAGGTGCAGGGGCTGCGCCTGCAGCGCTCGCCGCTGGACAAGCTGCTGGGCACCAGCAGCCTGCAGCTGGATACCGCAGGTGCACATGGCGATGTGGCGCTGACCCTGCACTACCTTCCGCAGGCACAGGCGCAGCAGCTGATGGAGCAGCTGGCGGCAGCGCTGGCGCGGCGCAAGCTGCGCTGGTGAGGCGGGCATCCACGCATGGCGTGGATCTACCGGACATCACTGCCTGCGTGGACGCCCGACGGTAGAGTCGACTGTCAGTCGACTGGCGCGCGCAGCGCGGGGTTTTCCGCGGCCGATGGAAGTGCAGTCGACCCTACCCAGCCGGCGCTACCCGGTGGACGCCACGCAGTAGACCTGTCGCCTTCCGTCAACGTCGCGACGGTCCCCAATAGCCCAGATCCTTCCGGATCTGCAGGTCACGCACCCAGCTGCCGAACGGCTTGCGGCGCAATGCTCCCATTTCGCCAGACAGGAAATCCTCGGTGGTGGTGATCACACGCTCGCTGGACAGGCCATCGCGGTACGGGTGGATCGCATCGGCATAGCGCACGATCTCCGCCTGCAGCGCGGCGTCAGGATGCAGCGCGCGCTGCAGCATCGCCGGCAGCTGAGTGGCATCGTCGAAGTCGATCATGTGCGGCTTCGGCACGCGGTTGCGGAAGGTCACCACCGGCTTGTGCTGGACGATGAACTCCGAAACGATCGACGAGGTGTCCGACACCAGTACGTCAGCCGCGCGCTGCGCGGCCATCACCTGTTCGGGCTCGATGAAGCGCGCATTGGCACCGGCCAGCGCGCGGTAGCGCTCGAACAGTTCCGGCGGGCACTTCGGGTGCAGGGTCAGCAGCCAGTAGCGCTCGCCGGCAGCGATGTCGGCGGCAATCGGTTCCAGCAGGTGCGGGGCCGCGCTCAGCCGCTCGGTGAAGGTGGAACCAAACAGGATCACCGGGCGGTCGCCGGCCGGCGCGCGCAGTGCGACGCTCTCGCCACCGTCATCGCGGAACAGCGGGTCCAGCTTCGGCCAGCCGGTTTCGGCCACCGCGAAATGGCCCTGCTGCTCGGCGATCTGACGGAACGGCACGGTGGTGGCCGGCCCCTGCGTGCAGTACAGGTCGAACATGCCGCGCACCCGGAAGTGGCCGCGCGCACTGTCGCGCTTTTCCACGTTGAAGCCATGGAACAGCTGTACCTTGGCTCCAGACAGGAAGGTCGGCACCCAGTTGGCGGCGCTGAACACCGCGCGCGGGCGCATTGCCAGCGCCTGTTTCAGGCCCACCGTGGGCACCCCCGGAAGGCTGCTGCCGGCCGCGCCGCCCTCGAACCAGGCCGCCACCTCCTGCCCGGAGGCGTGCAAGGCCTGCGCCAACGGGGCGAGAATAGGCAGCGCATAACGCTCCGTCGCAAACAACAGGTACCCGGCCATCATGTCCTCCACGACCGCTCCCATCGAACGGCCTCGCATCTCGGCGTGCATTATCGCGTTCAACGAGGCCGGACGCATCGGCGACTGCCTGGCCTCGCTGGCCTTCTGCGACGAGATCGTGGTGGTGGACTCGTATTCCACCGATGCCACCGTGGCCATCGCCGAGGCCGCCGGTGCCCGCGTGCTGCAGCGCACGTTCGAGGGTTTCCGCAGCCAGAAGGCGTTCTGCGTGACGCAGGCGCAGCACGATTGGGTGCTGTGCCTGGACGCCGACGAACGCATCAGCCCGGAACTGCGCGCGGCCATCGAGGCCGCGCGCGACGGCGGATTCAGCGGCCACGCAGGCTTCCGCTTCGCGCGCCTGTCCGAGTATTTCGGCAGGTTCCTGCGCCACGGCAATGCCTACCCCGACCGCGTGCTGCGTCTGTTCGACCGGCGCCACGGCGGTTGGCGCGGCAAGCGCGAGATCCACGAAGCGGCCAGCGTGGACGGCAGCGTCGGCACCCTGCGCGGCGATCTCATCCACTACCCGTACCGCTCACTGCAGCAGCAGCTGGCCAAGACCGAGAAGTACGCACGGATGATGGCCGAACACGAGTTCGCACGTGGCAAGCGGGCCACCCTGGGCAAGCTGGTACTGGCCCCGGCGTGGCGGTTCTGGCGCGGCTTCGTGTTCCGCGGCGGCTTCCGCGATGGCTGGCACGGCCTGGTCTACGCCTATGTTCGCGCCAACTACGTGCGCCAGAAGACCATCATGCTGTGGATGCTGGGCAACGGCCAGGCCGTGGCTGACCCGCCGAATCCGTGATCGCCGGGGCCTGCCCGGCGCGCCGGTGCGTCACGACCCGGTGACGGCCCGGTGGCGCGTGCCTTCGACGATCGACAGGCCGGTCAGCAGACCGACCAGAGTCACGTAGAAACTGGCGGTCATCTGATGCGCGAACATCGACTGGGTCAGTCCACACAACGCGTAGGTGGTCACCAGCATGATGCCGGCTGCGGCCGGCCCACGGAAGGTCGGCCGTCCGCTGCGGCGGTGCAGGCGCACGAACACTCCCAGCGGGATGCCATACACCGCCAGCAACAGCAGCAGGCCGGGGACGCCCTGGGTCGCTGCCCATTCGGCTACGTCATTGTGTGCATGCCCCAGGTGGCAGCGCGCCTCTGCCGGGTTCTCGCGGCAGACCGGCACGCGTTCCATCGCACTGTCGAAATGACCGATGCCAACGCCCACCAGCGGGTGATCGAGGAAGGTCTGCCAGGCTACCTGCAGGCGCTCCACGCGGGCGCCGGCGGAAGAATCACTGTCACCCAGCTCCATCCGCTGCACGTCACTGTGCAGCTCGCTCAGGCGGACCTGGTGGCGCAGCTCCGGTACTGACAGCAGCAGGGTCGCACCGATCGCCAGCATGCCGGCCAGCACCGACAGGCGCGCCGCGCCGGTGCGCCAGCGCAGGCTCAGTGCCAGTACCACCAGCAGCGCCAGCAAGGCGGCGAACACGCCGCGGCTGCCGGTCAGCACAATGGTGACGCAGCCGGCAGCCATGCCCAGGATCACCAGCGACCAGCGCCGCGACGGGCGGCAGAACACCAGCAGCACCATCAGCACCATCACGATGTCGGCCAGCACGATGGCATTGGTGAACAGTTCCGCGCGCGGGGCACCAGCGAGTACCTGCCACAGCGACATCGCGAAGGTAGCGAGCAGGCCGGTCAATGACCCGTACCAGAGCCACCGCAGGTTAGGGCGCAGCGCGCAGACCCAGAGCGCAATCCATGGGATCACCACGAACCGGGAACGGTTGTCGACGTCGCGCAGGCCCTGCTCGAACAACACCACCGACAGCACGCCGAGCGCCAGCACCGCCAGCATCAGCCAGGCCAGCACTTTCACCGGCTGACCGGCCATGCCCCGCGCGCGCCACAGCAGCTCCGGCGCCAGCAGGGTGCTGAGCAGCAGCAGGACCCCATACGGCAAGAGGTTGATCGGCACGGTCAGCACGAGTGCCGGCAGGCAGAACAGGCCCAGCTGGGCCAGCGCGTGTGCGGCCCCGTGGCGGCCACCGACGGGAACGCCCAGCGGATCGCCGGCCATGCGGTTCAGGTTGTCCGGTGAAGCTGGCACGTCGGGAAGTATCGCTGCGATCTGCTGGAAAACGGGGGACCCATCGAGGCCGGTCCCAGCCTGTTGTTTTACTGCCTTTGGCCACGCTTGGGCAGACTGGACAAGGAGAAATCGCGGTGGCTAGTCATGTTCCTGTAAACGCCGTTCACGTTCGCGCTCTTCTGCGGTAACCACGCAGGGCACCGTGACCGCCGCCGCCGGTACCAGCCACCAGCGCCGCCGGTTGGCCACGCCGGCCAGTTCAGCGCGGTTGCGATCGATGCACGACAGCATTGCGTATTCGTGGACCAGCAGCCAACGGCGTCCGGGCGCCAGCCGCTGCCAGCGCGTGGCGGCTATCAGCTGCTCGTCCCAGGCGGTCTCGAAGCCGAAGGTCGCCGCGGGGCGGTCGGCCAGCAGCAGATGCTGTTCCTTCCAGGCCACCAGCCCCAGCTCGGCATCCGGGCGCAGGCGTGCTCCGACCGTGCGCATCAGGCCGCGGGCGGAACTGGAATCGTTCAGCAGGGGGTAGCCGACCAGGCTGTACAGCGCCCATACCATGGCCAGGGTCGACACCAGCGCATGATGCCGGCGACGGCCGCAGGCCAGCAGGCTCAACCCGCCCCACAGCCCCATCGCCAACAGCGCCCACGCCAATGTATCGGTCGCGCCCGGCGGCAGCCCGCGCCCATGGGCAAGGCCCACCTCGAAGTGCGGATCACCCAGCAGTGCAAGCGCCCCGGCCAGGCCCAGGCCGATCGCCAGCAGCGCGGTGAACCCTGCCAGGACCGCCTGCACATCGCGCCGTTTCAGCAGCCCGGGCAGCAGCGGGGCCAGCGCCAGGCAGAACATCGGCAACGCCGGCAGGATGTAGACATCGCGCTTGCCCTGTGGAATCGAGAAGAACAGTACGACCAGCCCCCACCAGGCCAGCGGCAGCAGGTAACGGGGGTCGCGGCGGCTCAGGCGCCGGCGCCACGCCGGGATCGCCCATGGCAACGCCAGGAACGCCGGTATCCACATCGACGGCATCACGCCGAGGAAATACCACCATGGCTGGTGGTGGTCCCAGGACTGCGTGTAGCGTCGGGCCGTCTGCCGGAACAGGATGTCGTCGATGTAGGCTCGGTACGCGTCCGAACCGGTACCCCAGCCGGCCAGCAGCATCGGTACCAGCCACAGCGATACCGCCAGCAGGAAGGCCAGCGGTGCCAGCCAGAAGCGGCCGTCGCGCGCATGCAGGCAGACACGGGGCCAGTGCAGGGCCGCTGCGATGGCAGCCGGCACGATCATCAGCAGCGCCAGCATGCCCACGCCCTTGGTGATCACCCCGATGCCGGCGAAGAACCAGCCCAGCCACCACCAGCGCCAGGCGGGGCCCAGCAGCAGGTGGCGCAGAAGGCCATAGTTGGCCAGGGTGATGAACAGCACCAGCAGCGGATCGATCTGCGCCTTCTTCGCCTGGAAGGTGAACTGCAGCGCGAACAGCAGTGCCCATCCAGCGTAGAGCCCGACCTGGCGCGTCCACAGCCGGCGCCCCAGGTCGACCACGCACCACAGCGTGCCCAGCGCGGCCAGCAGCGAGGGCAGCAGGAAGGCCACGCGCCAGTGGCCGACCAGGCCGTACAGCGTGGCCTGCCACCACATCAGCATTGGTGGCTTGTCCGAGTAGAGCTCGGTGCCACGGTGCGGGAACAACCAGTAACCGCTGTCGACCATCTGCCGGGCCACCAGCGCGAAGCGTGGTTCGTCAGAGGGCCACGGATCGCGGAGACCGAGACCGGCCCCCAGCACCAGCAGGGCCACCACCACGAACAACCACGTCTGGCGCGACGCGTGGGTTTTCAGCATGGGACTCGAAACGGCAACGGGGGTCAGCCTGCTTTTATCAGACGCGCGTAGAAGAAACCGTCAGCATCGTTGTCACCGGGCAGCCGCTGGCGTGCCACGCCCTCGCAATCCACGCCAAATGCGTCACCCAGGGGCTGCGCCACGGCGTCCGGATGCCACTTGAGGAACGCGCGCACCTGGTCGATGTTTTCCGCGCGCAGGATCGAGCAGGTGGCATACAGCAGCACGCCCCCCGGGCGCAGCATCGACCAGCAGGCCTCCAGCAGGCGCGCCTGTACGCCCACCAGTGCATCGATGTCTTCGGCACGGCGGTGGAACATCACATCCGGCTGGCGACGGATCACGCCGGTGGCCGAACACGGCGCATCCAGCAGGATCGCGTCGAACGGCATGCCATCCCACCACGCGCCGGGATCGCTGGCGTCGGCGACCAGGGTCTGCGCATGCTCGCCCACGCCGGTGCGGGTGTAGGTGTCGCGCGCACGGGCCAGGCGACGCGCGTCGATATCCAGTGCCAGCAGGCGCAGGCTCGGGTCGCGCTCCAGCAGGTGCGCCGACTTGCCGCCAGGTGCCGCGCAGGCATCCAGCACGCGCGCGCCGGTTGCAGGCGCCAGCGCGTCGGCCGCGCATTGCGCCGACAGGTCCTGCACCGACAGTGCACCATCGGCGAAACCCGGCAGCTGGTTGACGGCAACGGGAGCCGCCAGGCGCAATGCATCGGTGCAGAGCGCGCTCGGTTCAGCGGCAATGCCGGCCTCGGCCAGCGCCGCCATGGCTTTGTCGCGGCCACCGTGCTGACGGTTGGCGCGCAGCCACAGCGGCGCAGGCTGCAGGCTGGCATTGAAGATCGCCTCGGCCTGCGCCGGCCAGTCGCGTTCGATCGCATCAGCCAACCATTCCGGGAAGGCGTCGCGCGCAGGCTGTTCGGGGAACCCTTCGCGCTGGGCGCGGCGCAGGATCGCATTGACCAGGCCGGCCTGGCGCTCACGACCCAGCGCGCGCGCCGCATCGACCGTAGCCGAAAGCGCAGCGTGAGCAGGCAGTTCGAGCACGTCCAGCTGGGCGAAGCCGACCATCAGCAACGTACGCAGGTCGGCATCGCGCGCCGACAGCGGCTTCTGCATCCAGGCCTGCAAGGCCGCGTCGTAGGTGCTGCGACGGCGCAGTACAGCGAAACACAGGGCTTCCAGCAGCGCACGGTCGCGGCTGTCGGCCAGCTTCGGCAGCGCCCAGGCCAGTTCGGCCTTCAACGAACGGCCACGGGTGAACACCTGTGCCAGCACGCGCGCGGCCAGCATGCGCGTGGCCGCACCCGGCGCCGCCCTGGCGACGGAGAAATCGTTCTGCTTGGACACCGCTTATGCCCCCACGCGCAGGTCGCGGCGAGCGTTGAGATAGTCGGCGGCGGTGATCGCCTTGCCGCCTTCACGCTGCAGCACGCGCAGGCGCAGTGCGCCCTGGCCACAGGCGATGTCGATGCCATCGCGGCTGGCGGCCAGTACGGTGCCCGGTGCCTGGCCGTGGTCCGCCTCCAGCGCCACCGCACCATGGATGCGGACGCGTTCGCCGGCCAGCGTCGCCTCGGCGATCGGCCACGGATTGAACGCGCGCACGGTCCGCGCCAGCGCGCCGGCGTCCTGCGCCCAGTCCAGCTTGGCTTCGGCCTTGTCCAGCTTGTGCGCGTAGGTCACGCCCTGTTCCGGCTGCGGCCGCGCGATCGGCTTGATGCCGGCACGCAGCAGGCCCAGGCCATCGGACAGCACCTGTGCGCCCAGCTCGGCCAGCTTGTCGTGCAGCTGGCCACCGGTATCGGTGGCAGCGATCGGCAGTTCCTGGTGCAGCAGCACCGGGCCGGTATCCAGGCCCGCTTCCATCTGCATCAGGCACACGCCGGTCTTCGTGTCACCGGCCTGGATCGCACGCTGGATCGGCGCGGCACCGCGCCAGCGCGGCAGCAGCGAGGCGTGCACGTTCCAGCAGCCATGGGTCGGGATGGCCAGCACCGCCTTGGGCAGGATCAGGCCATAGGCCACCACCACCATCAGGTCCGGCTGCAGCTCGCGCAGCTGCTGCTGGGCGGCTTCGCCCTTCAGCGACTCCGGCTGGTAGACCGGAATGCCACGGGCCACGGCCTCAAGCTTGACCGGCGAAGGCGCCAGGCCACGGCCACGACCGGCCGGGCGGTCCGGCTGGGTGTAGACCGCCACGACCTCATGGTGGCGCGCAGCCGCGCGCAGCGACGACACCGCGAATTCCGGCGTACCGGCAAAGACAATCCTCATGGCTACCCCACTTGCAGGATGGATTCGTGCAGGAAAGAAAACGGCGCCGTCGGCCGGCGCCGTACAGCCCACGCGTGCGGCGCGGGCAAGGGCCACCCGGAGGGCGGCCCGGATGGGCGATCACGCCACGTGCTTGCGCTGCTTGGCCAGCTTCTTGCGCACCATCTCGCGCTTGAGCGGCGACAGATAGTCGATGAACAGCTTGCCGTCCAGGTGATCCATCTCGTGCTGGATGCAGGTGGCCAGCACTTCGCCGGCTTCCATCTGCTGTTCCTGGCCGTTGCGGTCCAGGTACTTCACGGTGATGGTGTCGGCACGGGTGACGTCGGCGAAGATGCCCGGGACCGACAGGCAGCCCTCCTGGTACACCCGGCCCCCGTCCCTGGCGACGATTTCCGGGTTGATGAACACATGCGGTTCATTCTTTTCTTCGCTGACGTCGATGACCATGAAGCGCTTGTGCACGTCCACCTGGGTGGCGGCCAGGCCGATGCCCGGGGCGTCGTACATGGTCAGGAACATGTTGTCGATCAGTTCCTGGAAGGCCGGCGTGGTGACTTCGGCAGCTTCGATCAACGCGGCCTTGGTACGCAGACGCGGATCGGGGAACTCGAGAATGGGGAGAAGGGCCATGGCTGTTTCCGGATAGGGGGCCGGCACGCCGGCATACGTCGCAGATTCTAGCTCCAACGCTTGCCTTGCGCCCCGGTTTCTGGACTATAGTGCGCGGACCTGTTGGGGAATCAGGGCTTCACACCTATGTTGCTTCGTTTTCGTACGGTCGTCGCCGCGGCGATGCTGACCGTGGCTGCCTATGCTACCGCCGTGGAAGTGAATGGCGGGCACCCGGACACCTATGTGGTCCGAAAAGGGGATACGTTGTGGGATATCGCCGCACGTTTCCTGCAGAAGCCGTGGCTGTGGCCGGAGATCTGGCAGGCCAATCCGCAGATCGCCAATCCGCACCTGATCTATCCCGGTGACGTGCTCAGCCTGGCCTATCTGGACCGGGTGACCGTGGCTGCCCGGCCGGGCCCGCGCCAGGAGGCGCCGATCGACGCCATTCCGCTGGCCCAGGTCGAGCCGTTCCTGAAGCAGCTGAGCGTGGTCGACAGCATCGAGCAGCTGCCGTCCGTGGTTGGCCTTGAAGAGGAACGCCTGCGCGCCACCAGCGGCCACGCCGTCTACGTGCGCCTGGCCGAGGCCCAGCTGGGCCAGCGCTGGGCCGTGGTCCGTCCCACCGTGCGCTACGCCCAGCCCAAGCCGACCGAGGACCTGACCGCCAACGGCAGCGTCACCCCGGGCAGCGGCAACCTGTGGCGGGACTACAACGCCCCCAACCACCGCCGCGGCGTGCTCGGCTATGAACTTGCCCAGGTCGCCACCGGCACCATCACCCAGGTCGCCGGCGGCAAGGTCCAGGCGTCCACGCTGGTGCTGGACAAGAACGAAGGCGGCCGTGAAGTCCGCGCGGGCGACCGCCTGGTCCCGATCGAGGCCAGGCCGTACGACCTGCAGTTCGTGCCGCATGTACCGGCAGCCAGCGTCGAAGGCGTCGATGTACGTGTGCTGGCGGTCACCGACATGTTCACAACCGGTGGTCCGCGCGACGTGATCGCAATCTCGGCAGGCCGCATCCAGGGCGTGGACAACGGCACCGTGTTCTCGCTGTGGCGGCCGGGCCGCCATGTGGCGGACCGCCTGAAGTACCCGACATCGTCGCGCACGGATGATGCCCTCGCCGGCAGCGTCGGCCGGGTGGTGCTGCCGGACGAGTACGCCGCGCACGCGATGGTGTTCCGCACCTTCGACAACGTCAGCTACGCACTGGTGATGCAGGGCGTGAAGCCGGTGCGCGTGGGGTACAACGCACTGCACCCGGATGCGCGGTAAAAAGTCGACTGTTGGTCGACTGCTCTTCACCTCCCCGTGAAAGCGCCCGCGCTGCGCGCGATGGTCGACTGACAGTCGACTCTACAGGGGCGGTCTCCGGCAAACCCTGACAATCACATGCGAAGGCGCCCTAGGGCGCCTTTGTTGCATGCTCTCGGTAGAGTCGACTGTTAGTCGACTGCTTTTCACCCGGCCACCGGAAACGCCCGCACTGCGTGCGATGGTCGACTGACAGTCGACCCTACACGGGCGGTCTCCGGCAAACCCTGACAATCACATGCGAAGGCGCCCTAGGGCGCCTTCGTTGTATCCGGCCGATAGTGGGGGAATGACCAGACAGGTGGATGAGGCGCTGCTGCGCCTGGTGATGGCAGGCGGCGCGCTGGCGCCACGGCGGGCCCTGCTGCAGGCCGCGGGCAACGCAGAGATTGCGATCACGCAGGGCGCTGCGAACTGGCGCGCACACGGCTGTACGCCAGAGCAGTGCGCTGCACTGGAACGCCCTGACGTCCGGGCCTGGACCGTGGCACGGCACTGGCTGGAAGACGACGACCACCATCTGCTGTCCTTCGCCGACGCAGCCTTTCCGCCGCCCCTGCTGGACGTCCCGAACCCGCCGCTGGCGCTGTTCGTTGCGGGCGATCCGAGCCTGGCCTGGCGCCCCTCGGTGGCGCTGGTCGGCAGCCGCTCGCCAACCCCGGGAGGACGCGCGCTGGCCGCGCGCTTTGCCAGCTGCTTCGTCGATGCCGGACTGGCCGTAACCAGTGGCCTGGCGGCCGGCATCGACGCGGCCGCCCACCTGGCCACGCTGGAGGCCGGCGGCTGTACGGTGGCGGTGATCGGGACCGGCCCTGACCGCGCCTATCCGGACAGCAACGCCCGCTTGCAGGCACGCATCGCTGCCGAAGGCGCGGTGCTCAGCGAGTACCTGCCGGGCACACCGGCACGCCCGGGCCACTTCCCCGCGCGCAACCGGCTGGTGGCCGGGCTGGCGCTGGCGACAGTGGTGGTCGAGGCCGCGCAACGCTCCGGCGCCCTGATCACCGCACGGCTGGCTGCCGAGGCCGGCCGCGAGGTCTGCGCCCTGCCCGGCTCGGTGCTCAATCCGCGCGCGGCCGGCTGCCACCGGCTGATCCGTGAAGGCGCCGCGCTGGTCGAACGCCCCGAGGAAGTACTGGAACTGCTCGCCCCCGCCCTTCGCCAGCAGCTTCCGGGCTTGCAATCGCGGCTGGCCACCCCCACTGAACAGGCACCGCCGGCACTCCTGCCGGCGCGCTGGGCCGACGCCCCTGACTACCAGCGCTTGTGGCGGGCCCTGGACCACAACCCAAGCAGTATGGATTCACTGATCACGTGCTGTGGATTGACGGCGCCCCAGGTGTCCTCCATGCTGCTGGCCATGGAACTGGCGGGAATCGTGGTGTGCGTACACGGCCGCTACTGTCGAACTCCCTAGTTTCTTCACCTCCACAGCGTCGCGCGACGCAGGCCGAGGGGCAATGAAAGAGAGCATCCTGGACGTACTGCTGTACCTGTTTGAACACTATTTCAGCGAAGATGCGGACCTGATCCGTGACCGCGATTCGCTCCAGAACGGCCTGATCCAGGCCGGTTTCAGCCCAACCGAGATCAACAAGGCGTTCGACTGGCTCGATGCCCTGGCCGCGCAGCGGCCGAGCGTGGCCCAGGCGAGGGTCGATGGCCCCGTGCGCGTCTACCACGGCCCCGAGCTGGACAAGCTGGACGTGGAATGCCGCGGTTTCCTGCTGTACCTGGAACAGCACGGCATCCTCGACGCCGACCAGCGCGAGCTGGTGCTGGACCGGGCGATGGCCCTGGACCAGGACGAACTGGACCTGGACGACCTGAAATGGGTCGTACTGATGGTGCTGTTCAACCAGCCCGGCTCCGAGGCGGCGTATGCCTGGATGGAGACGCAGATGTTCATGGACGAGCCAGAACCCCTGCACTGACCGTACACTTGGGGGCATAGCGCATTCAGGAGCGTCCCCGTGAGCGAGTGGTTCCATGCAGAAGGCAACCGGCAGCAAGGTCCGCTGCCGGCGGAACAGTTGGTGGAGTTGTTCCGCAACAACCAGATCTCCCTGGACACCCTGGTCTGGCGCGACGGCCTGCCGCAATGGCAGCCGTTGCGTACCGTCGTTGACGAACTGGGCCTGATCGTGCCGGCGCTGGACGCCGCTGTACCTCCGGTCGAACCGGATCCCGAACCAGTCGCACCGCCTCCGCCACAGCCTCCGGTACTGCCGGCGCCCACGCCTTATGCCACCAGCGCATCGGCCGGCGTGCTGCCGCCGCCGAAGAAGAAGCTGTCCGGCTGTGCATTGACCGCCATCATCGGGGGTGGCCTGTTGCTGGTGATGGTGCCGATCCTGGCCATCCTCGCCGCCATCGCGCTGCCGGCGTACAAGGACTACACCGTGCGCAGCAAAGTCGCCGGCGCCGTAGCCGCGCTGCAGCCGCTGAAGGACCAGGTGCAGCATTTCGCCGATGACGAAGGCCGCTGCCCGGGCGCCAATGACGCCGGCTTCCCGGCCCCGGGCGATTTCGCCCATGCCGGCCTGTCGGCAGTGAACATCGGCCGCTTCAACAACGGCCACTGCGGCATCGAAGCGACCCTGGCCGTGCCGGGCAAGAGCATCGACGGCGATCTGCTGTGGCTGGAATACGACCGCGACAGTGGCCGCTGGGAATGCAGCGGCGCCAGCGACGACAAGTACCTGCCGCCGTCGTGCCGCGGCTGAGCCGCATGCACGCCGGTACCTCCAAGGACGATCCAACAGGAAACATGCAATGACTGAGTGGTACTACGCCGAAGGACAGCAACGCCAGGGCCCGCTGCCGGTCCAGGAGATCCGCCAGCGCTTCCAGCGCGGCCAGCTGAACCTGGACACCCTGGTCTGGCGCGAAGGCATGGCACAGTGGGCTGCACTGCGCCAGGTGGTCGATGAGCTCGGCCTGCAGACACTGGCCGATGCCAATGCAACAGCGGCCGGCAGCAGCGGTTTCGACCTGCGCAACGACTATGCGGCCATCGACAACGGCACCGCGCCGCTGCCCGGCACCGGCGCCCTCAGCAGTTCGCCCTACAGCGCCCCGGCGGCGCTTGGCGCTGGCACCCACGCACAACCGGTGGTGGGCGGCGAAGTGGTCTACGCAGGCTTCTGGAAGCGCGTCGCGGCATACATGATCGACTACTTCGTGCTGGTCATTCCCGGCAGCATCATCGGCGCCATCATCGGCGTGGTGCTCGGTGCCAGCATGGGCGCGATCGGCAGTGGTGAATCGACCATCGAAGTCGTCGCCCAGCTGTCCAGCGCGCTGATCAACTTCGCCATCGGCATGGCGTACTACACCTGGTTCCATGCGTCGAAGGGCGGGGCCACGCTGGGCAAGATGGCGGTCGGCATCAAGGTCGTGCGCAGCAATGGCGAGCGCCTGACCAAGGCCCGCGCGTTCGGTCGCTACTGGGCCATGCTGCTGAGCAGCTTCACCCTCGGCATCGGTTTCCTGATGGCGGCCTTCACCGAGCGCAAGCAGGGCCTGCACGACATGATCTGCGACACCCTGGTGGTCGACCGCTGGGCCTTCACCGACCAGCCGCAGCTGCAGCGGCGCGAACTGGGCGCGGTCACCATCGCGATCCTGGTGGTGACCGGCCTGCTGACGCTGACAGGCCTGGCCCTGCTGGTCTTCGCCGTCGGCTTCATCGCCAAGATGGCCTCCTGAGCGACCATCCTCACGCCCCGCTGCTTGACATGGGCGGGCCGGGCGTGATTCCTCTAGCAAGGTGAAACCTGAACGCCCGGCACACTACCGGGCGTTCAGTTTATGGATTTGCCCGTGGCCGCTTCACTAATGCGGCCGTTTGCTCCACCCTAGCGGCCCCTTCCCCCGGTCCGCCCACAGACCTTTCCCGACATGCCCAAGCACCTGCTCATCGTCGAATCGCCGGCCAAGGCCAAGACGATCAACAAATACCTCGGCAAGGACTACACCGTCCTGGCCTCGTATGGGCATGTGCGCGACCTGATCCCGAAGGAAGGCGCGGTCGACCCGGACAACGGGTTCGCGATGCATTACGACGTCATCGACAAGAACGAGAAGCACGTCGATGCCATCGCCAAGGCCGCCAAGGGCGCCGACGACATCCTGCTGGCGACCGACCCGGATCGCGAGGGTGAAGCGATCAGCTGGCACATCGCCGAGATCCTGAAGGAGCGTGGGCTGGTCAAGGACAAGCCGATGCAGCGCGTGGTCTTCACCGAGATCACCCCGCGCGCCATCAAGGAAGCCATCAACCAGCCGCGCGCCATCGCCAGCGACCTGGTGGACGCCCAGCAGGCGCGCCGCGCGCTGGATTACCTGGTCGGTTTCAACCTGTCGCCGGTGCTGTGGCGCAAGGTCCAGCGCGGCCTGTCCGCCGGCCGCGTGCAGAGCCCGGCGCTGCGCATGATCGTCGAGCGCGAGGAAGAGATCGAAGCCTTCGTCGCCCGTGAGTACTGGTCGATCGCCGCCGAGTGCGCGCACCCCAGCCAGCACTTCAACGCCAAGCTGATCAAGCTGGACGGGCAGAAATTCGAGCAGTTCACCGTCACCGACGGCGACACCGCTGAAGCGGCACGCCTGCGCATCCAGCAGGCCGCGCAGGGCTCGCTGCATGTCACCGACGTGGCCAGCAAGGAGCGCAAGCGCCGCCCGGCGCCGCCGTTCACCACCTCCACCCTGCAGCAGGAAGCCTCGCGCAAGCTCGGTTTCACCACCCGCAAGACCATGCAGGTGGCGCAGAAGCTGTATGAAGGCGTGGCGATCGGTGACGAAGGCACCGTCGGCCTGATCTCGTACATGCGTACCGACTCGGTGAACCTGTCGCAGGACGCGCTGGCCGAGATCCGCGACGTGATCGCCCGTGATTACGGCATCGCCTCGCTGCCGGACCAGCCCAACACCTACCAGACCAAGTCGAAGAACGCCCAGGAAGCGCACGAAGCGGTGCGCCCGACCTCGGCCCTGCGCACCCCCGCCCAGGTCGCGCGCTTCCTGACCGACGACGAGCGCCGCCTGTACGAGCTGATCTGGAAGCGCGCCGTCGCCTGCCAGATGATCCCGGCCACGCTCAACACCGTCAGCGTCGACCTGTCGGCCGGCAGCGAGCACGTGTTCCGCGCCAGTGGTACCACCGTGGTGGTGCCCGGCTTCTTGGCCGTGTACGAGGAAGGCAAGGACAACAAGAGCGCCGAGGACGAGGACGAAGGCCGCAAGCTGCCGGCGATGAAGCCGGGCGACCGCGTGCCGCTGGAACGCATCCTGGCCGAACAGCATTTCACCCAGCCGCCGCCGCGCTACACCGAAGCGGCGCTGGTGAAGGCGCTGGAAGAGTACGGCATCGGCCGTCCCTCGACCTACGCCTCGATCATCCAGACCCTGCTGTTCCGCAAGTACGTGGAAATGGAAGGCCGCAGCTTCCGCCCGTCCGACGTCGGCCGTGCGGTGTCCAAGTTCCTGTCCAGCCATTTCACCCAGTACGTGGATTACGACTTCACCGCCAAGCTGGAAGACGAGCTCGATGCCGTCTCGCGCGGCGAGGAAGAGTGGATCCCGCTGATGGCCCGCTTCTGGGAACCGTTCAAGGAGCTGGTGGAAGACAAGAAGGAATCGGTCGACCGCGCCGAGGCCAGTGGCGCGCGCGAGCTCGGCACCGACCCGAAGACCGGCAAGCCGGTCAGCGTGCGCCTCGGCCGCTTCGGGCCTTACGCCGCCATCGGCAGCACCGCCGAGGACGCCGAGGAGAAGCCGAAGTTCGCCTCGCTGCGCCCCGGCCAGTCGATGCACACCATCTCGCTGGAAGACGCGCTGGAGCTGTTCCTGATGCCGCGCGCGCTGGGCGAGGACAACGGCGAGCCAGTCAGCGTCGGCATCGGTCGCTTCGGCCCGTTCGCCAAGCGCGGCAGCACCTATGCCTCGCTGAAGAAGGAAGACGACCCGTACACCATCGACCTGGCCCGCGCCGTCTTCCTGATCGAAGAGAAGGAAGAAATCGCGCGCAACCGGATCATCAAGGAATTCGACGGCAGCGACATCCAGGTGTTGAACGGCCGCTTCGGGCCGTACATCAGCGACGGCAGGATGAACGGCAAGATCCCCAAGGATCGCGAGCCGGCATCGCTGACCCTGGCTGAAGTGCAGCAGCTGATGGAAGAAACCGGCAAGCCGGTGCGCAAGGGCTTCGGCGCCAAGAAGGCCGCAGCGAAGAAGGCACCGGCCAAGAAGGCGGCAGTGAAGAAGGAAGCCGCGCCGAAGAAGGCTGCTGCCAAGAAGGCCCCGGCCAAGAAAGCGGTAAAGAAGGCGGTGAAAAAGGCCGCCGCGAAGAAGGCGCCGGCCAAGAAGGCCGCTGCAAAGAAGTAGATCCACGCCATGCGTGGATGAGGGTCAAGGTGTGCGGACCAACGGTCCGCACCCACCGGGGGTGCGGGTTCCACCCCATCTGCACGCTGCAGGGGGATAATGAAGGCCCACGCCGGGCCGGTCTCCGCCATGAAAGAACTCACCCTGGACTCTGCCGTCGCCACGCTCCGCGCGGGCGGCGTGATCGCCTACCCGACCGAAGCGGTCTGGGGCCTGGGCTGCGATCCCTCGCACGAAGCGGCCGTGCACATGGTGCTGCGGCTGAAGCAGCGTCCGATCGAGAAGGGCATGATCCTGGTCGCCGCCGAGTTGCCGCAACTGGAAGGCTGGGTGCGCCTGCAGGCCCTGCCAGATGCCCGCCAGCGCGCGGTGCTGGCCAGCTGGCCCGGCGCCAATACCTGGATCCTGCCGGCGGGCCCGCGTGCGCGGCCCTGGGTGACCGGCGAACACAGCGGCATCGCGGTACGCATCAGCGCCCACCCGCTGGTGGCCGAACTCTGCCGCGCCTGGGGAGGCCCGCTGGTGTCCACCAGCGCCAACCTGGCCGGCGAGCCCCCGGCACGCAGCCGCGAAGAGCTTGATCCGCGCCTGCTGCGCCTGCTCGACGGCATCCTCGATGGGGAGACCGGCGGCCTGGCCCAACCCACGCCGATCCGCGACGCCCTCAGCGGCAACGTGCTGCGCTCCTGAGCGGCCGATTGCGCTGCCCCGGACAATCACGCACCCTGCCGCCATGAACCTGTTGCGCGCCGCCCTCAGTCTCAGCCTGCTGCTGCCGTGGATGGCGCCTGCTGCGGACGCCGAGGACGTGCGCGTGTACCGCTGCGTGGCCAGCAACGGTGCCGTCGCCCTGCAGGACAAACCCTGCAACAGCGGCCGCCAGGAAGTTCGCGACCTGCAGCGTCCACGCGATCCGGCGCCGCGCGTGGTGCGCAGCGATGCGGCACCCGCACCGCCGGACGCGGTTCCGGCCGTGCGCGATCGCGAAGTCCGCCACGTCTACATCCAGCCGCCGCAGCCGATGTACGAGTGCGTGAGCGACGACGGGCAGCGCTATACCAGCGACAACAACGAAGGCAATCCGCGTTGGGTGCCCTTGTGGACCAGCGTCTGGCTGCCGCACGGGCATCGTGGCCCGGCCTACCCTGGTCCACGCCCGGCCATCGGCACACCGATCGGTCCACCCGTCGGCGAAGGCGCAGGCTACCGGCCGCCTGCGGTCGGCGTAGGCGTGCAGGTCCCGGCCGGCAGCGTGCTGGTGCGCGACAGCTGCCATGCGCTGCCGCCACAGGAGGTGTGCGCGCGGCTGCGCGATCGCCGCTGGGAACTGGATCGTCGCTACAACAGCGCATTGCAGAGCGAGCGCACCGCCATCAGCAATGAACAGCGTGGCATCGACGCGCGCCTGTCGCGCGACTGCCAGCGCTGAGCGCAGCCCGGCATCGCAGCCTGTACGCTGTAGGCATGAAGAGACTGATCTGGCTGGCCCTGGCATTGCTGCCTGGCAGCGCACTGGCTGAGGAGAGTGTGATCTACCGCTGCACGTCCAGCAGCAGCGACATTCCGACCCTGCAACGTACGCCCTGCCCGTCCGGCAGCAAGCAGCAGGTGCTGCGCGTGCCCGACCCGTCCAACGCGCAGCCAGCGGTGGTCGTGCCGACGGCGGCGCCACCACCTGCGGTCGCCGAGATGCCCGCCGCAGCGCCGACCAGGTCCGCTGCAGTGCCTGCGGCCGCAGCGGCTCCAAGGCGCGCGGACGAAGGGCGCACCATCATGGAAGCGGGAATGGTCGAACGCGAAGGCGGCAACCAGATTCTCGACAGCGCGACCCTGCGTCGAGACGCCGAGGCCCGCGCCGAAGCGGGCAACGGGCCACCGAAGCCGCCGCTGCCCTCGATCTTCCAGTGCACCGACAGCCAGGGCGGTGGTTACCTGTACGAATACGAGGCCGCGCCTGGTCGCTGCGAACCGATGACGGTGCAGGGGCTGGGCGGTGTCACGCCGGCCAATGCGGCCGGTTGCGAAGTCGTGCGCGACCGTTGCGAGGAATTGCCCGAAGCACAGCGATGCGGCGGCTGGCAGCAACGCTTCCGCGACGCACGCGGCCGCGAGCGGTTCGCCACGCCGGAGAAGCGCGACGCCGCACGCGGGGAGCGCGAACGGCTGCAGGGTGTGCTGGAGGCGAGCAACTGCCCGGTACCAGGGTGACCGCTTCCACGCGTGGCGTGGATCTACGCTACCTCCGCCGGGCATGACCGGGCACGGTCCCGGTGGCGCCGGGCCATGCCCGGCGAAAAGACCACCCGAGATCAGAACCCGTAACGCAGGAAACCGCCATCCACCGCGATGCACTCGCCGGTGACATAGCTGGCGGCAGGCAGGCACAGGAAGCCTACGGCCGCGGCCACTTCCTCCGGCTCGCCAATGCGGCGCATCGGTGTGCGGTTGACCACTTCCTCGTAGTAATCCGGGTCGGACAGCGGCCCGGACGTGCGCCGCGTGCGGATGTACCACGGCGCCACCGCATTGACCCGGATGCCATCCTCGGCCCACTCGACGGCCAGATTGCGGGTCATCTGGTGCATCGCGGCCTTGGTCATGCCGTAGACCACGCCGCTGCGCACATGGGTCAGGCCGGACACGCTGCCGACGTTGACGATCGACGACGATGCGTGGCGTGCCAGCAACGGATGCGCGTAGCGCGACAGCTCGAACGCCGAGAACAGGTTGGTCTCGAAGATCTTGCGCCATTCGTCCTCGGAATACTCCGTGGCCGCCCTGGTGACGTTGCCGCCGGCGTTGTTGACCAGGATGTGCAGGCCATCGCTGTGGTCTTCCACCCAGTCCAGGATCTGCCGGCGGTCCTCGTCGTCGGAGACATCGGCGGCCAGCGCGTGTACCTGCATCTGCGGATACACGTCCAGCAGTTCGTCGCGCGCGGTCTCCAGCATGTCGATATCGCGGCCGACGATCATCAGGTCAGCGCCGAAGCCGGCCAGTTCATGCGCGATGGCCAGGCCGATGCCGGCGCTGGCGCCGGTAATCAGAGCCGTCTGGCCATCCAGGCGCCACCGTTGCTGGGTCATGTGTCCTCCGGGGCCGCGCCCGCTGCATTTCGATGCGGCAAGGATACGCGCTCACGGCCGCGCCCTGCCGGGGATGCGACACTGCACGTACGCCCACCGCGGAGACCCGCCATGCGCATCCTGATCCTGTCCTCGCCCCTGCTGGCCAGCGTGCTGCTGGTGGCCTGCCAGCGTCCGCCGACACCGAACCCGGAGAAGCCACCGGTGCCCAAAGCGATCTCGCGTGCGATGCAGGAGCCGCTGGACCGTGCCAAGGGCGCGCAGAAGGCCGTGGACGAAGCGGCCGCACGCGAGCGCAAGGCCGAGGCCGACGCGACGCAATGACGGGTGGCCTGTGGGGTCAGAGCCCTTTGCGACGCAGAGGGCTCCTACCCCATGAACGAAAACGCCCGGCCGAAGCCGGGCGTTTCCAGTAGATCCACGCCATGCGTGGATGCTTTCCGATCAGAATCCGCAGAAGCAATACGCCAGCGCCTTCACCGGCGCGCCGTTGCCCTTCTCGCGGGCCGCGTTCTCGACGAAGCGCAGCTGCGTATCCACTTCCGGCATCGTGCGCGCCAGCATCATCCGCGCCATGCCCGAATCGGACAGCATCCAGGCGCCGGCACGGCTGCCGGCGAAACCGCTGACGAACTGCGCGAACGGCGTCGCCGCCTTCTCGATGTAGCGCACGCGGTAGGCATCGGCCTTGCCCAGCTTGGCACGGCTGGCGGCGTCGGCCACGGCGTCCTTCAGGCCACCGAAGGCATCGACCAGGCCACGTTCCTTGGCCTGCGCACCGCTCCACACGCGGCCACGGGCCACTTCATCGACCGCCTCGACCGGCTTCTTGCGGGCATCGGCCACGCGACCGGTGAAGTCGGCATAGCCCTTGTTGATCACCGTCTGGATGACCTGGCCGACGGCCGGATCCATCGGGCGGGTGACGTCGAAGGCGCCGGCAAAGCGGGTGGTGCCGACACCATCGGTGTGCACGCCGATCTTGTCCAGCGCGCGGCTGAAGTTGGGCACCATGCCGAAGATGCCGATCGAACCGGTGATGGTCGACGGATCGGCATAGATGCGATCGGCGTTCATGCTGATCCAGTAGCCACCGGAAGCAGCCAGGTCGCCCATCGACACCACCACCGGCTTGCCGGCAGCCTGCAGGGCAACCACTTCGCGGCGGATCTGCTCGGAGGCGAACACTTCACCGCCCGGCGAATCCACGCGCAGCACCACCGCCTTCACGTTTTCGTCGTCACGCGCGGCACGCAGCAGCGCCGAGGTCGACTCGCCGCCGATGCGGCCGGCCGGCAGGTCGCCACCGCTGATCTCGCCTTCGGCCACCACCACCGCCACCTGCGGACGCGAGTCCACCGGGTTGCGGCGCGCGTCGAGCAGGGCCAGGTAACGACCGAAGTCGACGTTGCGGAAACCGCCGTCGGCATCGTCGTCGGCCACGCCGCGCTCGATCATCAGATCCTCGAATTCCTCGCGGGTCTTCAGCGCGGTCACCAGCTTCTGCTGCAGGGCGAACTTGGCCAGGTCGCCACCGGCGGCGGCGATGCCTTCCGGCAGGGTGTCGATGCCAGCCGCCAGCTGCGCCGGATCCAAGCGGCGGGCCTTGGCGATGTCGGCCAGGTAGCGCTGCCACACGTCGTTCATCCAGAACAGGTCGGCTTCCTTGGAGGCCGGCGAGGCGGCGTCGAGCACGTACGGCTCGGCAGCGGACTTGTACTCGCCCACCTTGAACAGGTGCACATCCACGCCCAGCTTGTCCTGCAGGCCGGTGCGGAAGTACTGGCGGTAGCGGCCCAGGCCCTCGAGCACCACCGACCCCATCGGGTCGAGGTAGACCTCGTCGGCCTGTGCGGCCAGCAGGTACTGCGACTGGCCCATGCTCTCGCTGTAGGCCACCAGCTGCTTGCCGGAGGCGCGCAGGTCCTGCAGCGCGGCGGCGACTTCACGCAGCGAGGCAAAGCCCGACGGCTGCAGCTTGTCCAGCTCCAGCACCACGCGCTCGATCTTCTTGTCTTCCTTGGCCGACTCGATCACCCGCAGCAGGTCGCGCAGCTGGATCTCTTCGGCGCCGTTGTCGCCCACCGCCTTGGCCAGCGCACGGCTGACCGGATCGGCGCTGAACTGCTCGACCAGGCGGCCTTCCGGCGCGATCACCAGGGTGGTGCGGTCCTGCAGCGACTTGCTGGCGCCGGCACCCATGCCGGCGGCGATGACGAACATCACCAGCAGCAGGAACAGCAGGCCGAAGAACACCAGGTTGAGGATCAACCGGCGGGTGAAGTTCATGACGTCCCACAGCCCGATGAAGAAACTGGCGACGGGATTGCGACGCGCCGGGGGCAGTGGGGGCACGGGTTGATTCATGGAGCGCTCCGGATGGCTTCTTGCCGTGGTACCAGCATAGCCGGTGCCGCGTGATGCGGCATCGGACACAAGTCAGGGGATCGCCCGCCATGGGTCGGCATGGCAGGCGGGAGGATCAGGACAGCATCGACTGGCCGATGCGCAGGCTGCTGCGGCGCAGGCGCCAGCCCATCAGGATGGCGGCGGCAGTCAGGCCGACGATCAGGCCGATCCACATGCCCTGCGGGCCCATGCCCAGGCCCAGGCCGAGCCCGGCGCCGAGCGGCATGCCCAGGCCCCAGTACGCGAACATGGCGATGAACATCGGCACGCGGGTGTCCTTCAGGCCACGCAGCGCACCGGCCGACAGCACTTGGATGCCGTCCGGGAACTGGAAGGTGGCCGCGTACAGCAGCAGGGTCGAGGCCAGGCCGGCCACCGCCAGGTCATTGGTGTAGACACCGACGATGGCGTCGTGGCCGAACAGCAGCACCGCCGCCGACAGCGTCTGCGTGCCCATGATGATCGCGTAGCCGGCCCACGCCGCGCGGCGCACGCCGAAACCATCGCCGCGGCCGACCGCATGGCCGACGCGTACGGTGGTGGCCTCGGCCACGCCCATCGGGATCATGAAGCACAGCTGCGCCACGTTGATCGCGATCTGGTGTGCGGCCGCTTCATTGGCACCGAGGCGGCCGATCAGCAGCGCGGTGACGATGAACAGGCCGCCTTCCATCAGCACGGTAATGCCGATCGGCAGGCCGGTGCGCAGCAATTCCCAGATCGCCTTCCAGCGCGGCCCCTCGAAGTGCGAGAACAGCTGCAGGTGGGCGAAGCGCTTGGTGAACCACAGGTAGGTGGCGAAGGCGATCGCCTGCAGCCACATCATCACCGCCGAGGCGATGCCGAGCCCTTCGGCGCCCATTTCCGGGAAGCCGAGCTTGCCGTTGGCCAGCACATAGCCCATCGGGGCCAGCACCAGCAGGCCACCGAAACCGAGCAGCATGGTCGGCAGCGTCCAGTGCATGCCCTCGCTGAGGTAGCGCATGCAGAAGTACAGGGTCAGCGCCGGGCCACCCCAGCGCACTGCATGCAGGAACGCGGTGGCGCCCGGCACGATGTCCGGCGCGATGCCGAAGGCCGGCAGCAGCGGCGGCACCACCGTGAGGAAGGTGAACATGATCAGGCCCAGGCCCAGCGCCAACCACAGCGCCTGGCGGAACAGCGGGCCGATCTCGCGCTCGCGGCCGGCGCCATGCAGCTGCGAGACCGAAGCGGTAAGCGAGATGAGCGTGCCGATCGGGATCAGCATCGGCAGCCACAACAGCGCGGTACCGATGGTCACCGCGGCCAGGGTCGCCGTGGCGTGGTGGCCGGCAATCACATTGTCGACGAAGGAGATCAGACCGGTGGACACGTGCCCGAGCACAAGCGGCAGGGCGAGCAGACCGGTGGCGCCGACTTCCTTGCTGAAGCGCGGCGTGGAGGTTGCAGTAGACATAAGGTGCTTGACGCGAACTACGGTTGCGCGCGAAGGGCACAGACACCGGGTTGCGGCCGGTCATCTTACGCGCGCCGCGCGCGCATTCCCATGACATGGCGTGAATACCGGGTCCCGGCAGACCTCGGTGCAGTAGAGTCGACTGTTAGTCGACTGCGCTTTGGGTCGACTGCGCTTCATACAGAACCGCGAAAACCCCGCGCTGCGCGCGGAAGTCGACTCTACCCGTCGACGCTACGCCTCGGGGTCTATTGACCGGCCTGGCGCTTGAGCCAGGTGTCGCGCTCGGCGGCCGGGACGGCGAGGAACGCGCCGCGCACCGCGTCGCGTTCCTGCGGTGGCGTGCGCTGCGCGACCAGGGTCAGCTGGGCCAGCTGCGCCGGGCTGAGCTGGCGCAGCACGGCCAGCGCGGCCTCGCGCTGTTCCGGTGGCACGAAGCCGAACAGGCCGTGCAGCTTGGGGAATTCCAGCCCCAGCTGCGGGCCCAGCCGCCAGCCTTCACGGAACGCCTGGTCCTGCGCCTGGAACTGCTGGCGCAGGCGCTGCTGCTGGTCCGTCGGCAACGCATTGAATCGCGCCGCGGCCTGTCGGATGCGCTCGCGCTCGCTCTCCGGCAGGGCGCGCCAGGCTGCGTAATCGGCACGGCGCTGACGCTGCTGCGGGGCATCGAGCTGGGCAAACGATGTGGGTGCGGCCGGGGGGGCTGGCGCGGCAGATGCAGTGGCCGGCACCGGCGGCGGCAACGGCACGTTCAAGGTCTGCGGCGCGGCCGAAAGCGACAACGGCAGGGCCAGCAGCACGCTGGCGAACACGGTCTTATTCATCGGCAGCAGCGGTTTCCAGCGTGGCGCTGGCCGGCTCCGGCCGGCTCGGCTTGGATTGGGATTCATCCACCGGCAGCGGGCCGCCGGCGGCAGTCCAGGCGTACAGATCGGCATCGGCCACCAAGGGATAATCACGGTCTGCGAGCATGGTGGCGTCGTCGGCGGCCTGGGCCGGGGTCGCATCCGGCGTGGCGTTGACCTTGCTTGGCGGAAGAGCTTCCACGGTCACCGGACCGGCCTCGCCCACCACGCCTTCCGGCAACGGTGCATCACTGCCCAACGAACGGCCCTGCCAGTGGCGCCAGCCCAGCGCGGCAACCAGCAGCACAGCCACGGTCACCAGCAGGATCAGCGGGCCGCGCCAGCGTGGCTTGGCATTCGCGCGCCGGCGCTTGGCAGGGGCGGCCGCACGTTCATCGCGCTGCGGTGCGCGCCAGCTGGTCGTGGGCGCTTCATTGCTGGCGGCCGGTGCGGCTGGCTGCTGCAGCTGCTGCAGACGCTTGGCCGGCAGGTCGCGGATGCGCAGCTGCACCTGCTCGGCCAGCTGGCGCCAGGCCGAGGCATCGGGCTGGCCGTGTGCATCGCGCGGGCAGGCATCGGCCAGCAGGTGCTGATAACCGGCCTCGTCCTGGTCGAGTACGCGCATGGCAATGCCTTCGTCCAGGCTGCCGCCCACCCGCAGCAGCAGCGCCAGACGCGGCAGCGGCCCCATCTCGCCCAGCGCGGTCAACGGTGCGGCCCACTGCCCGCCCGCGGGTTCGCGCAGTGCCTGGCGCTGGCCGAGCAGGGTCCAGAAGCGGGTCGGCCACTGCGCCATCGGCAGGTCGCTGGCGACGGCGGCAAAGGCGCGCATCACCGCCACCAGGGTCTGCTCGGCACGCGCGGCATCGCCGCACTGCAGTTCAGCCACCACCAGGGCGCGGCGCTCGACGCCACGCAGGAACGCCGACAGCGCGCCGGCCGCGGTCGAGGAAACAGGGGCGGGCACAGCCGTCATCGGTCACTCCAAAGGTCTGCCGGCATGATAGCGGCAGCCCATCGGCACCCGTAGGACTTGCGCCCACGGGCACTTCGTGCTGCAGGTTGTGCACAGCACCACGCCCCCCGGGGGAAAAACTGGGGCATCCGGCTGAATCCACTCTGTTTCAACATTGTTTCACACTCAAGTTATTGATTTTAATTGCTTTTGATGTGTGGCTATTTTTTGACCAACTCAAGTGGCAGGCCGTCGCCATCGGCCTTCTGCGCGTCCGCCAGCTGGTAACGCACAACGTTATCCACAGAACATGTGGATAAGACTGAATCTCCAATGGACACCGATATTTAGGTGACATTTATGATTCAACGGAGGCTCCCCGACTGCCTTTGCCCCCTGCCATTGGCGCGCGCATGGCCCGTTACACTGGCCCGATGCTTTCACCCATTCCGACCCTGCAGGTCGCCCTGCCCGTCCCGCTGCCGCGCCTGTTCGACTACCTGTCGCCGGAGGGCGATGGCCCCACGGTCGCGGTCGGCTGCCGCCTGAAGGTGCCGTTCGGCAACCGCGAGCTGGTCGGCGTGGTGGTCGGCCACGGCCAGACCGATGACGGCCAGGGACTTCGCCAGGCCTTGGCCTGGTGCGATCCGCAACCGCTGCTGCAGGGCGAGCTGTGGCAGAGCCTGCAGTGGCTGGCGCGCTACACCCATGCACCACTGGGCGAGGTGCTGAGCACCGCCCTGCCCGGCCCGCTGCGCCATGGCGACGCCCTGCCCGACACCCACCACTGGGGCTGGCAGCTGACGACCGAAGGCCGCACCCAGCGCGAAAAACTGCGCGCCGGCAGCCGCCCCCGGCAGTTGGCCGAGTTGCTGGCCGACGCCATCGTCGATGAAGACGTACTGGGCGAACGCATGGAGGACTGGCGCACCGCCGCACGCAGCCTGGCCAAGCGCGCGCTGGCCGAACGCGTCGCGTTGAGCGTGGCGCCGCAGCACGCGCAGCCGCTGCCCGGCCCCACGCTCAATCCGGACCAGGCCGAGGCCGTGGCGGCGATCAACGCAGTCGAGGGCTTCCAACCGTTCCTTCTGGATGGCGTAACCGGCAGCGGCAAGACCGAGGTCTACCTGCAGGCCATCATCCACTGCCTGGCCCAAGGCAAGCAGGCGCTGGTGCTGGTGCCGGAAATCGGCCTGACCCCGCAGACCCTGGCACGCTTCCGTGGCCGCCTCGGCATTGCCGTGCATGCCCTGCATTCGGGATTGAACGATAACGAGCGCGCTCGGGTCTGGGCGGCGGCTTCGCGTGGCGAGGCACGGGTGATCGTCGGCACACGGTCGGCAGTGTTCACGCCGTTGCCGCAGGCCGGCCTGCTGATCGTCGACGAAGAACACGATGGCAGCTACAAGCAGCAGGACGGCATCCGCTACCACGCCCGTGATTTCGCTCTGGTGCGGGCCAAGGCGCTGGGCATCCCGGTGCTGCTGGGCAGCGCTACACCCTCGCTGGAAACGCTGCACAACGCCTATGCCGGGCGCTACACCCACCTGCGACTGAAGCAGCGCGCCGGCGATGCGCGGCCACCGCGCGTGCGCATCCTCGATGTGCGCAAGCGACCGCTGCACGACGGCCTGTCGGCCGATGTGCTGGCCGGCATCGGCGAGCATCTGCAGCGTGGCCAGCAGGTGCTGGTATTCAAGAACCGCCGTGGCTACGCGCCGGTGCTGCTGTGCCACGACTGCGGCTGGACCGCACCGTGCAACCGATGCGATGCACCGATGACCGTGCATGGCGGCGGCCGTCGCCTGCAGTGCCATCACTGTGGCGCACGGCAACCGGCACCGCTGGCATGCCCCGCGTGCGGCAGCCTGGCGCTGCAACCGCAGGGCATCGGCACCGAGCGCCTGGAAGAACATCTCACCGCCGCCTTCGCCGATTTCCCGGTGGTGCGCATCGACCGCGGCACCACGTCTCGTCGCGATGCACTGGAACAGCAGCTGGCGAAACTGGGCGACCAGCCCGGCATCCTGGTCGGCACGCAGATCCTGGCCAAGGGCCACGATCTTCCCAAGCTGACCCTGGTGGTGGTGGTCGGCATCGACGAAGGGCTGTTCTCGGCCGACTTCCGTGCCAGCGAGAAACTGGCACAGCAGCTGATCCAGGTGGCGGGCCGCGCGGGCCGTGCACGTGATCCTGGCGAGGTCTGGCTGCAGACCCATCATCCGGGGCATCCGCTGTTGGAAACCCTGGTCAGCGGTGGCTACCACCCGTTCGCGCAGGCCGAATTGAACCAGCGCCAGGCTGCCGGATTCCCACCCTTCGCACACCTGGCGCTGATGCGCGCCGAAGCGCAGCAGGTGGAGCATGCCAACGCGTTCCTGCTGGCTGCGCGGCAGCTGCTGGGCGAGCAGAACGTGGTGGAGGCGTATGGGCCGATGCCGGCGCCGATGCCGCGGCGGGCCGGCTACCAGCGCACGCAGCTGTTGCTGTCGGCGACGCAGCGGCCGCCATTGCACGGCATGCTCGGGCAGTTGGTACCGCAGCTGTACGCGCTGCCGGAAGCACGCAAGGTGCGCTGGTCCCTGGATGTGGATCCGACGGATCTGTATTGAGGGGTCAGAGCCCACCCGTCGGGCGGGATCCGACCCCGATGCCCTGGGGTCGGGCTCCTTTTCGCAGAAAATGGCCCTGATCCCGAATGCTTTCGCTTACGTCAGCGGCGACATCACGCCGCGCTGGTAGGCGGGGCGCTCGCGCAGGCGGGCGTACCAATCGGCCAGGTGCGGCAGCTCCGGGCGCTGGATCGGCAATTCGAACCACGCGTAGATCAGCGAGCCCAGCGGGATGTCGCCCATTGCGAACCTGTCGCCGGACAACCACGGCTGCTTGGCCAGGGTGGCGTCGGCCATGGCCAGGTAGTCACCGGTGCGGACGATCGCGGCATTGATCCGCGATTCGTCGCGGTCGGCCGGGGCGGTGCGCATGATGCCCCAGATGAGGTCGCTGTACAGCGGCGCCATCCGCGAGGTGCTCCAGTCCATCCACTTCTCGGCCTGGGCACGCTCCATCGGGTCTTCGGCGTACAGCGTGCCCAATGCGTAGCGTGCGCTCAGATAGCGCACGATGGCGTTCGATTCCCACAGCGGCAGGCCATGGTCTTCGATCACCGGCACCAGGCTGTTGGGATTCATCGCCTGGTACTCCGGCGTCTGCGTGCCGCCGTGGCTGCCACCGACTTCGATGGATTCATACGGCAGGCCGATCTCCTCGGCGCACCACAGCACCTTGCGGACGTTACTGGAATTGCGGCGGCCCCAGATCTTCAACATTGCGGATTTCCTTGCCTGCAGCGGTGCGCCACGGTGGCGCGGAAACGCTACGATACGCCCATCCAAAGGGAGAGACGACGTGACTGCATGGGATGCTTTGAACTACGTTCTGCTGGCAGCAGGGCTGGGGATGCTGGTGCTGGGCTACCGCCGCTCCAATCGCAATCTGCTGCTGTGTGCGGGCCTGTTGCTGCTGGCCTTCAACGGCGTTGAGGATTTCGCCGCCGGGTTCGCCGACGGCTATGCGAATTCGGAAGCACGGGTGATCTGACCCGTTTGGGTGATGTGCCGGCCAGCGGCCGGCACTACCGGTTTTTCTTCGGCAGCGCGCGCACGTAGGAGGATTTGCCGTCCTTCTTCAGTTCGAACAGGCCGATCGCCGCCAGCAGATCGCTGAGCTTGCCGTAGCCGTAGTTGCGCGGGTCGAACGAGGCCTGGTTGCCGATCTGGCTGCCGACCGGTCCCAGGTGCGACCAGCCATCCTCACCCTCGGCCGCGGACACCGCGCGACGCAGCATCTTCACCAGCCGCGTGTCGCTGCGCATTTCCGCACCACTCTTGCGCGGCCGCGCATCGTCGTTGGCCACCGACTCGCTCGAGGCCTGTTCGCTGGACGCCTGTTCGGTATCCGGCACGCTGGCGTGGGTCTGGCCCAGTGCCTCCAGATAGGTGAATTTCGAGCACGCGTTGACGAATGGTTCCGGCGTCTTCTTCTCGCCGAAGCCATACACCTTCACGCCATCGGTCAGCAGGCGCATCACCATCGGGGTGAAGTCCGCATCGCTGGACACGATGGCAAAGCCGTCGAGGTTGCGCGCGTAGAGCAGGTCCATGGCATCGATCACCATCGCCATGTCCGAGGCGTTCTTGCCCTTGCTGTAGGCGAACTGCTGGATCGGCCGGATCGCGTATTCGTGCAGCACGGCTTCCCAGCCCTTCAATCGCGGGCTCTTCCAGTTGCCATAGGCGCGGCGCACGTTGGCCACGCCGTAGCGGGCCACTTCGGCCAGCACCTCGTCGATCTTCGAGGCCGGCGCGTTGTCAGCGTCGATCAACAGGGCGATGCGCTTTTCCGGTTCGCTCATGGGCTCCTCAAGGGCGGTTGCCTGAACCCGAGTATCGCCGATCCACGCGGGCGCTGACGTGACAGGCGGTCAGCGTGCGAAGATGCCAGGCGCTTCCCCCAATGCCCCCACTGGAGTGAGTCGATGAGTCGTGAGCGCGTTCCGCATCTGGTCGTTGTCGGCGGCGGTTTTGCCGGTCTCTGGGCCACCCGTGCCTTGGCCCGCGAACGCATACGCATCACCCTGGTCGACCGCCGCAACCATCATCTGTTCCAGCCGCTGCTGTACCAGGTGGCCACCGCCGGCCTGTCCGCGCCGGATATCGCCGCACCGCTGCGCCACATCCTCGGCCACCAGCGCAATGTGGAAGTCCGTCTGGGCGAAGTGGTGGCCATCGACAAGCAGGCCCGGCAGATACGCATGGCCGACGGCAGCACGCTGGACTACGACAGCCTGCTGCTGGCCACCGGCGCCACCCACGCCTACTTCGGCAACGATCAGTGGGCCGATGACGCGCCCGGCCTGAAGACACTGGACGATGCCATCGCGCTGCGCCGCAAGCTGCTGCTGGCCTTCGAACGCGCCGAGGCCGAACCGGACCCGGCAAAGAAGGCGGCGTGGCTGAGTTTCGCCATCGTCGGCGGCGGCCCTACCGGCGTCGAGCTGGCCGGCACCCTGGCTGAAATCGCGCGGCATACGCTGCGCAATGAATTCCGCCACATCGACCCGGCCAGTGCCAAGGTGCGGCTGGTCGAAGCCGGTCCGCGCGTACTGTCCTCGTTCCCGGAAGTGCTTTCGCTGAAGGCGCGCCGACAGCTGGAAAAGCTTGGCGTGGAAGTGCTGACCGGCACCCCGGTGAGCGACATCGACAGCCACGGCTTCACGCTCGGCGATCAGTTCGTGCCGGCGCGCACCGTGGTGTGGGCCGCCGGCGTGGCTGCTTCACCGCTGGCGCGCACGCTGGAGGTGCCGCTGGACCGCGCCGGACGCGTACAGGTGCAACCGGACCTGACCCTGCCCGGTCACCCGGAGCTGTTCGTGGCCGGCGACCTGGCCGCGCTGAGCCAGGCCAATGGCAAGCCGGTGCCCGGTGTGGCGCCCGCGGCCAAGCAGATGGGCAAGTACGTGGCCGAGGTGATCCGCGCTCGCCTGCACGGCAAGCCCGAACCCGGTCCGTTCAAGTACGCCGACTATGGCAACCTCGCCACGATCGGCCGCATGGCCGCGATCGTGCACCTGGGCCGCCTGCAGCTGTCCGGTGTGCTGGCGTGGTGGTTCTGGCTGGCCGCGCACGTGTTCTTCCTGATCGGCTTCCGCAACCGCATCGTGGTGCTGCTGAACTGGGCGGTGGCGTACTGGAGCTACCAGCGCAGCGCACGCATCATCTTCGGTGATGACCGCGACGACCGGCGGCCGAAGCGGTAGGGCTGCACGCAACGGGGTCGGATCCCTTTCCGCAGGAAAGGGCTCTGACCCCTTGTTGCAGTAGATCCACGCCATGCGTGGCTCTACCTCCTCATCGGGCCGCCCGGCACCCGCCGTTTCGACCATGCCCGGCAGAAATCCTCTTTTCTCGCGGTGTCGGCAATCTGCGCGGTACTCCAATGCCGGGTGATCCAGATCGTCAATGCGGTGCTGCTGAGATGCCAGCGCAGCATGTCTTGCTGCGGTTGCCGCCACAGGTGGCGTCGGGCAATCCAGAAGGCCTCCCGCTCCACTTCAGGCACCTTCTTCTTCATCACGTCCTTGTCGAAGAACCGGGCGATGAAACGCCACGGGTCCACCGGCTGGTATCCCGTTCGTGGTTCACTGGTGCACGCAGCCACACCACTCGGCACACGGTCTGCCGGCTGCGGCCGGCCTTCGGCCAGCGTCAGCCCGAGCAGGTACAGAAGGCCAGGCAGCAGCGCGATGCCGGCGATTAGCACGACGACGGAGATCCATGCTTTGCCGGCGGCACGCATCGCTCACTGTGCCTTCGGCTTCGGGTACCACAACGCGTTGACGATGACCCAGCGTTGGTCAAAGCGCCCCATGTGGAAGTAATCGACGAACCATGGGGTTTCCAACCGCACCGAGGCCGCGTTGCCGGTCAAGTCCAGCACCGTGCAGCGACGGTCCCATTGATCCTTCGGCGTCTTCAGCGCGCCCTGCTTTGTCAGCGAAACCAGTTCCTCCTTCGACATGCGGCGCAGGCCTGAGCCGCTCGTCGGGCGTATCGCCGAGCACCGCGCGCTTGGCCAGGTCCGGATGCAGGGAACGGGCGACGCGCTGCGGGTCGGCTTCCAGCTGGCCATCGACGTAGTCGTGGCAGGTGGCTTCGGTGGGCGCGAGGGTGGCTGGGTCGGCGGCAGGACTTGTGGCTACGGAAAGGGCGAACAACAGGGCGATCGTGGACATCCGGGTCTCCAGCGCTGAGGGCTGGGCGATCGTGGCATGTGCAAGCCGCATCCCCGCATGGCGTGGATCTACGGCATCAGGCCCATTTCGTCGGTGCCCAGCTGCATGTACATGAACGCAGCGGCTTCTACAGACATGGGCTGCCCCTGCGGGAAGCTGTCCAACCAGGTGGTGATGCGCGCATGGCGCCCCGCCAGCGCATCCGCCAATGCCTGCTTTTCCGCGTCAGTGGCGCGCTCCTGCATTTCGTTGCGAAGCACGTCATCGCCGATCCCCCACCTTTCTGCGAACGGGATCAGATCGATCAGATCGGGAGGGACCCGGTCACGACGCAGGTGGATCGGTTCGGGTGTCCTCGGGCCATACGCGGCCAGCTCAGCGGCGGTGCCGATCTGCCCCTGCTGCAGTGGCGGTGGCGATGGTTCCTGGGTGCAGGCCAGAAGGGCCACGCAGGCAGCCAACTGCAGTATCCCGCGGTTCTTCATCGGACGGATCCATGTGTCGATGGGTGTGGCGATCATGGCATGGACAAGGCCTACCCACGCACGGCGTGGATCTACCGTAGAGCCCAGTCCATGCCCGGGCCCCGCATCGTGCAGACGGAACAGAAGCCGAGCGTGGGCTCGGCTCTACAGAAGCGCGGGATCCGGCGCCTGCAGCCAGGCCAGCTTGCGTTCGCGCGGCTGCTGCTTGAGCTGCCATTCGGCGCGCGAGGCGGCGGCGCGGTCCGGGTACTCGCGCACGGCAAGGATGCGCAGCGGCGGCCGGGCGCGGGTGTAGCGGGCGCCCTTGCCGGCCTGGTGGGCGGCGAAACGCGCGTCCACGTCGGTGCTGATACCGGCGTAGAAGCTGCCGTCGCGGCATTCGAGCAGGTACAGGAACCACGGGCGGAGGGACGGGGCCATGGCCGGATTATGCCGTGCTGCACTGCAGCGGATATACTGGCGCCCGAATGCAGGAGAGAGGCGCCGCGCTGGCGCCCGCCGAAGGCGCAGGCTCCCATGATCGCTCAGGCCGGTGGGCTGGAATCCCACCAACCATGCATTCGACTCGCCGAGCTGGAGAGAGGTCACCGGGCACGCCCGGGACGATCCGCCGAAGGGGCACGCGGCCTACGCCGCTGAACTCTCAGGCAAAAGGACAGCGGGAGCGGCACCGGTCATCGTCATCCCGTCATTGCGCAGGCAGTGGCGGTATAGGCGCATGGCCGGCCCCACCGCGCCCGGAGCCTGCCCCATGCTGCTGTCCATCATCTACCTGATCGCCATTTCCGCCGAAGCCATGACCGGCGCCCTGGCCGCCGGCCGCCGCCGCATGGACCTGTTCGGTGTGGTCATGATCGCCTGCGTCACCGCGCTCGGAGGCGGTTCGCTGCGCGACATCCTGCTCGGCCACTATCCGCTGGGCTGGGTGAAGCATCCCGAGTACCTGGGCTTCACCGTGTGCGCGGCGCTGATCGCCACATGGGTGGCTCGCTGGATGCACCACTTCCGCCGTACCTTCCTGGTGCTCGATGGCCTGGGCCTCATCGCCTTCACCCTGATCGGCTGCTCGATTGCGCGCGAAGCGGGCCATGCGATGCCGATCGTGCTGATCGCCGGCATGCTGACCGGCGCGTTCGGCGGCGTGCTGCGCGACATCCTCTGCAACGAGGTGCCGCTGATCTTCCAGAAGGAGCTGTACGCGATCATCGCGTTGCTGACCGGCGCGGCGTACCTGTTGCTGCTGCACTGGGGCGTGGCCGACGCCACCGCGATCCTGTGCTGCCTGGGCGGCGGCTTCGCGTTGCGCCTGCTGGCGATCCACTACCGCTGGGAAATGCCGAAGTTCGTGTATCACGACGAAGTGCATTGAACGATAGCGTGTTCGCCGGGCATGGCCCGGCGCTACCCTTCGCGCCCTGCACCACCCCGGCGATGTACCTGGCGCTGTCGCTCATGCGCAGCGCCAGGCGCATCGCCGGTGCAGATGGGCCGGTCTCCAACTCCGACCGGCCCTGATCGCGGCCGCACCCCCGCAGGCGCTGGCCGCCATCCACACTCGTGCCGCCGTGAGGCGGCTTTCATCAGGCCGCTTCGGACACCTTCACTTCGCGACGGGCGCGCACGGCCGCAGCCAGTCGCTCCAGCACCGTCACGGTGGTGTCCCAGTCGATGCAGCCATCGGTGATGCTCTGCCCGTAGACCAGCGGCTGGCCTTCCACCAGTTCCTGGCGGCCACCCACCAGATGGCTCTCGATCATCACACCCACGATGCGCTGTTCCCCGTCTTCCAACTGAACGGCGATGTCCTCGATCACCTTCGGCTGGTTCTCGGGGTTCTTCAGGCTGTTGGCGTGGCTGGCGTCGATCATCAGGCGCGTCGGCAACCTGGCCTTGGCCAGTGCCTGGCAGGCCTCGGCCACACTGCCCGCGTCGTAGTTCGGCTGCTTGCCGCCACGCAGGATCACATGGCAATCCGGGTTGCCGGTGGTCGAAACGATGGCGGTGCCACCCTGCTTAGTCACCGACAGGAAATGATGCGGATTCGAAGCGGCACCCACCGCGTCGGCGGAGATCTTCACGTTGCCGTCGGTGCCATTCTTGAAGCCGACCGGGCACGACAGCCCCGACGCCAGTTCGCGATGCACCTGGCTTTCAGTAGTGCGCGCACCAATGGCACCCCATGCCACCAGATCGGCGATGTACTGCGGCGAGATCACGTCAAGGAACTCGACACCGGCGGGCAGGCCGAGCTTGTTGATGTCGCGCAGCAGGCCACGGGCGATGCGCAGGCCCTTGTCGATCCTGAAGCTGCCATCCAGGTCCGGATCGTTGATCAGGCCCTTCCAGCCCACCGTGGTGCGCGGCTTCTCGAAGTACACGCGCATGACGATTTCCAGTTCGCCGGCCAGCGCATCGCGCAGCGGCTTCAGGCGCTGTGCGTACTCGATGGCGGCGTTCGGGTCGTGGATCGAGCACGGGCCCACCACCACGGCCAGGCGGTCATCACGGCCATGCAGGATCTGGTGCAGAGCCGCGCGCGAGGCGCTGACGGTGTCGGAGGCTTCATCGTCACAGGGCAGCATCGCCAGCAGCTGGGCCGGCGGTGTCAGGGGTTCGATGGTGCGGATACGCAGGTCGTCGGTGTGCGGGGGCATTGGGGGAGATCTCCGGAACGTTGGGGGTCCCCAGCGTGGCGACATGAAAAAAGCCGCCAGGTTCGCTGGCGGCTTTCGGGAATGCGTCTGAAGCTTTCTTCAGGGTGAGCGCAGTCCTTCCTCCGCCAGTGGCTTCGGAAAGTAATACCAGTAAAAGCTGGTGGGGGCTGCGTTCATGGGATGTATTGATAGCACAGCTTTTGCGCAGTGCAAAATGTTTCATCCGCAACTGGGCACGCGGTGCAGCGTGGGGCCCGCCCGGCCCATCCCTGCGGCAGCTGGCACGCGAAGTCGCTCATTTGCCATGCACTTCCACGTCCAGCAGCAGGCCTTCATGGATGTCAGCCCAACGCTCCAGCACGCGGCCCAGTTCCTGCCGCGCTTCCTCCAGCTGTTCCGGGTTGAGCAGGGACCGGGCGGTGTAGAGGTCGGACACCAGCCGCCGCAGGACGGGCTCAGGGATGGCCACCGACGGCCCTTCCGCCTCCGGCAGCTGCAGTGCCGGGGTGTCGCCAAGCGGGCCGTACAGCGTTATCTGGAGCGTGCTCTGCATGATCGACTTCCGCGCGGATGACAGGGGGAATGCACTGTTTACCGCGTCCGGGTGACAGGCGCATGTGCCCCCCCATGCCGAGGACCGGCATCCACCGGCATCTGCCATCCTGCTACAAGGCGGCCAGGTCGGCCAGGTGCTGGGCCATGCTGTCCATCGCGCCTGCCGCATGGGTGGTGGTGAAGTACTCATGCCAGCCGGTAGCGGCAATGCCAGCCACCAGCGCATCGACCTCCTCGCGGCCCGCGCAGCGCCAGACCGCATAGAACTGCGCATCGCTGCTGTGCGGCACGCCCGCGGCAATGCGGCCCATCGCCAGCGGAGTGATGCGGACTGGATCGAACTGCTGCATGCCGGCTCCGATGCGGGCGAAGAAAGCGCTCCGCTGCTCGGGCGGGAGTGTGGTCCAGGCAGGCGTGGCGGTATAGAGCTCGATGAAGGTGTGCGACATGGTGGTTCTTCCTTGAGGTTTACGAAGTTGGGCGGAGGCGGCCGGCAACCTGCACTACCGCAGCGAGCGCAGTGCACGTTGGCGGATGTAGGCGTTGGCGCCGCTGTGGCGCTCGTGCTGCCAACGCGTGCACAGCTCACGCAGCCACTGCGGCTGCGTCTTGCCGGCATCATTGAGCCAGTTGCCGACCGAATCCTGCACATAGCGTTCCGGGTCGTCAGCCAGTGCTTCCAGCAGCGCGGATGCATGCTCCGGGTGCTGCTTGAAGAGTGCGATATGCGTGGCCCATACACCGCGTGGACGCAGCGCTTCGCAGGCGAAGCGTCGCAGGTGCGGCGATACTTCCTGTGTCCACGATTGCAGGTACTCAAGCGCCTGCATCGGCGCGGCAACGATGTTCATGCGTAGCGCCAGCCACGCCCATTCGCGCACACCGAAGTGTGGATCATCGGCCAGCGCGCGCATCTGCTGCAGCTTCTCTGCCAACGTCGCGCGGACATCGCTGCCGATCAGATAGCAGGCCCAGCCGCGCACGGTGTCGGACACATGGTCCTGCCATTGCACGGGATCACCGTGCCCCGCCTCACGCAGCAGTTGCGCAGCCAAGGCCATGCGCAGTGTGATGCCCCTGCCTGAGGCATCCTGCATGCGTTGCAGCGCTTCCGGTGCAAGCGCAGGCGCCACCACCTGCAGCAGCGCGGCGAAATCCACTGCCAGGCATTCGGCCAGATGGGTGGTGGGGGCATGGCCGGTGTTGAGTGCATGCAGCCGTTGCGCCGCGATCGCCGGGCTCATGCTGCACGTTCTCGTCCAGCATCGGTGTGCTGCCAGACCTTGTGCAGCAACTGCGACAGCTGTTGCTGTTCATCCGTATCCAACCCATTGAACAGGCCACCGATCCATTGCGTGTGCTGCTCGAACAACGTCCCAGCCAGGCGCGTTCCCTGCGTAGTCAACACGATCTGGAGGCGACGGCCATCTTCGGCATCGCTGCGCCGCTGCAGCAGGGCTTCGCGTTGCAGGCCATCGAGCAGGCCGCTGATGGTGGCGCGGGTCACGCCGGCGCGCTCGGCCAGTTCGTGCGGGGGCAACGTGCCGCCGGCACCATGCAGCAGGAACAGCACGATGAAGCGGGCTTCACTGAGCCCGTGCGGTGCGAGACGGGTGGCGCAGTCGCGGTCGATGGCCGTGGACAGGGAAAGCAGCTGGAAGCACAGTCGCAGCTGCGCGATGTTGGCTTGCCCGCGTCGCTGCGCCTCATCCATCAGGGCATGGTGCTTGGGTTCGATCATCCTATGAACAACGTATGATTAGGCGCCTAATCATAAATCGGGACATCTGATCCAGGCAAGCCGGGAAGGCGTTTCAGCAAGCGCTTCCCAGCAGCAGGCGCGCGATCAGTCCACCACCCTCCCGGTGCAGCAGCTGCAGTTCGCCCGCATGCCGCCGCGCCACGTTGGCGGCGACCGCCAAGCCCAGCCCGGCCCCACCCGTGGCGCGGCTGCGTGAGCTCTCGCTGCGCTGGAAGGGCTGCAGCAGGCGGGTGCGGTCGGCCTCATCGATGCCTGGACCGCGATCCATCACGTCAAGGTGCGCCACGTTGCCGCACACGGCTGCCCGCAGTTGTACCGCCCCCGCGTAGCGATCGGCGTTGTCGATGAGATTGTCGATCGCCCGTCGCAGCAGTAGCGCATCCCCCTGCCACCGCAACGTATCCGGCCCGTCGAAGGAGATGTCGATGCCCCGCAGCAGTGCGCTCTGCACGCACTCCTCCAGCAACACGGCCAGATCCAGCGGATGCATCTGCAAGGGCTGCAGCTCACCACGCGCGTAGTCGAGAACCTGCTCGATCATCGCGTCCATGCGCTCGATGTCGGCCACCATCCGCGCCGCCTGTTGCGGTGGCGCGAACTCCGCACGCAGGCGCAGGCCGGTCAACGGTGTGCGCAGGTCATGCGCGACGGCGGCCAGCATGCGGGTCATCTCCTGCGCCTGTTCGTGCAGCCGCTCGCGCCCGGCACTGATCGCGCGGGCCAGAACCTGCACCTCGCACGGACCATCGTCCGGAAGCGGTGTACTGGCCTGCAGGTCCACGTTGGCGCTGGCCTCGGCCAGCCGCCGCAGGGGCCGGCCGAGGCGGATTGACGCCCATGCCGCCAGTGGTGCCAGCAGCACGGTTCCTGCCACCAGCGCCAGCACGACCTGCCGGCGCCATGCCGCCAGATCGCTGTGGTCGCTGCCCACCACCTGCCACCGACCATCTGCCTGGCGCACGGCCAGTTCGAACGGCGTCCACTGCATTGCGGTCAGCACCGCGACCTGTGCCTGCAACGCGTCCGCGCGCGCTTTGGCGTCAAGCACGGCCCCGCCTTCGATGACCTGCACCTCCGGCGCCTTGCTCCGCCTGCCCCAGACCAGCTTCACATGCTCCAGCGGCTGGCGCAGCTGCGCGGCAACCAGGTGGGTGAGCCAGTCATTGCTGGTGCCCTCCGGCGCAGACGCGCGGGTTTCGAGATGCAGGCCCAGCGCCGCGGCCGACCGTTCACCGCGCAATACCTGAATGGCTTGGTCCAGGCGCATCGGCGGCGGTGGCGGCCGCGGCATCCAGCCGACCACCGCCACACTGACCAAGGTGGCCAGCACCAGGCTTGCCAGCGCCAGCATCGCGATCCAGCGCGCGGTGGACCAGCGCGCCCTCACAGCACCTGCACCTCAGCGTCGAAGCGATAGCCTTCGCCGCGCAGCGTCTGTACCAGTGCCTCGGCACCCGGTGCGGCGTGGCCCAGCTTGCGTCGAAGGCGACTGATCGCCAGATCAACGGCACGGTCGACGCTCTCGCTGTCCTCACCGCGGGTCAGGGACATCAGCTGCTCGCGCCCCAACACGCGCCCGGCGCGCTCGGCCAGCGCCAGCAGCAGAGCGAACTCGCCGCGGCTGAGCGCCAGTTCGCTGCCATCGGGTGCAAGCAGGCGGCGCTGATCGGGCAGCAATCGCCAGCCGGAAAAGCGCAGCTCGCTGGCCACCTGGGTACGCAGCTTGTCCTGGCGGCGTAGCAGGGCGCGGACCCGCGCCAGCAGTTCGCGTGGGTCGAAGGGCTTGGCCAGATAGTCATCGGCTCCCATTTCCAGACCGATCACCCGGTCCGGTGCTGTTCCCATCGCCGACAGCATCAGGATGGGGATGGCCCGCGCCTGCAGCCGGCGGCACACCGACAGGCCGTCCTCGCCGGGCATCATCCAGTCGAGCACGATCAGGTCCGGACGTTCGACTTGCAGCAGCACATCCAGCGCCGCCGCGTCGGCAGCCACTCGCACGTGGTAGCCATGCAGCAGCAGGCAGTCGGCAATGGCATCACGGATGCTGGCATCGTCATCGACAACGATGACCCGGGCGGGAGTGTTCATGCGGCCAGTATCGTGCAGGCGTGTATCAGGACGGTATCAACACCGATGTTCCGGTGATACGCCGCTGCGCGCCAATGGACCTCCGCATTCACTCTGGAGTTTCCTGTGCGCCTCACCTTGCTGCCCCTGTTTGCTGCCGCCTTCCCCACGCTGGCCGCCGACACCCCCGAACATGTGCTGCCGATGTGGATGCAGGGCGGCCACCCGACGGTAGCGCTCTCGCTGGATGGTCAAGCCGAGCCGCTGCGCTTCGTGGTCGACAGTGCAGCCGGGGCCACGCTCATCGATGGGCGTGTGGCACGCCGCTACGGCCTGGTCGATGGAAAGGCCGACGTTTCCACTGCCCAAGGCGCCAGTGCCTCGGGGGCACAGCTGAGGCGCACGCGCACTACCACCTGGCAGCTGGGTAGCTGGCAGCTGCGGGCCAGCGCACTGCAGGCTGATCTGGGGTCACTGTCCGGGGGCGACGACCCCGCCATCGACGGCCTCGTCGGCAACGACCTGACCGCGCGCTGGGACACCCGCTGGGACTTCGCTCGAGGTGAGCTATCGCTGTCGAGGACCGGCACTCTCCGCTTCGACGATGACAGCTGCCAGGCCAACGCGCTGCAGGACCGCACTGAAGGCCTGCGCGATTTTGGATTCATCACCCTCACCTTGGACGGAACGAACGTCGCCGCTGTTGCCGTGGTCGATACCGGCGCGGCGCAGACCGTACTCAACAATGCCGCCGCGCACGCGCTCGGGTTGCGTACTGATGGAAGCGATCCCCGCCTGCGCAAGCGAAGCAAGGGCACCGAAGGCCTCGGCGGCAAGCCGCACCCGACCTGGCTGTACACGCTGCCCGGCATGCGCGGCACCGCCTGGCGGCAACCGGCCATGGAGGTCAGGATCAGCGAGCTGCCCGTGTTCAAGGCTATTGGCCTGGACACCCGCCCGGCTCTGATCCTTGGCGCCGATGCCATGCGTGGCGGCCAGGTCGACATCAGCACGGGTGCCGCGCGGATCTGCCTGCGCCGCCAAGCGGCCACGTGATCCTGGGGCCATGACGTGTGCGGCGGGCCGGCGTAGCATCGCGCCACGTCCCACCAGGAGGTTCACGCTTGCACCGTGCTGCCCTGTTGTTGCTGACGCTGTTCCCGCTGGCCGCGCCGCCCCCGTTACCCACCCCGGCCCACATCGACGCCGAAGCCCAGCGCTTGATGCATGCCGCCCACGCGCGCGGCATGGCGCTGGCGGTGATAGATGGCGGCAAGGTGGTGCATGTGGCCGCCTACGGCGAGCGAAATGCCGCAGGCGAACCGCTGCGCACCGATACCGTGATGTACGCCGCGTCGCTGACCAAGATGGCGTTCGCCCATCTGGTCGCACAGTTGGCGCAGGACCGGAGGATCGAGCTGGATGCCAGCATTGCTGCGGCGCTGGACACGCCCCTGCCGGAATATCCGCCGGAGCCGAAGAAGTACGCCGACTACCGTGTGCTGGCCGACGATGCGCGCTGGCGCCAGCTCACCCCGCGCCTGCTGCTCAACCATTCCAGTGGCTTTGCCAACTTCGGCTTCCTGGAGCCCGATGGGCGCCTGAAGTTCCACTTTGATCCGGGTAGTCGATATGGGTATTCCGGAGAGGGACTGATCCTGCTGCAGTTCGTGATCGAACGCGGGCGGCTGGGCGAGGATGTGGGCGCGTTGATGCAGCAGCGGGTGTTCGACCGCTTCGGCATGACCCGCACCAGCATGATGTGGCGCGAGGATTTCGCCGCCAACCTGGCCGATGGCTGGACGGTGGAAGGTGTGCCCGAACCGCATGATGAGCGCAGCCGCGTACGTGCGGCAGGGTCCATGGATACCACCATTGCCGACATGGCCCGCTTCGCCGCCGGTTACGTGCGTGGCGACGGGCTATCCGCACCGATGCGCAGGGAGCTGGTGCGGCCGCAGCTGCCGATCACCACGGCCAGCCAGTTCCCCACCCTGCAACCGGAGTTGCCGAAGGCGCAGCAACGCAAGGACCTGGCGGCAGGTCTGGGCGTGGTGACGTTTCTCGGCCCGCAGGGCGCAGGCTTCTACAAGGGCGGCCACGACGATGCAGTGGGCAACACGCTGGTATGCGTGGAGCAGCACCAGCGCTGCGTGGTGATCCTGGGCAACGATGTGCGGGCAGAGGCGGCCTTCCCGGCCCTGGTAGCGTTTGTGCTGGGCGACACCGGCGTGCCGTGGCAGTGGGAGTACGGCGCGGCGAAGGCGTTCGTCAGATGATCGAAGCGTTGCCATTGCACACAGGTCCCGCAGTCGTGCAGCATGCAGACACGGACGCAATGCAGGAGACAGGATGAATCGCCCAGAGATCGATGCCATTGCCGAAGCGGTGTTGCAGCCGGATGCACGGCGCCTGCGCATCGCCGCACGCCATCGCCAGGCTGCACATCGGCAGCGGCGGCAGCGGGTGGGCGCCGGCGCCAGCCTGATCGGCATGGCGGCGGGCCTGCTGCTTGCGCCGATCACGGAGCTGCCGTGGGTACAGGGCATGATCGCGGGTGGCGCGCTGGCCCTGCTGGCGGCCCACCTCTGGCTGCAGCGGCGCGAGGACCGCGCGTAGATACCCGCCTGGGAGCGGTATCCACGCATGGCGTGGATCTGCTTCGATTCCGACCGGCCCCAAAAAAACCCCGCCTTCCGGCGGGGTTTTTCATTGCATCGGTAACGCGGGGACTTAGAAGTCCATGCCGCCCATGCCACCCATGCCGCCCATGCCACCGGCGCCGCCCATGGCCGGCTCGTCCTTCTTCGGAGCTTCGGCAACCATGGCTTCGGTCGTGATCATCAGGCCAGCGATCGAGGCTGCGTTCTGCAGCGCCGAACGGGTCACCTTGGTCGGGTCCAGGATGCCGAACTGCAGCATGTCGCCGAACTCGCCGGTGGCGGCGTTGTAGCCGAAGCTGCCGGTGCCTTCCTTGACCTTGTTGATGATGACCGACGGCTCGTCACCGGCGTTGGCAACGATCTCGCGCAGCGGGGCTTCCATCGCACGCAGGGCGATCTGGATGCCGTGGTTCTGGTCTTCGTTGGCGCCCTTCAGGCCGGCCAGCGCGGTGATCGCGCGGACCAGCGCAACGCCGCCGCCCGGAACCACGCCTTCTTCAACGGCCGCACGGGTGGCGTGCAGGGCGTCGTCGACGCGATCCTTCTTTTCCTTCATTTCGATTTCGGTCGAGGCGCCGACCTTGATCACGGCAACACCGCCGGCCAGCTTGGCCACGCGTTCCTGCAGCTTCTCGCGGTCGTAATCCGAGGAGGTGTCCTGGATCTGGGTCTTGATCTGCGCCACGCGTGCATCAACGTTGGCCTTGTCGCCGACGCCGTCGATGATGGTGGTGTTCTCCTTGGAGACCTGCACCTTCTTGGCGCGGCCCAGGTCCTTGATGGTGGCCTTCTCGAGCGACAGGCCGACTTCTTCGGAGATCACGGTGCCGCCGGTCAGCACGGCCATGTCTTCCAGCATCGCCTTGCGACGGTCGCCGAAGCCCGGCGCCTTGACGGCCACGACCTTGACGATGCCACGGATGGTGTTGACGACCAGGGTGGCCAGCGCTTCGCCTTCAACTTCCTCGGCCACGATCAGCAGCGGCTTGCCGGCCTTGGCGACGCCTTCCAGCACCGGCAGCAGGTCGCGGACGTTGGAGATCTTCTTGTCGTGCAGCAGGATGAACGGGTCATCCAGGTCAGCGGTCTGCGACTGCTGGTTGTTGATGAAGTAAGGCGACAGGTAGCCGCGGTCGAACTGCATGCCCTTGACCACGTCCAGCTCGTTGTCCAGGCCCGAGCCTTCTTCAACGGTGATGACGCCTTCCTTGCCGACTTCCTTCATCGCGTCAGCGATGATCTGGCCGATCGACTCGTCCGAGTTGGCCGAGATGGTACCGACCTGGGCGATCGCCTTGTCGTCGGCGGTCGGCTTGGAGATGTTCTTCAGCTCGGCCACGGCGGCCGAAACGGCCTTGTCGATACCGCGCTTGAGGTCCATCGGGTTCATGCCGGCGGCCACAGCCTTGGCGCCTTCGCGGATCAGGGCCTGGGCCAGCACGGTGGCGGTGGTGGTGCCGTCGCCCGCGTCGTCGTTGGTGCGGGAAGCAACTTCCTTCACCATCTGCGCACCCATGTTCTCGAACTTGTCAGCCAGTTCGATTTCCTTGGCGACGGAGACGCCGTCCTTGGTGATGGTCGGCGCGCCGAAGCTCTTTTCCAGCACGACGTTGCGGCCCTTCGGGCCCAGGGTGGCCTTGACGGCATTGGCGAGAACGTTGACGCCGCGCACCATGCGCGAACGGGCGTCTTCACCGAAACGAATATCCTTGGCAGCCATTGCGATTACCTCGATGTTTGCGCCGGGCCGGGCCCGGCGACGAAAAGGGATGTCTTACAGAAAAGCAGGTCGCGCCGAGGCTCAGCCGATGACGGCGAGCACGTCGTCTTCGCGCAGGACCTTGTACTCGACGCCTTCGCTCTTGTACGAGCTGCCGGCGTACTGGCCGTAGATGACCTTGTCGCCAACCTTCAGCGACGGAGCGCGCACGCTGCCGTTGTCCAGCGGCTTGCCCGGGCCGACGGCCACGACTTCACCCTTGGTGGACTTTTCCTTGGCCGAATCCGGAATGACGATGCCACCGGCGGAGATTTCGTCGGCTTCGATCGGCTTGACCACAACGCGGTCGTGCAGCGGCTTGATGCTCATGAGAGACCTCTTAAGTTATTGATTGGTCTAAAAAAGTCCGGCGATGTTAGCAGTCGCACCAGGCGAGTGCCAGCAACGCGCGTGAAAAAGCCCGACAAGTCGGGAGCACGACAGAGATGGAGACCTCCACAGGCCTTTCAAGGGCTGATCCCGAAATTTTTCTCCGGGCCAGGAAACCTCCCTCCCTGGGTGGACGGCTGTATAGGGATGCAGTGCGGCAAGCCAAGGGGGAAGGGGGGCCATTTAGTGATAGATGTCCCACTGTCAGATATCTGACGTTCATTTACGACAAAGTGTCATCGGATCGGCCTTAGGCTCGGCCGCGCATTCCCAATCACAAGGAGTTGTCGATGCGATTGCTGTCCCCGCTTGCCGCCGCCTGCCTGCTGGCGCTGGCCGCCGCGCCGGCCCAGGCCGAGGTCTTCATCAACGAACTGCACTACGACGACAGCACCGCCGCCGGTGACGTCGGCGAAGCGATCGAGGTCGTCGCCACCGCCGGTGAGGATCTGTCCGGCTACCGCCTGTACCTGTACAACGGCAGCACTCCGTCGGCCGCCACGGTCTACGCCAACAACCCGGTTCCGGCCGGCAGCGCCGCCGGCTGCGGCAGCGCCACCATCGCCGTGGTCAATTACCCGACCAACGGCATCCAAAACGGTCCGAACGACGGCATCGCCCTGGTCGATGCCAGCGGCAAGGTGGTCCAGTTCCTCAGCTACGAGGGCGCCATCACCGCCTCCGGTGGCCCTGCCGCCGGCATGACCAGCCAGAACATCCCGGTGGCCGAGACCAACAGCACGGCGCCAGGTACCTCGTTGCAGCTGACCGGCAGCGGCAGCCAGTACGCCCACTTCACCTGGGCCGAATCGGCCAGGCAGACCTTCGGCAGCTGCAACAACGGCCAGACCTTCATCGGCGGCGGCACCCCGGGCCCGAACACGCCACCTTCGGTGTCCACCACCACCCCGGCGCAGGGCAGCAGCACCTTCCCGGCCGCCGCCGATCTGGAAGTGGTGTTCAGCGAAACCGTGAACCTGGCCAGCGGCGCGTTCGCGCTGAGCTGCGGCACTTCCGGCAGCGTGCCGCTGACCTTCCCGGCCAGCGGGCGCAGCGTGAAGCTGTCCACCAACACCGCGCTGGTGGCCGGTGAGGCCTGCCGCTTCGACATCCGCGCCGCGCGCATCACCGACCTGCAGGGCGCGCATCCGGCCGCCGACAGCCGCATCGCCTTCACCGTGGCCAGCACCGGCGGCAATCCGGACCCGGGCAACCCGGGCGTGCCGGCCGGCTACTACTCGAAGGTGAACACCTCCAGCCCCAGCCAGCTGCGCTGCTCGCTGCACGCCACCATCAAGGGCCACACCGCCTATCCGTACAGCGGCTCGGGCACCAGCACCTGGACCATCCTGGAGATTGCCGACGAGGACCCTAACAACCCGAACCGCATCCTCGACGCGTATCGCAACCGCAGCTATGCCAAGGTCACCGATCGCGCCGGCAGCGGCAGTGGCCTGAAGTACAACCGCGAACACACCTGGCCGAACTCGCTGGGCTTCGCCAGCACCACCGGCGACAAGGGCCTGCCGTACGCGCCGTACACCGACACCCACATGCTGTACCTGACCGATGCACAGTGGAATGCCGACCGTGGCAACAAGCCGTTCGCCAAGTGCGACGCCAGCTGCGGCGAGCGCGCCACCGAAGCCAACACCGGCCAGGGCGGCGGCAGCGGTGGCTATCCGGGCAATTCCAACTGGGTGCGCACGCCGGACGGCAACACCGGCACGTTCGAGGTGTGGGGCAAGCGCAAGGGCGACATGGCGCGTGCGGTGATGTACATGGCCATCCGCTATGAAGGCGGCAAGGATGCGGCCACCGGCCAGTCCGAGCCGGACCTGGAGCTGACCGACGACCGCAGCAAGATCGTCAAGACCAGCAGCTCGCCGGCCTATATGGGCCTGCTGTCCACGCTGATCGACTGGCACCTGTCCGACCCGCCGGATGACGCCGAACGTGCGCGCAATGACGTGATCTACAGCTTCCAGGGCAACCGCAATCCGTTCATCGACCACCCCGAGTGGGCGACCCCGGGCCTGTTCACCTCGGCCAGGCCGGCGACCTGCCAGCTGGCCAACTGACCGCGCAACGCAGCGGTCCACTGCCGCCGCCGGGTCCTGACCCGGCGGCGGCCCTATACTCGACGGCCATGTCGACCGTCGATCCCGTCCTGCTGCTGTTGACCACCTGCCCGGACCGGGCCAGTGCCGAGCGCATCGCGCACGCACTGGTCGGCGAGCGCCTGGCCGCGTGCGTGACCCGCCTGGAGGGCGCACAGTCGACCTATCGCTGGCAGGGCGAGGTGACCACCGACGCCGAGCTGCAGCTGCTGGTGAAGACCACCGCAAGCCGCGTCGATGACGCGATTGCCCGGATCGTCGAACTGCATCCGTATGAACTCCCGGAGTGCATCGCGGTCGAAACCCGGGCCGGCCTGCCGGCGTATCTGGATTGGATCCGGGCACAGACCCGGGAGGAAGCTGATTGAAGACTCTGTTTGCGCGTGGCGCCGCCCTGTGCGCTCTGTTGTGGTTCTCGCTGCCAGCGTCCGCGCTGGATGAGAAGGACCTGCTGCCGGTGGACCAGGCGTTCGCGCTGACCGCCACTGCCCCCGAGCGCGGCCAGGTGCAACTGCAGTTCACGATCGCACCCGGCTACTACCTGTATCGCCACCGCACCAGCGTCAAGGCCGATCCGGCGTTCAATGCCGGCGCGCTGCAGATGCCCAAGGGTGACAGGCACCACGATGATTTCTTCGGCGAAGTCGAAACCTATCGCGAACGCCTGCAGGCCACCCTGCCCGGCACGCCGACCGACGCCGCCGGCACCATCAGCCTGGAAGTGCGTTACCAGGGCTGCGCCGATGCCGGTGTCTGCTATCCACCGCAGAAGCGCGTGGTTCAGGTCACCCTGCCCGGTGGCGGTGCCCAGGCCGCGGCTCCGGCCACGCGTGCCGGCGCCACCAGCCCGTTCAACAACCCGCTGGCCGGTGCCGGCAACAGCGGCGGGCTGCGCCTGCCGGGTGCCGCCAGCAACAGCCAGGCGCTGCCGCTTCCGTCCGAGCAGGCATTCGGCTTCGATGCCATCGCCAGCGACGGCAACACCCTGCTGCTGCGCTTCAGCCCGGCGCCGGGCTACTACCTGTATCGCGACCGCACCTCGCTGAAGCTGGAAGGCAGCACCGGCGTGCAGGCCGGCACGCCGCGCTGGCCGGCTGCGCAGTCGCATCGTGATGAACACTTCGGTGATGTCTCGGTCTACTTCAACCAGGTGGAAGTACCACTGCCGCTGCGTCGTTCCGCTGCCGACGCGGTTGACGGCACCCTGCTGGTGACCTTCCAGGGCTGCCAGACCGATGGCATCTGCTACCCGCCGATGACCCGCCGGGTGAAGCTGTCGATCCCCGCCGGCAAGGTCAGCGCCAGCGCCGACCAGGCACCGCCGCGTAACGAGGTGATCAGCCCGTTGGCTGCGGCGCCACGCGAAGGCGCCAACGGCGCCCCCCTGCGCCTGATGCCGACGGTGCCCAATACGGATGCGACCACCCCGGCCGTTGCAGGCGCCGGAAGCGGTAATGAATTCGCCGCCGATGCGCAGGGTGACAACGCACTGCGTACGCGCCCGCCGGCAACCACGCCGAACCCGGACCGCTCGTTCGTGTGGGTGCTGTTGTTGGCCTTGGCCGGTGGCCTGGTATTGAACCTGATGCCGTGCGTGCTGCCGATCCTGTCGCTGAAGGTGCTGAGCCTGGCGCAGAGCGGCGAGAGCCCGCAGCGCGCGCGCAGCCACGCGCTCTGGTACACGCTGGGCGTGCTGGTCGCCTTCGCGGTGATCGGCGCCTTGATGGTCGGCCTGCGCGCAATCGGCAACGCCGTCGGCATCGGCTTCCAGCTGCAGCATCCGGGTGTGGTGGCTGCGCTGGCCTACATCATGTTCGCGGTGGGCCTGAGCCTGTCCGGTGTGTTCACCCTCGGCGGCGGCATCGGCAATCTTGGCCAGTCGCTGGCCAGCCGCAGCGGCCCGGCCGGTGACTTCTTCACCGGTGCACTGGCCTGCGTGGTCGGCAGTGCCTGCGTCGGCCCGTTCATGGGTGGCGCGATCGCCTACGCCTTCATTGCCCCGCCGCTGAAGGCGATGACCGTCTTCCTGTTCCTCGGCCTGGGCCTGGCGCTGCCGTTCCTGCTGATCGGCTTCGTGCCGGCGCTGGCGCGCCGCCTGCCCAAGCCGGGCCCGTGGATGGAAACGCTCAAGCACGTGCTGGCCTTCCCGATGTACGCCACCGCGCTGTGGCTGCTGTGGGTGCTGGGCAAGCAGCGTGGCGTGGATGGCATGGCGCTGGTGCTGGGTGGCCTGCTGCTGCTCGCCTTCGGCCTGTGGCTGTTCGAGCGCAACCGCTGGACCGGCTCCCGTGCAGTGACCCTGCTCGGCGTGCTGCTGGCGATCGGCGCGCTGGTGCCTGCCTGGGGCGTGACCCAGCTGGCACCGCCGGCACGCGCCGCACAGGCGGCCAGCGACAACGTGGTGGAGTACTCGCCGCAACTGCTTGACCGCCTGCGCGCCGACAACCGCGTGGTGTTCGTCAACATGACCGCCGACTGGTGCGTGAGCTGCAAGGCCAACGAGCGCGCCGTGCTGTCGCGCCCGGAGTTCAAGGACCTGCTCAAGCGCACCAATGCGGTGTACATGCGCGGTGACTACACCAACGTCGATCCGCAGATCACCACCTTCCTGGAAGAGCACAAGGCGGTGGGTGTGCCGTTGTACGTGGTGTACGGCCCCGGCGCACCGCCGACCGTGCTGCCGACCCTGCTGACCCAGGCGGTGGTGGAGGAAGCGCTGTTGCGCACCGCACGATGAAGTGGCAACGGCCAGCGCTGCTGTGGACAGCGGTGCTGGCCGCCGGCCTCGGCCTGTGGGCTGGGCATCGGCTGGCACCGGCGCCAGCTGTACCGGCTGCTTCGCCAGATGCGTCCGCAGCGGCTCCCGCGGCGCCGGCCCTGCAGGTGGGTGACCCGCTGCCGGCACTTTCACTGCCCGACCTCGAGGGCCAACCGCTGGACCTGCGCCAGCGCTTCGCCGGCCGCCCGCTGCTGGTCAACGTCTGGGCCAGCTGGTGCGCACCCTGCGTGGAAGAAATGCCCGAACTGGCGCGTTTCGCACATGTCCAGGACGAGGACGGTGTGCAGGTGTTGGGCCTGGCGCTGGATACCCCGGAGGACGTGCGCCGTTTCCTGCAGCAGGTGCCGGTGGATTACCCGATCGTGATCGAGACACCGGGCCCGCGCGACGCGAGCGTGCAGCTGGGCAACGCGCAGGGCCTGCTGCCCTACAGCGTGCTGTTCGATGCACAGGGGCGGATGGTCAAGGCGAAGCTGGGGCCGTTCGCCCACGGTGAGATCGAACGCTGGGTGAAGTGAGGGTTCGGCCGGGCGGCGCCCGGCCGATACCCCTGCTTGACCGCAGGCAGGGCGCCCCGGACAATTCCGCGACTAATTCTCATTTGCTGTTGCGCAGGATGCGGGCGGCAGCCGTCCGGGCCCCTCTCCTTCGATGTTCAAGAACGTCCTGTTCCAACTGCACTGGCTGCTGGGCATCACTGCCGGTGCTGTCCTGGCCGTGATGGGCCTCAGCGGCGCCGTGCTGTCCTTCGAGGACGAGCTGCTGCGTGCCGCCAACCCCGGCTTCGCCGAAATTGCCGAACACCATTCCGAAGGCCAGCATCCGCTGGCGCTCACGGAACTGGTGCCGCTGCTGCAGGCAGGCAGCGAGCGCCCCCTGCAACGCCTGCGCATCGATGCCACCGGACAGCGACCGTCAGTGGCACGTTTCGTCGGCGGCAAAGAACACTGGGTGTATTTCGACCCCTACAGCGGTGAGCGCTTCAGCGCCTTGCGCGGACAGGCCTTCTTCGATTTCGTCGAAGACCTGCATCGCCACCTCGCCGCAGGCGAGCGCGGCAAATGGATCACCGGCAGCTGTGCGATCGCCCTGCTGTTCTTCACCCTGTCCGGTCTGTATCTGCGCTGGCCGCGGCGCTGGTGGCACTGGCGCAGCTGGTTGGCGGTGGAGTGGAAACGCAGCGGCCGCGGGTTTCTGTGGAGCCTGCACTCGGTGGTCGGCACCTGGGTACTGCTGATCTACCTGATGAGCGCACTGACCGGCCTGTGGTGGTCGTTTGACTGGTACCGCAGCGCCGCCAACATCCTGCTGGGCGTCGCGCCGGCGGCCAAGCACAAGGTGGCCACCGACGCGACGCTGGACCTGCGCCGCGTCGAAACCACCTTGTACGCGCTGCCCGGCGTGCGTACCGGCTTCATCGACCTGCGCCTGCCGGAAAAGCCCGGCCAGGCGCTCAACGTGCGGGTGATGGCCGGTGATCCGTCGCAGCGTGGCGGCCACCATGACCGTGCACACGACCTGCTGCAGCTGGATCCGGCCAGCGGAGCGATCCTTGATTCACGCCCCTACGCGCGACAGGGCGCCGGCGCACAGCTGGCCACCAGCGTGTTCGCATTGCACTCGGGCAGCTACTTCAGCACACCCGGCCGCGTGGTGGTGATGCTCAGCAGCCTGGGCATGAGCCTGTTCTTCATCACTGGCTGGATGCTGTACCTGGACCGTCGCCGCAGCCAGCGCGTTGCGCGCGGGCTGCGCCAGTCGCTGCCGACTGCCGCCGCCGATGATGGCCGCGCGCCTTGGCTGCTCGTGCATGCCAGCCAGAGCGGGCTGGCCGAACAGCTGGCCTGGCGTGCGGCCGCGCAGCTGCAGGCCGCTGGCCATGCCGTGCAGGTACTGCCATTGGCCCGGGTCGATGCCACGCAGCTCGCGCGCACTACGCAGGCTTTGTTCGTGCTGAGCACCTTTGGCGATGGCGAACCTCCGGATGCGGCGCGGGGCGCTGCGCGACGGCTGCTGGCACAAGCGCCCGATCTGTCGGGCCTGCAGTTCGGCCTGCTCGCCCTCGGTGACCGCCAGTACCCGCACTACTGCGGTTTTGGCCGCCAGGTCGATGGCTGGCTGCAGGGCAACGGTGCGCGTGCACTGTTCGAGCGCATCGATGTCGATGCCGCTGCGGTACCGGCGCTGCGCCAGTGGCAGCAACAGCTGGGCGCTTTGACCGGCATCGCCACCGATGACAGCGTGCTGCCGCCCGCCACGCAGATGCACGAGTGGCGCCTGCTCGGCCGCGACCACCTCAACCCGGGCAGCGTCGGCGGTGCGATCTGGCGCATCCGCCTTGCGGCGCCGGCGGAGGTGCGGTGGCAGGCGGGCGACATCCTGCATATCGCGCCCCGCCACGATGCGCGGCACGCCAGTGCGGTGCTGAAGGCACATGGACTGGACCCGCTGCAGCCACTGCTGGCCGACGGCGCAGCACGCACGCTGCTGGCCCTGGCCAGCGAACGCGAACTGCCCGATGCCGATGCTGCGCTGGCGGTACAGGATCCGTGCCTGTGGCTGGCAGGGCTGCCGATGCTGCCCGGACGCGAATATTCCATCGCCTCGTGCACCGAGGATGGCGCGGTGGAACTGGTGGTGCGGCTGGTGCACGACGACACGGGACGCGCCGGGCTCGGTTCGGGCTGGCTGTCGCTGCATGCACCGATCGGTGCCAGCATCGTCGCCCGCGTGCACCGCAATCCCGGCTTCCACCGCGTTGCGGGTGCACCGATGGTGCTGATCGGCAATGGCACCGGCATCGCCGGCCTGCGCGGCCTGCTGCGCGAAGCCGCACACGCCGGCGAGCAAGGACACTGGCTGCTGTTCGGCGAACGCCAGCGTGCGCACGATTTCCTGTTCGCCGACGAGATCGAGGCCTGGCAGGCCAAGGGTCATCTTGCGCGGGTGGACCTGGCGTTCTCGCGCGATGGCGACGGTGGCTATGTACAGGATCGCCTGCGTGCGGCGGCCGATGCACTGCGCGACTGGATGCAGTGTGGTGCCGTCATCCACGTGTGCGGTTCGCTGCAGGGCATGGCCGAAGGCGTGGACCAGGTGCTGCGCGAAGCGCTGGGCGATGAAGCAGTGGAAACACTGCTGGAGAACGGCCGCTACCGCCGCGACGTGTATTGATTCCTGCCAGCGCGCATTGGCGTGAGCCGAGCATGGGCTCGGCTCTACAGCGTTTCCCGGGCCTGATGATGTAGAGCCGAGCCTGCGCTCGGCTGATTCCCCGCCGGCCCACAGAACAGCACCGCCTAGGCCGCTGCGCGTGCCGCCCGCTGTTCCGGCTGCAGCCGGAACGCGCCAACGGCTTCCGCCAGCGCATGCACCTGCACCTGCATCTGCGCGGTCGAGGCACCAGCCTCTTCCACCAGGCTGGCGTTGCGCTGGGTACTGGCTTCCATCTGCACGATGGTCTGGTTCACCTGCGCGATGCCAGCATGCTGGTCCTGCGATGCACTGCGGATACCGGCCAGCAGCTCGGCCAGCTGCTGCACGCTGCCAACGATCTCGCCCATGGTGGTACCCGCCTGCTCGGCCTGCCGGTTACCCTGGCCGACCCGCGCCACCGAATCCTCGATCAATCCCCTGATCTGCTTCGCCGCCTCGGCACTGCGCTGGGCCAGCAGGCGTACTTCTGCCGCCACCACGGCAAAGCTGCGGCCCTGCTCGCCCGCGCGTGCCGCCTCCACGGCCGCGTTGAGCGCAAGGATGTTGGTCTGGAAAGCGATGCCATCAATCAGCTGGGTGATGTCGCCGATCCGTCGCGAGGCCTCGCTGATGCCCTGCATGGTCGCGACCACCTGGCCAACCGCCTCGCCGCCGCGCTGCGCCACCGCTGCGGCACCCTTGACCAGCGCGTCGGCACGCCCTGCGGCATCCGCATTGCGGCCAACGGTGTCGGTCAGCTCATGCATCGATGCGGCCGTCTCTTCCAGGTTGGCCGCCTGTTGTTCGGTACGCTGCGAGAGGTCGTGATGGCCGGCGACGATCTCGCCGACGCCGGTATCCAAGCTGGACGTGGCGTGCTGGATGCGGGTGACGATGCGGCCGAGCTGTGCGACGGTGGCGTTGGCATCGTCGCGCATGCGTGCGAACACCCCCTGCAGTTCACCCTCCATGCGCACGCTGAGGTCACCGCGGGCCAACGCAGCCAGCAGCGCCTGCAGGTCGCCGAGATTGGTTTCAAACGTCGCCAGCAGGCGGTTGATGCTGGTCGACAGGGTGCGTACGAAGCCCTGCTTGCCCTCCAGCGCGATGCGGCCGTGCAGGTCACCGTGCGCGGCGGCATCGACCAGCGCGGCCACTTCGGTTTCCAACAGGGTTTCCAGCGCACGGCTGCGCCATTCCACCGCCACGCCAAGGAACTGCGCTTCGTCGATGATGGCGTTGGCGATCAGCTGGTAGCGCACGCCGGCATGGCCGATCTCGCGCTCCTCGCGCTGGCGCACACCGGCCAGGCCGGCCAGGGCCGGATGCAGGTGTACCGCGTCGCTGCCCACCAGATCCTCGTACCGCAGTCCAAGCAGCTGCAGCAGTGCCGGGTTGGCGTAGGCGACCTGTCCTTCCGCATCGATCACCATCAGGCCGGTCTGCGCGCTGTCCAATGCCCGGCGCACGCGGGTGTTGCCGCGCGCCACCGCGCGCTCGGTCTCGATGCGCGCGCGCAGGCGCTGCTGCATGTCGACCAGGCGCTGGGCCAGCTGGCCGATCTCGTCGTTGGTGTTGTAAACGCGCAAGGTGGTGTCCAGGCGGTCGTCAGCGATGTCGCTGGCGAAGCGCAGGGTGTCCTGGATCGGCTGGCGCACCGCGCGCAGGACCAGCACCAGACTGGTGATCAATACACCGGCAACCAGCAGCAGCGTCAGTGCGAACAGCACGCTCATGGTGCGCGCGCCCGTCTGCTGCCGTGCCTGCGCACTGGCCAGCGCCGCGACCTGCGCCTGCTGGAATGCGGCCAGTGCCGGTGCCACGCCAGCGGCGGTTTCCAGCAGTGACTGTGCCTCCACGTCCAGGCCTACACGGGCCGCGGTATAGCCCAGCAATGCGATCTGGTAGCTGTCCATTCCGCTGCGCAGGGTGTCCTGCACATCGGTGGACAGGCCCGCCAGCGCCAGATCAAACGGCAGTTTTTCTTCGCTCGCACGATCGGCATGTGTGGAATCACCATCGAGCAGCAACAGCGCTTCCTGACGGCGCATCTTCTGCAGGGACAGCGCCAGTGACGGCCGCTGCTGGGCGTCCACCTGGGTCTGCAGGGCATCGGCCGCCTGCTGCAGCTGCGCGGCAAGGCCAGCGTCACCGCGCCCCATTTCATCGACACGTTCGAACAGCGCCACCACACCCTGCGAGAACGCATCGGCGGCTTCGGTCAGCGCCTGCAGGGCCTTGCGCCGGCTGGCATCCATCGGCATCGCGCGCAGCGCCCGCAGGTCGGCCTGCAGGGCGTTCTGGGTCACCAGCAGCTGGTCGCGGTCGGCATCATTGAAACTGCGTGCATACTGGGTCTGCAGGCGGCGCGCTTCGGCCACCCGTGTGGCCAGGCTGGCGGCCAGATCACTGCCGTGCTGGTAGCTGGCCTGGTCGCGTGCAGCCTGTGCGCTGGCGTGGCCGGTCCAGGCGTAGACGGCGGCGATCGCGACCAGCCCCAGGCCGCATACCCACAGGGTCGCCTTCAGCTTGTTGGCCACGCTGAGGCGGTGCGGCTGCAGCCACAACAGCAGGTCGGGGGACGCCGAGCGCCACGTGCCAAGGCGCGTGCGCAGGGACCGGAGGTGGAAAACAACGGCCGACATGACAGACTCCAGGCGGAAAGACGCATCTGTATCGGCCAGATCTGAAGCAACTTTAGGAATTCTTTGGTTCGACCGCGCCGATCGCTGGCGGACACGGCCTTTGTACCGGGCACAGGCGACGGGGGGATGACATCGCCGCCGCGCTTGACCTCAACCCCGGTTGGGGGAACACAGTGGACCTCCCTCCCCCGCCCGGTGCCGCCATGACGACGCTTGATGTCCCCCGCTACCTGCAGCGCCTGCAGCTGGATGCGCCACCACCGTTGACGCTGGCGGGCCTGACACTGCTGCAGCAGCGTCACAACGCACTGTTGCCGTTCGAGACCCTCAGCTGCCTGTTGCGCGATGCGGTGCCGATCGACCTGGACAGCGTGCAGCGCAAGCTGCTCGACGACCGCCGCGGTGGGTACTGCTTCGAACTCAATGGCGGCCTGCTGGCCCTGCTGCAGGCACTGGGCTTTGATGCGCAGCCTCTGAGTGCGCGCGTGCTGCTGGCAGCGCATGACGGCGAACTGACCGCGCGTACCCATCTGCTGCTGCGCGTGCATGTGGATGGGGACGACTGGCTGGTGGATGCCGGATTCGGCAGCCTGACCCCGACCGTACCGCTGCGCCTGCACGATGCGCAGCCGCAGGCCACGCCGCATGAGCGCTATCTGCTGCAGCGTCTGCCTGACGAGGGCGACTTCGTGCTGTCAGCCGAATCCAGCGACGGCTGGCGGGCGATGTACCGCTTCGATCTGCAGGCGCCTGCACCGATCGACAACGTGGTGGGCAACTGGTACGTATGCACCCACCCCGATTCCAGCTTCCCGGGCCAGCTACGCGTGTCGCTGACCGGACCGGACTGGCGCCGCACCATCGGCAGCGGCAACTACACCGAGTACCGCCCCGGGCAGGCGCCGGACAAGCGCCCGCTGCATGATGTGGGTGATGTGCGTGACGTACTGCAGCAGCGCTTCGGCATGCAGCTGCCGGACGACCCGCGACTGGACCCGGCCATCAATGACTGGCTGCAGCGCTCGCGCGCCGCGACCTTGTAGGGCCGAGCCCATGCTCGGCTGAGCTGGAGCGGCTGGGCCAACAGCAGCCGAGCGTGGGCTCGGCTCTACAGAGCTGCGCGCGTCTGCAGCGCAATGCGGTTGCCTTCGCTGTCGCGGATCTCGGCACCGAAGCGCAGTTCGGCATCTGCCTCCAGGGCGCGCGCAAGGCGGGTCTCAGCGCTCGCGTGCCGCGATCCTGTAGAGCCGAGCCCATGCTCGGCTGAGCTTGGCGCGGCGGGGCCAACAGCAGCCGAGCGTGGGCTCGGCTCTACAGAGCTGCGCGCGCCTGCAGCGCAATGCGGTTGCCTTCGCTGTCGCGGATCTCGGCACCGAAGCGCAGTTCGGCATCTGCCTCCAGGGCGCGCGCAAAGCGGGTCTCAGCGCTCGCGTGCCGCGATCCTGTAGAGCCGAGCCCATGCTCGGCTGAGCTTGGGCGGCGGGGCCAGCAGCAGCCGAGCGTAGGCTCGGCTCTACAGAACTGCGCTGGCCTGCAGCGCGATGCGGTTGCCTTCACTGTCGCGGATCTCGGCACCGAAGCGCAGTTCGGCATCTGCGTCCAGGGCGCGCGCAAAGCGGGTCTCAGCGCTCGCGTGCCGCGATCCTGTAGAGCCGACCTGTAGAGCCGAGCCCATGCTCGGCTGAGCCTGGCCGGCGGGGCCAGCAGCAGCCGAGCGTGGGCTCGGCTCTACAGAACTGCGCGGGCCTGCAGCGCGATGCGGTTGCCTTCACTGTCGCGGATCTCGGCACCGAAGCGCAGTTCGGCATCTGCCTCCAGTGCGCGCGCAAGGCGGGTCTCAAGGTTGTCGACGCCGAGGTAGATGCGCACGCCCTGGTTCACCCGCAGCCATTGCTGGTAGAACGCGATGGCACGGGCCAGGTCACTGGCGGGGATCTCAGCGTTCAGAATCGGGTCCACGCGCTTTCCAGGTTCCGGCAACTCAGATGATGCGCAGGGTAATCGCCTTCAGCACCGCGCGGGTACGGTCGCGGGTGCCGAGCTTGTCGAGGATGGCCGAGACATAGTTCTTCACCGTGCCCTCGGCCAGGAACAGGCTGCGCGCGATCTCCTTGTTGCTGTAGCCACCGGCCAGCAGGCGCAGGATCGCCACTTCGCGCTCGCCGAAGGTGTCGGTGGGCGGTGCTTCATCATGGAAGCGGTAGCGCGCGCGCACGGGCTCGGTGCTGACCGGCAACAGCAGGGTTTCGCCGGCGGCGACGCGCTCGATCGCCTCGCGCAGGTCGGCCGGCGCCGCGTCCTTGAGCAGGAACCCCTGCGCTCCTGCCTCGCTTGCGCGCAGCAGAAGATCGCTTTCATCGAAGGTGGTCAGCAGCAGCAGCGGGGTTCCATCACCGCGTGCACGCAGCTGGCGCAACGCTTCGATGCCATCCATCCCGGGCATGCGGATGTCACTGAGGACCACGTCCACCGGCTGGGTGGCCAGCGCATCCAAAAGCGCCTGGCCGTCTTCAGCTTCCAGCACCACGTCCACGCCCAGCCCCTGCAACAGCGCACGCAGACCCGCACGCACCAGCGCCTGGTCATCGGCCAGGGCAACGCGGATCGCGGCGCCGCTCATGCCGGCACCCAGGCAGTCAGGTGCATGCCACCCTGTGCGGTGCGGGCCAGTTCCAGCTGGCCGCGCACCGCCGCCAGGCGCTCACGCATGCCGGCGATGCCGTTGCCCTCGCGGATACGCTCGGCGCGCTGGCCGTCATCACGGATGTCGATACGCAACCGGGCGTCCTCTTCGTTGATCGTCAGCCATACGGTGTCTGCGTTGCCATGCCGGGCGGCATTGGTCAGCGCTTCCTGTACCAGGCGCAGCACGGTCTCTGCCAGCAGCGGGTCGGTCACGCGCACGCCCTCGCCGATACGCAGTTGCAGCGTCGGACGCGGGAACGGCGCGGCCAGGGCGTGCAGTGCGGTCGCCAGATCGAGGCCGCGGTCGTCACGCATCGATTGCACCACCTGGCGGATGTCGGCCAGCAGCTCACCGGACAGCTGCTCGGCCAGCACCAACCCTTCGCGCCCGGCCAGCACCGGATCGGCCGCAAGCGCACGCAGGTTCAAGCGCATCGCGGTGAGTTTGTGGCCGGCCACATCGTGCAGCTCGCGGGCCAGGCGCAGGCGCTCGGCGTCGCGAGCACTGTCGGCCAGCAGCGCACGCGTAGCCAGTAGATCGGCATTGACGCGGGCCAGGTCGTCACGGGCCAACGCGGTGCTGCGTGCGTAGTGTGCGGTCAGTGCCGCGAACGCCTGGAAGCCGCCATACAGCAGCACCACCAGCAACGGCTGGGTGAAGCCACTGTGGCGCAGCACGAGATACATGGCGAGGTTGGCCACCAGTGCAATCCCCAGCACGAAGCGCGGCGGCCAGTGCTCGGCCAGCTGCGCGACCAGCACCACCAGCAGCACCGGCGCGGTCCCGGTACGCGGCTGCAGGGCGACCAGCGCGATCGCCAGCACAGCCTGCAGCACCGCAGCCAGTGCACGCACGCGGGTCGGCATTGCCGCCCATCCGTGCACCACGAACAGCAGCAGGAACATGCCGAGCAACGCTTGGCTGCGGCCGGCAACGGGGCCCTGCACGCCGAATGACAGGCCCACCACCAGCACGGTGACCAGGCCAGCGAGGCTGAGGGGACGCAACAGGTGGCGGAACAGGCTGGGCATGACCCGATGCTGACGGCCGCGACTGCAACCGGCAATGGGTCCGATGCAGAAAGTGACTTCTGGCACGTCGGATCGATGACCTCTGGCCCTGAACCCGGCGCCGTGCCCCGCGCAGACTGGCCCCACACCGCGGCACACCACCACGTCCTCTTCCGGAGCTACTGCCATGATCCGAATCGCCCTGCTCAGCACCGCCCTGACTGCCCTGGCCCTGGCCGGCAGTGCCCATGCCGCCGACCTGGCGGTGACCGTGCACGATGTCCGCGTGCAGACCGGCACCCTGCGGGTCGCTCTGGTCAACAGCACGGCCGCCTGGGACGGCAAGGCCGCACCGGTGCAGGCACAGCAGGCCAAGCCCAGCGGCGACAGCGCCCACTTCGTGTTCAAGGGCGTGCCCGCCGGCAGCTACGCGGTGCTGCTCACCCACGATGAGAACGACAACGGCAAGCTCGATACCAACCTGGTCGGCATGCCGGTGGAAGGCTACGGCTTCAGCAACAACCCGCAGGTGATGCGCAAGCCGACCTTCGACGAGGCGCGCGTCGACGTGCCGGCCGCCGGCGCTGCCATCGACATCACCCTGCGCTGATTCCTGCATCCAGACCCGAGGCCATCATGGACCGTCGCCGCTTCCTCCGTACCCTGCTCAGCAGCAGCGCCTGCCTGGCCCTGGGCGCCACCGCACTGCGCAGTGCGCCGGCCTTCGCCGGTGACCCGGCCCGTTTCGCGCAGGGCCTGCAGGAGCACCCGTGGCTGCTGGGCTGGCGCAGCGCCACCAGCGAGAGCCTCGGCCCGGCCACCGTGCAACTGCAGGGCCGGCTGCCGGCCGGCCTCGCCGGAACGCTGTACCGCAATGGCCCGGCCTGGACCGAGCGTGATGGCTTCCGCTACGACCACTGGTTCGACGGCGACGGCATGGTGCATGGCTGGCGCTTCAACGGCGATGGCAGCCTGACCCACCACGGGCGCATGGTCGCCACGCCGAAGTTCACCCGCGAACAGAAGGCCGGCCGTTTCCAGTACCCGGCCGCCGGCACCAGCGTTCCCGGCGCACTGGCCGTGCGCAACAACGATGACGCCAACGTGGCCAATACCTCGGTGACGATGATCAACGGCCGGCTGTTCGCGCTCTGCGAATCCGGCTCGGCGTTCGAAGTGGACCCCGATTCACTGCAGACGCTCGGCCCGGTCACCTGGCGCCCGGACCTGGCGGCGCTGCCGTTCTCCGCGCATCCGTTGCCCGATCGCGATGGCAGTGTGTGGAACTTCGGCTCGATCAGCCTGATGGGAGGCCATGGCCTGCTGGTCTGGCACATCGGCGGGGACGGCCAGCTGCGCAGCGCCAATGTGATCGAAACGCCGGAACACGGCTACCTGCATGCGTTCGCGATGACCGGGCAGCACCTGGTGTTCGTGCTGATGCCGTTCGACTTCACCGGCACCGGCGGCAGCTTCTTCGAGCGCATGCAGTTCGCGCCGCAGCGCCCCGCGCGCATCGCGGTGGTGGCCAAGGACGCGCCGGACAAGGCGCAATGGTTCGAGGCACCGTTCGCGGCGATCTACCACTTCGGCGATGCCTTCACCCGCGATGGCGGCATCGTGCTGCGTGCGGTGCGTCACGACGATATCAACGAGGCGCGCTCGCCGATGAAGGAGGCGATGGCCGGGGACGGCGCCCACGCCGCGAACAGTGGTGCCAGCCTGGTCGAGCTGCACCTGGACCTGCGCCAGCGCCGCGCGCGCTGGGAGACGCTGGGCATCAGCGCGGTGGAGTTCCCGCTGTTCGACCCGCGCTCCGCCAACACGCGTGGCGCGCGGCTGTACGCCCCCACCATCGACGGCCCGGCTCATGCACCGTACTTCAACGCGGTGGCCGCGTTCGATATCGAGCGCGGGCGTCGCCAGCTGTGGCACTACGGGCCGGACATCATGGCCGAGGAGCACGTCTTCGTACCGCGCCCGGGCAGCCGCAACGCCGATGACGGCTGGCTGGTCGGCACCCTGCTCGACCCGGTGAACAAGCGCAGCGGCCTGGCGGTGCTGGATGCGTGCCATGTGGATGACGGCCCGCTGGCACAGGCGTGGTTGCCGTATGCCGTGCCACTGGGCTTCCACGGCACCTTCGCCGCGCGCGGCTGAGTCCACGCCGCGCGGACACCCTGGCAGGCATGCTGGAGCTCCCCTGCACCGCGGAGCCCTGCATGTCCCTGGCCGACCATCGAAGTGCGCTGGCACCGCAGGGCTTCCTGCGCGTGGCGATCAACCTCGGTAATCCTGTACTGGCACAGGGCGATGCACGCTCGCCGCGCGGGCCGTCGCTGGAACTGGCCACCGCATTGGCGCAGCGACTGGGCGTGCAGGCCCGCTTCACCTGCCACGACGCAGCGGCCTCGGTCGTTGCTGCGGCCGCCGAAGACGCCTGGGACCTGGCCTTCCTGGCGATCGATCCGGCGCGTGCCGACCGTATCGCCTTCAGCGCGCCCTATGTGGAAATCGAAGGCACCTACCTGGTGCGTGAGGACAGCCCGGCGCAGCAGGTGGCCGATCTTGACCGCGAGGGCCTGCGCATCGCGGTCGGCCGTGGCGCAGCCTACGACCTGTTCCTGAGCCGCGAGCTGCGCCACGCCACGATCGAGCGCGCGGACACGTCTGCGGCGGCCATCGACCTGTTCGAGCAACACCATCTTGATGCCGCAGCCGGTGTACGCCAGCCACTGGAAGCCTGGGCGCGGTCGCATCCTGGCCACCGCGTGCTGGCCGATCGCTTCACAGCGATCCGGCAGGCGGTAGCGGCGCCGGCTTCGCGCCCGGTCGAGGCGTTGCAGGCGCTGTTCGATGAAGTGGAAGCGATCAAGGCCGGCCCGTTGCTGGGCGAAGCGTTCGCACGCGCCGGGCAGGCCGTCACGCTGGTGCGGTGACGGTAGCGTCGGGCATGGCGCGATGCTAAAGATGCGCGCCTGCCATGTGCCGCACATGCTCGGCGGCCTGCGCGTGCAGCCAGTCGCGGAAGGCGAGGAAGCCGCGATGGCGGGCCGAGCGTGGCGGGTACACCAGCCAGTGCGGCCAGTCGGTCTTCAGGCGCTGGCTGGACAGCGCGACCAGCTGGCCGGAGTCCAGCAGCAGGCGTGCGCGGGTGATCCGCCCGAGCGCCACGCCCACCCCGTCCAGTGCGGCCCTGTGGTGTGCCTCCGAATCATCCAGCACCGCCACGAAGCGCGACGGTGGCCTCTGCCCGCTCAACGCGAACCACGCGCCCCACGCACCGTCCGGGTCACCGAGCAGCGGCCATTGGTCCAGCGGCACGCGGTCGATGCCGCCCATGCGCTCGATCAAGGCCGGGCTGGCCATCGGCAGCAGCCATTCGTCGAACAGCGGCTCCACCACCAGCCCCGGCCAGTTGCCGGTGCCCAGCCGCAGTGCGGCGTCGAACTGCCGCTGCCGCTCGAAATCGACCAGGCGTTCGCTGGACTGCAGGTTGATTTCGATCTGCGGGTGCGCGGCGACGAAATGCCCCAACCGCGGCACCAGCCAGGCCGAGGCCATCGACGGCACCGCACTGATCGTCAGTACGTGCTCGGCGCGCGCCGCATAGGGTTGGAACGCCTCGTTGATCGCATCCAGGTGCGGGCCGACCTGATCGAGCAGGCGCTGGCCCTCCAGGGTGAGGGTGACGCCACGCGCCTGGCGGATCAGCAACGGTTGGCCGAGGCGCTCCTCCAGCTGACGCATCTGATGGCTCAGCGCACTGACGGTCAGGTTCATCGACGCCGCCGCGCGCGACAGGTTGCCGAGGCGGGCAGCGGTGACGAAGCCCTGCAGGGCGTGGAGGGGCGGACGAGACATCAGACTTGAATCCTTCTCAAGGCCACCTTGCGGAAATGTCGCTTTTTGCCACCTCATGCTGCCCGTATCGTGCAACCCACTCAAGTGGAGGCACGCTCATGAACCTCTTCAGCAGCCTGTTGTTCCTGCACGGCCACATCGCCAGCGCCGAGCTGGCGCGGCAACTGGCCAGCCCTTCCCCGACGCCGTCGCCGTCGCCGTCGCCCAGCGGTACAGCTGGCAGTGCCGGCCGCTGGCCGGCAACCTCGCCGACCCGGCATCCCGCGGCTGCCGGCCAGCGGCCGGCGCTACCCTAGCGTTGCAGGGCTTGCTGCACCGCCGCCGCCACATCGGTGTTGTCGATGTAGCTGCCGTCATTCCAGCCCACGTGCTTCTGGTAACCCGTATCGACGCCACGCACGCGCTGGCCGAGCAGCTCCGCACCCGCGCCCTTGGCCCACAGCGGCACCAGCGCATTGGAATGATTGCCGGTTGGACGGAAGCTCATCCCCGGCATGCGGCCGCGTCCATGGTTCCTTACCGGATCGAAGGCCACGTTCTGCGCATCCGGGCCCATCGGCATGCTGTTGTCGTGGTCGGTGGTCACGATCAGCAGGTTGCGTTCCCAGCCACCGTTGCGTTCGATCCATTCGACCACCGCCGCTACCGCGTCGTTGAACTCCACGGTTTCCTCGATCAGCCGACCATACTGCGGCTGGTCAGTGCATTGGCCGTAGTGCCATTCGGTACCGCAGGCACTGGTGTGCGCGGCCCAGTCGGTGGCACCGCCTTCCACCATCAGGAACAGGCCGCGGGGTGAACGCTGCTGCAGGAACTGCAGCGCGCCACGGGCCATGGTCGCCAGGTCGGGCACGCTGTCGATCTTCCGCACGCCGGAGGGGGTGCCTGCGTCCTTGCCCAGCACCTGCAGCTGGCGCGCCTGCTGAAGCGTGTTGGCCACGCGTGGCACGCCGATCAGGGGCCGATCAGCCGGCAACCGTCCCTGCGCCAATGCGGCGAATTCCTCCCTGCTGCGGACCAGGCGCCACGGACCGGCCGGGTTTTCCCCGATGGTGCGTCCCGCTTCCAGCTGCTGCCAGTCCTGCTGCGACACCCACTCCCACGGGTTCGCGCAGCCTTCCAGTGGTGTGCCCGTGCCTTCAGTGCAGGCGCGGCCGTCGACGCTGTAGCCGGGGCCGCCGGTGCCCATCACCAGGTCCATGTGGCCCTGCGACAGCATCTGGTGGGCAATGGCGTGGTAGTTGTTGCGCGATGCATTCTGCGCCGCAAACGCTGCGGGCGTGGCGTGCGCGAACGGCACCGAGGTAACCACGCCGGTGGCCATGCCCAGGCGCTTGGCGCGCAGCGTGTTGAACTCGACGGCGTCGCCATCGTTGTTGACGTTGATGGCGTTGTTGTAGGTCTTGATGCCCGAAGACAGCGCGGTGCCTGCTGCGGCGCTGTCGGTCGCCACCGCGGCCAGGTACTGGTAGCCCGCGAACGGCAAGTCCTGCGCCGGCACCGGCTCGGTATCCCAGGCCTTGCCCGCGTCGTAGCCGAGGGTCTGCGCGTTGTCGCCGGTCGGCTGGCTGCTGGCGTTCAGCGGGAACGTGGTGACCGCCAGGCGCTGCGGGAAATCCGCATAGGGGGCGCCTTCGCGGCTGCCGTACTGCCAGAAGGCTGCGGCATCCCAGGTTCCCCAGCCGGCCCCGTCGTTGATCATCACGATCACGTTGTAAGGCGCGCGTTCGTCGGAAGGTGCCGTGCCGGCGCGCAGGTCCGATTGGCAGGCGGCGAGCGCGGACAGTGCAAACAGCAACGGCAGCAGACACCCGCGGCGCTTCGAGGGGGCAGTCATCAGGGGTCCTGTCGGGCCGACGGCGGGCCGGAATTTCGTTACGTTATAGCATCGCAATATTGCAGCTTCATGCAGCCAGCGCGCGATACCCTGCGCACTCCCCTTCGCCACCGCCGCATCCATGCCGTCGTCTCCGCCTGCGCGCGCACCGCTGTCGTCCATCACGCTCGATGCCGCGACCCGCGCGGTGATCCACCAGCACAACGCCGACATCGCACGGCAACCCGCGTCACTGACCAAGCTGATGACGGCCTACGCAGCCTATGCATGCATCGGAGCGAGCGGGCGCTCGTGGGACGAAACGGTCACCATCGCTGCCGATGATGTGCATGCGGTGGCCGATGACGAAACGCGCATGGGGCTTGTCCCCGGAGAGACCGTCACCCTGGGGCGTCTGCTGGAAGGGTTGATGATCGTCTCCGGCAACGACGCCGCGCTGGCCATAGCGCGGCATCTGGGGGGATCGCAGCCCGCGTTTCTTGAATGCATGAACCACCACGCGCGCCTGCTCGGCCTGCGCGATACCTGGTTTGCCAGCGTATCCGGCATCACCACGCCACAGCATGCGTCGAGCGCGCGCGACGTGGCCGTACTGGCAGCCGCCCTGCTGGCCGATCATCCGCAGGTCCTGGCCATCACCGCGCAGCGCGCGTTCGCGCATGGCAGCTTCCGCCGCAACAACCAGAACGCACTGCTCGGCGATGACGGCGTGGACGGCCTGAAGACCGGCTACACCCAGGCTGCCGGTTTCTGCCTGGCCGCCACCGCCTGCCGGGTGCTGCCCGGGCAGGCGCAGCCGGTGCGCCTGATCACGGTCGTGCTCGGTTCGGACAGCCGCGAAGCGCGCGATGCGCGGGTGCGCGAGCAGCTGGCTGCCGGCTTCGTCGCACGTGCCGGCTCCGCTCTCGAAGCGTGAGGTGGGTCAACGTCGTTTGACGGTCGCCACGATCAGCCGCTGCAGCTCGGCCTCGGCGTCGGCCTTGGCCAGTGCCGCGGCGGCCACGCCTTCGGACAGGGCTTCGGCCGCACCGAGGATTGCCCAGCGCCCGGCCAACGGCACCGTGCCGTCGGCAGCGAACGGTCCCAGCCAGACCTCGCAGTTGTCGATGAAATCCTGCTGGTAACGCCGCCGCACGTCATGCAGTTCCGGCGCGCCTACCAGGGCGGCGAGGATGCCCTGCACCTCACTGCCCTGGCTGAGGATGCAGTCGATGTAGCCGGACGCGATCGCAGCTGCGCGGTCGGCCAGCTGCGCCCTGGCACGGCCGATACGCTCGTGGAACACCACGGTCTGGCGCGCATCGTAGTCATCGTAGAGCGCCGCCAGCAGACCGTTGCGGGTTACGAAATGGTCGTAGGCCACCGGCTTGGTCACGCCCGCCGCTTCGGCCAGCCGCCCCAGCGTCAGCGCATCGGTGCCTTCCTCGCCGACCAGCGTCCATGCCACCTCCAGCAACTGGCGGGCGCGTTGCGCTCGGGTCAGGCGGCGGCGCGTGGGAGCGGCGTTGGCAGGCATCGGCGGAACACGGTGATCAACTCATTGGAGCACCGATTTTACGGCCGATTTCCAATGCGGTCTGCAGATGCACCTGCGCGGCATCGCTGTCGGCGTCGAGCAGCAGTTCGGACGACAGCACGCGTGCGCCACAGTAGTCGAAGATACCCATGTCGATCTGGGTCTTCATCGCCGTGCCATAGCCGCGCCGTTCGATCATGTCCGCGCCCGCACCGCCAATGCCGACCAGATGAACGCGCAGGCGCTGCAGCTTCTTCTGCACCTTGCCATCGGCGCCGTCCTGGTACGCCCAGCCCTGGGTGAACACGCGATCGATCCATCCCTTCAGCAGGGCAGGGAACGACCACCAGTACAGCGGGTAGACCAGCACCAGGGTATCGATGGCATCCAGCCGCGCATGCTCGGCCGCCACATCGGACGGAACCGGACCGGTCCCGCGGAAGAGGGCCTGGTCCTCGCGGTTGAAGCGCGGATCGAAGCCTTCGGCGACCAGGTCGGCGTGGATGACGGTGTTGCCGGCGTCGGTGGCCCGGATGGCGTCGCCGATGCGCTGGGCGATGGCATGGGTGAGCGATCCGGTTTCCGGGTGGGTGGTGACGATGAGACTGTGCATGAGTGACTCTCCAGGAACCATTAACTACCAATGGTAAGTAATGATTCACGGATCACCAGCGCCACCGGTGGGACGCTGTTTTTGTGTTCACCGTATAGTGCGCCGCATCCCGTGGAGGTCCCCGACGATGCACCGACGCCTGCTTGCTCCCCTGCTGTTCCTGCTGCTGGCCACGATGGCACCGACGGCCGTGGCCGGCGCGCTCACCCCATCCGAATCGGCCGTCCTGCGCCAGGACGTGCAGGGGATGCTGGCCGCGTTCGCGCGCGGCGATGCCGAGCTGATCATCGCCCGCACGCATCCCAGCCTGAAACGCCTGGCCGGCGGTGATGAGGTCTACGCCCGATCGACCCGCGACACGGTCAAGGCGTTGCACCAAGCCGGCGTCACCATCATCAGCGACGAAGCCGGGGTGCCGACCCGTACCTATGCCGCCGGCGACGAGGAGGTCTGCTTCGTCCCGCGCTACTCGTTGCTGCGCGTACGTGAATCCCCTATCCGCAGCACCTCGTTCATGGTCGCCGTGCGGCGCGTCGGCACCGCGCAATGGAGCTATCTGGATGGCGCCGGGTTGCTCGACAACCCGGAGCTGCTCTGGCAACTGCTGCCGGCACTGGAGCCGGGCGTGACCCTGCCCAAGGGCGGAGTGGAAACGCTGTAGCGCGATTGCTGGGCGTCGGTACGCTCCGGCCCCTCCATCCACGCATGGCGTGAATCCACCGGCTGTCCGCTAGCGGAACAACGCGTTCAATGCCGCGCCCGAGGCCGCCTGCTGCAGGCCATCGAAACGTCCCTCCTGCGTAATCGGCTGGGTGGCCTGCATCAAGCCGCCCCAGGCAGCGCGCGCCAGCGCACCCCCCAGGCTGACGCGGCGCACGCCCAGTGCCGCGATGTCCTGCAGGCGCAGCGGCGTCGGCCCACCCACCAGCAGGTTCACCGGCCTCGATCCCGCAGCGGCAACCACCGCGCGGATCTGCTCCGGGGTCGTGATACCGGGTGCGTACAGCACGTCGGCGCCAGCCTCGGCATAGGCACGCAGGCGCTGCAGGGTGTCCTGCAGGTCCGGCACGCCAACGAAGAAGTTCTCCGCGCGCCCGACCAGCAGCACATCGCCGCCGGACCGATCGATGGCCGCACGCGCTGCACGCAGACGCTCGACGGCCTGGTCGACCGGGCGCAGTGGCGCATCGGCCACGCCGCTGGCGTCCTCGATCGACAGTGCGGCGACGCCGGTATCGATGGCGGCAGCCACCGCCTCGGCGACCTGCTGCGGTGTGGCACCGAAGCCATCACCGAAATCGGCATTCAATGGCAGCGGGGTTGCCGCGGCGATCAGCCGCAGGTGCGCCAGCGTGGCCTGCAGCGAAACCGCGCCATCCGGTCGTCCTTCACTCCAGGCACAGCCTGCGCTGGTGGTGGCCAATGCAAGGAAGCCCTGCCGCTGCAGGTAGCGGGCACTGCCCACGTCCCACGGATTGGGCAGCACGAAGCAGCCCTGCGCATGCAGTTGGCGGAAGGTTGCGCGCTTGCGCTGGGTGTCGGCGTCGGGCGGGGTCATGACGGGTTCCGGGGCGGCAGGCCTGCACCCTAGCCCGCCCGGCGGACGCGCTCAATGACGACGGGAGCAAACCGGCATGAAGTGATGCCGCCTGCTTATTGGACGCCACCGGCAGCACTGCCCGAGCGTGCCTGTCTGCCCTTGCCACACCCTGCCACGGAGCCCCGCATGCCCACCGATCCACACCTTCCTGCCGATGATGACGCCCACTGGGCCGACCTGCTTTCGCCGGCACGGCGACGCCTGATCGCCTCGGCCGGGCTGGCCGCCGGAGGCCTGGCCAGTGCGTCGACGACCACGGCATCGCCGCACGCCGCGGCGAACACCACCGAGCCTGGACGTCCCGGCTTCCGAGCCATCGTGCCGCCGGCGCCGACGGGTCGCAGCCCCTGGGGCGAGGCCACGGCCAGCGAACCCACCCCGCGGCCGGCCAGCGTGCGCCCCGGCGAGGCCACGCTGCCGGCCAGGCCGCGCGCCTATACCGACATCAAGAGCTATCACGCCCACATCTACTTCGACGAGGACAACTTCGAGAAGGCGGCCCTGCTGCGGCGCTGGGCCGCCGAGCGCTTCCCGGTGGAGCTGGGCAACTGGAACCTGGAGCCGCGCGGCCCGCATGTCACGCCGTCGTTCTACTTCGGCTTCAACAACGATCTGCTGCCGGTGCTGGTGCCGTGGCTGCAGCTCAACAGCCTGGGGCTGACCATCCTGGTCCATCCCAACACCGGCGATGGCCGAGCCGACCATCTGTACTACGCGCTGTGGGTGAACCGCGCGCAGCCGGTAAACGCCTACAACTGGCCGATGCCGAAGCCGGGCGAGCGCGAGGCATTGGAAGAAGTGTTCCCGAACGTGGTGCCAACGGTGCCGCTGGAGACCTGACCCGCCGTCCGAGGGTGCGTAGCTTGCTGCGCACCGAACTTCCTTCATCCACGCGTGGCGTGGATCTACCGATCGGTGGCCCTTCACCCGCACATGGCGCGGGTCCCCCGACAAGGCGCTTGGCGCCATCGTCGGCCTACGTGCACGCATCCCCTGCCCGCACGCCGTTCAGCGCGCCTTGATCCGCCGCTCCGCATAGGGCCGCAAGCGCTTCGACAGATTTCAAACAATCGATTGAAACGCAGCAAACTTCGCCGAACTGGACAGCATCCGCCGGTTCCGCCAGACTGCCGCCCTTTCCCGTCTTCCGGATCCCATGGCGAAGCTGCTGGTCCTGCACGGCCCCAACCTCAACCTGCTCGGCACCCGCGAGCCGGAGGTCTACGGCCACACCATGCTGGCCGACATCGACCAGGCGCTGACCGCGCAGGCCGCCGCCGCCGGCCACACCGTGGAGAGCCTGCAGTCCAACGCTGAACATGTACTGGTGGATCGCGTGCAGGCGGCACGCAACGACGGAACCGCGTTCATCCTGATCAACCCCGCCGCCTTCACCCACACCTCGGTTGCCCTGCGCGACGCGCTGGCGGCGGTGGCGCTGCCGTTCATCGAGATCCACCTGTCCAACCCGCACACCCGCGAACCGTTCCGCCAGCACAGCTACTTCAGTGACAAGGCGGTGGGCGTGGTCTGCGGCTTCGGTGCCGACAGCTACCGCTATGCGATGGATGCGGCTCTGCTGCGCGTACAGGCGGCCGCCGCGTGAAGATGCTGCCGCACGTGCTTGCCAGCATCCTGCTGTGGGCTGGCCTGTGCGGTGCCGCCGCGGCCTTCGACCGCAAGGACGAAGGCATCGACTGTGCGCACCCTGCCACCACGATGGAGAGCGACCTGTGCGCCTCTGACGTGGCCGCGGCCGCTGACGCCGAACTCAATACCGTATACGCCCTGGCGCGCAAGCAACTGCGCTCGCCGGCCAAAGGCGGCAGCTGCAGCTACTGCGGCGATGCCGAGCAGCAGCTGGTGCTGGCGCAGCGCGCCTGGGTGCAGCTGCGCGACCACGACTGCAACGCCGTCTATGCCCTCAGTTCCGATGGCACGGCGCGCAACGGCGCACAGATGCGCTGCCTGACCACACTCGCGCGCGACCGCACACGGCAGCTGCGCGAGTTCTACGAACTGCTTTGACCCGAGCGCGCTGCGCTTCCCACCACACTGACATCAAGAGCAAAGAGGCCACCATGGATCTCCGCAAAATCAAGAAGCTGATCGACCTGCTGGAAGAGTCGAACCTGGCTGAAATCGAAATCAAGGAAGGCGAAGAGTCGGTGCGCCTGTCGCGCGCCCCGGTCGCTGGCTATGCCGCGCCGGTCGCCGCCCCGGTGTACGCCGCCCCGGCCGCCCCGGCACCGCAGGCGATGCCGATGCAGTCGCCGACCGAAGCGTCCACCGGCGGCAGCGCCAAGCCGGGCCCGGCGCTGCCGGAAGGCCACGTGCTGCGCTCGCCGATGGTCGGCACCTTCTACGCCTCGTCCGCTCCGGACAAGCCGGCCTTCGTCACCGTGGGCCAGCAGGTCAAGGAAGGCGAGACCCTGGCCATCATCGAAGCGATGAAGATGTTCAACCCGATCGAAGCCGACACGTCCGGCACCATCGTCGCCATCCTCGGCGAGAACGGCCAGCCGGTGGAATTCGACCAGCCGCTGTTCGTGATCGGCTGAGGGGCACGCCATGCTCGACAAAGTCGTCATCGCCAACCGAGGGGAAATCGCGCTGCGCATCCTGCGCGCGTGCCACACCCTCGGCATCCGCACGGTGGCCGTGCATTCCACGGTCGACCGCAACCTCAAGCACGTGGCCATGGCCGACGAGTCGGTCTGCATCGGCCCGGCGCCGTCGCCGCAGAGCTACCTCAACATCCCGGCGCTGATCGCCGCCGCTGAAGTCACCGACGCGCAGGCGATCCATCCGGGTTACGGCTTCCTGTCGGAGAACGCCGACTTCGCCGAACGCGTGGAAGAGTCCGGCTTCATCTTCATCGGCCCCAAGGCCGACACCATCCGCATGATGGGTGACAAGGTCGAAGCCATCCGCGCGATGAAGGCCGCCGGCGTGCCGTGCGTGCCCGGCTCGGGCGGCCCGCTGGGCGACGACATCGTGGCCAACACCAAGATCGCCCGTGAGATCGGCTACCCGGTCATCATCAAGGCGGCCGGTGGCGGCGGCGGCCGCGGCATGCGCGTGGTGCACGCCGAAGCCTCCCTGAAGACCTCGATCGAAACCACCAAGAGCGAAGCCAAGGCCGCGTTCGGCAATGGCGAGGTCTACATGGAGAAGTTCCTGGAGAACCCGCGCCACGTGGAGATCCAGGTGCTGGCCGACGGCCAGGGCAATGCCATCCACCTGGGTGAGCGCGACTGCTCGATGCAGCGCCGCCACCAGAAGGTGGTGGAAGAAGCCCCGGCACCGGGCATCAGCGCCGAACAGCGCGAGCAGATCGGCAAGGTGTGCACCGAAGCCTGCGTGCGCATCGGCTACCGCGGCGCCGGCACCTTCGAGTTCCTGTACGAAGACGGCCGCTTCTACTTCATCGAAATGAACACCCGCATCCAGGTGGAGCATCCGGTCACCGAGATGGTCACCGGCATCGACCTGGTGGCCGAGCAGCTGAAGATCGCCGCCGGCCAGAAGCTGTCGATCAAGCAGAGCGACGTGGTGCTGACCGGCCACGCCATCGAGTGCCGCATCAACGCCGAAGACGCTGAAACCTTCGTGCCGAGCCCGGGTACCATCACCGGCTTCCATCCGCCGGGTGGCCCTGGCGTGCGCGTGGATACCCACATCTACAGTGGCTACCGCGTGCCGTCGAACTACGACTCGATGATCGGCAAGCTGATCGTGCACGGCCCGGACCGCGAAACCGCCATCGCCCGCATGCGGGTGGCGCTGAGCGAGATGGTGGTGGACGGCATCAAGACCAACATCGCGCTGCAGCAGCGGATCATGCGCGACAAGGGCTTCCAGGCCGGTGGCCAGAACATCCATTACCTGGAAAAGCGTCTTGCCGAGCGCAAGAACAAACCGATCGCACTGACCTGATCGGCAGCAGATGCTGGACATGGAAAGGGCGGGGATCTCCCCGCCCTTTTCTGTTGCTGTAGAGCCGAGCGCACGCCCGGCCTGCTGGAAAAGCAGCCGAGCATGGCTCGGCGCTACAGATGCAGGTTCAGCGCTTGCTGGCCGCCTGCGCCGGGATCTGCGAATTCGCCAGCGGGCGGACACCATTGGGCGAGGTCGGGTCGACGATCACCATGGTTTCGGTGGAACCATCCGGCCACACCACCTGGAACGTGCTGCCGGCCGGCAGCGAAGCGAACGGCATGCCACTCTGCGCGCGGTAGACCGCTGCGACCTGGCTGGCACCCACGCGGCGCACATCTTCCTGCGCCTTCACCGTGGTCAGTTCCACCTTCGACAGGTGCCGATAGCGATCCTCGTAGGTATCGATCATCAGCAGGCCGACCGCGCCGGCCGAATAGGCCACGAACAGCGCCACCCAGAACCAGAACTTGGCCCCATGCAGGAATCGACGGTAATTCATTGCCCGTCCCTCTTTCCAACCAATCGCTTGATCCACTGCTTCATTTTCCCCGCACCTTGCCGCGACAGCGCAGCGTCATACACGAAATCCCGGAAATCCTGTGTCTCATCCTGCGAACAGATCCCTCCGTTCGCACAAAAACTGTTGACCAGCACACTGTCGGCACCACACGGTAGACCGAGTTCGCAGGCGGCAAGCCGCCATGCCAGTTCACTGAGCTGTTCGCCCGCCACCAGGCCATCGAGCGCCCTGTCCCCCGCCGCACGCGCGCCCATGCCCGGCGCGATCGCCATGAAGGCCTCCGGATCGCGCGATGTGCGCACCCGCTCGACCAGGTCGCGGCGGTACTCGGGGCTGTCATGCAGCGGTTCGCCCTCGGCGAACAGCGATGCTTCCGCAGCCAGGTTGCCCTGTGCGGCCGCCTTGCGACGCTCGGCCAGCACCAGCGCGGACCCCAGCTTGTCACCGGGTACGAAGCCGCCGCAGCGCTGTGCCACGCGCTCGCGGGCCTGCACCATGGCCGGCGCGGCGGTCAGGCCCAGCCCGGCCAGCACGTTGTTGTCCAACCGATAGCCGCCCGGATCGATCGCGTACTGCGCGCAGTAGTCATAGACCCGGCTGAGCATCCAGCGGGCTTCGTGGTTGCCGTCGTCGGCCTGCACGCGCAGGCGCTGGGCGTAGGCATACAGATCGGTGGCATCTTCGATGTCCGCGCGCAGGTCCAATGGCAGGCCCGAAGGCAGCGCATTGCCACGCTCGAACGCCGCCAGGCGCCGCGCCAGCGCTTCCGGCACGACCGGCAGGGGCGCGGCATCGTCCGCCGCCGCAACCTGCGCCGTCGGCGGCTCGCCGGCGGTCACCGGTACCGATCCCACGTGGCCGCTGGCCCGATACCCGGCCACGCCCAGCACGGCCACCGCCGGCAGCACGAGCAACCAGGTTTTCAGGGTAGGAGCGAAGGCCATCGCGGCAGTGAGCTCTTGCGGCGCACAGTAAAGCACCAAGTTTAGCAAGGCCCGACAGGGCTGTCTGAACCGGCTCCGTTCATCTCGGCTCCGCATCTCAAGCAATACGGAGACGCTCCGATGGTCTAGCATGGCCCCTTTCCCGCGATCGCCCCCACCGCCATGCCGTTCCTGGAACTGACCCTGCGTTGCACCGAAGCCACCCAGCCCCGCTACGAGAATGCGCTGGAGGACGTCGGCGCACTGGCCGTCACGCTGCTTGATGCCGAGGCCGATACCAGCAACGAACAGGCCATCCTCGAGCCGGGCGTGGGCGAGACCCCGCTGTGGGACACCCTGGTGCTGAGCGCGCTGTTCCCGGCCGACAGCAATGCGCTGCTGCTGTTGGCCGCCCTGGAATCCTTCGATCCGGAGCTGGACTGGAGCAGCGGCAGCTTCCGTGCGGTCGAGGACGAAGACTGGGAACGCGCCTGGCTGGACCAGTTCCAGCCGATGGATTTCGGCAGCCGCACCTGGATCGTGCCGTGGAACCATGAACTGCCGGAGGCCGCGCAGGCCGCCGACGCCGCCGTGGTGCGCCTGGACCCGGGCCTGGCGTTCGGCTCGGGCACCCACCCCACCACCGCGTTGTGCCTGCGCTGGCTGGACCAGCTGGCCGTGGATGGCCTGCTGCAGGGCCAGCGTGTGCTCGATTTCGGCTGCGGCTCCGGCATCCTCGCACTTGCCGCGTTGAAGCTGGGCGCCGCCGAAGCCATCGGCGTGGACAACGATCCGCAGGCGCTGGTCGCCACCGCCGACAATGCCGAGCGCAACGGCGAGCAGGCGCGCATGCACGTCTACCTGCCGCAGGACGAGCCGGTCGCCACCTACCCGATCGTGGTCGCCAACATTCTTGCCTCGGCCCTGGACGCGTTGGCCGAGCTGCTGGCCGCGCGCGTGGCCGCCGGTGGCCGCATTGCCCTGTCCGGCATCCTGCACGGCCAGGAAGGTGAGCTGCTGCAGCGCTATGCCGCATGGTTCGATGACCTGCAGGCCACCCAGGATGGCGACTGGATGCGCATCACCGGCGTGCGCCGCGCCTGATCGTGGTTGAATGACCGCTGGATCCGAGCCCGCACCCTGAGCATGTCCGAGCCGAACCCACCGCGACGCCCCCTGGCGACTTTCCTGCGCACCGCGCCGGAAGGTCAGCCCGTGCCTGCGACCGATGCGCGCACGCAGGATGACGCCGGGCACACAACGCCTGTGCAGCGGATGCCGGTCGAGCCCATCGACCTGCCGCGGACGCCGAAGACGCGACAGGACGATGACGCTGTCATCGTTGACGACGCCGCGCCTATCGAGCCGGCGCCGCTCGCGGTGCAGGCAGCAGCGGCCGCCAGTGATGCTCCCAGCTTCCTCGGCAGCGCGCGTGCCCGCACGCTGCCTGCACCCCGCTGGCACTGGCTGCTGGTCGCGGGGCTGGCGCTGCTGCTGGTGCTGCAGAGCGTGCTTGCCGATAGAGCGCGGCTCGCCGCAGACGCCGGCAACCGTGCATGGCTGGGCACGCTCTGTGGCGTCCTGCGCTGCAGCCTGCCGGCCTGGCATGAACCCACCGCCTTCACCATGACCAGCCGCGAAATCCGACCGTTGCCCGGGCAGGCCGGTGTGCTGCAGGTGCAGGCCAGTATCCGCAACGATGCACGCTGGGCACAAGCCTGGCCGAACCTCCGCCTGTCGCTGTCCGATGCCGATGGCCGGGTGATCGGCAGCGGCGTGTTCACCCCCGCACAGTATCTGGGCGAGAACCCCGGTGCGGGCCTGCTGGACCCGGGCCAGAGCGCACGCGTCGCCTTCCGCGTGCAGGAACCCGCCGCATCCACCGTCGCATTCACCTTCGACTTCCTCTGACCGTGGAAAGGCGACCGGCCGTGGCAGGCCGGGCACGCTCGCGCTAGACTGGCCGCCACCACCTCGTCCGGCCGCGCGCTCCGCGCGCACGGGCCAACCGAATCGGGAACCTCCTTGAACGCTGTCCTTTCTCGTCCTGACAACAGTCGTGGCGCTCCCCGGCCACCGCTGCGTGAACATGTCGCCCAGTCCGTGCGCCGCTACCTGCGTGACCTCGATGGCTGCGACGCGGACGATGTCTACGAGATCGTGCTGCGCGAGATGGAGATTCCGCTGTTCGTGGAAGTGCTCAACCACTGCGAAGGCAACCAGAGCCGTGCCGCAGCGATGCTGGGCATCCACCGTGCCACCCTGCGCAAGAAGCTGAAGGAATACGGCATCAGCGCGTAAACGCGCGTGTGGGTAGTGCCGGCCGCTGGCCGGCAACCGCATGAACGATGGCAATCAGGGTCAGAGCCCTTCGCTGTGCGAAGGGATCCGCCCCCGGCGGTGATCACCCCACACCGCCCGCCTTCCAGTAATACCGCACCACGTGGAAGAACACCGGCGCGGCGAAGCACACCGAATCCAGCCGGTCGAGCATGCCGCCATGGCCCTCGATCATGTGGCCCCAATCCTTGATGCCACGGTCACGCTTGATCGCCGACATCACCAGGCCACCCCAGAACCCCATCAGGTTGATCAGCAGCGACAGGCCGAACGCCTGCAGCGGCGTGAACGGGGTGATCCACCACAGCGCTGCGCCCAGCGCGCTGGCACTCAGCACGCCGCCGACGAAGCCCTCCACCGTCTTCGACGGCGACAGCTTCGGTGCGATCAGACGCCTGCCCAGCAGCTTGCCCCAGATGTACTGCAGCACGTCCGAGGACTGCACCACGATCACCAGGAAGGCGAACAGCAGCACGTTGCGCGACGGATCATGGCCGGGCACGTGCAGGTTCAGCAGCAGCGGCACGTGCGAGATGCAGAACACGCAGATCATCAGCCCCCACTGCACCTTCGCCGTGCGCTCCAGGTAGTGCGTGGTATCGCCACCGATGGTCGACAGGATCGGCAGGAACAGGAACGCATAGACCGGAATCAGCAGCGTGTACATGCCGTACCAGTCGATCCACACCAGGTAGTACTGCCACGGCAGCACGATGTAGAACGCCGCCAGCAGTGCGTAGTAATCACCCGAGCGCGTCGGCGCCAGGGTGATGAACTCGCGCAGCGCGAACAGCGAGATGATCGCGAACAGCACGATGACCCCGGTACGGCCGAAGAACAGCGCGAGCCCGACCACGATCGCCATCACCCACCACGCGCGGATGCGCGATACCAGGTTGGCGATCACCGGGCTGGGCTGGCCGCGCTGGCGCCAGCGCAACGTTTCAGCCACCAGCGTGGCCAGTACCAGCACCGCACCGACACCGGCGAACAGCAGCCCGGTCTGCTGGCCCACGCTCTGCGCTGCCAGGTCGCCGGACACATCGATCAGAAAACTCATGCGCGCCCTCCGTTCGGCGCCAGGTCCAGCAGCGCCTGGCGGCTGCGGGCCAGGAATGCAGCCTTGTCCTCGTCGGCCTGCAACCGCAGCGGCGTGCCGAAGGTAGCCGTGCACAACAAGGGCAGCGGCAGGAAGCGGCCCTTGGGCATCACCCGCTTCAGGTTGTCGATCCACACCGGAACGAATTCCAGCTCCGGGCGTTGCCGGGCCAGGTGGTAGATGCCGCTCTTGAACGGCAGCAACGGCTCATCGCCCACGTTGCGCGTGCCTTCCGGGAACAGGATCAACGAGCAGTCCTCGTCCACGGCATCACGCAGGGCCTGCAGCGGATCCTGCTGGCGATGCCCGGCCTCGCGCTCGACCAGCACGCCGTTGAACACCGCATCGATCAGGTAGCGACGCAGGCCATCGCGCTGCCAGTACTCGGCAGCAGCAACCGGGCGCACCTGGCGCCGCAACGCAGGCGGCATCGACGACCAGATCAGCACGAAGTCACCATGGCTGGCGTGGTTGCCGTAGTACACGCGACGCTCGCTGGACGGCGCGCAACCGATCCACAGCGCACGCGCGCCGGTCACCACATGGATCGCGCCACTGCAGGCGCGGGCAATCAGTTCGGCGAACATGTGTCCCTCCCGTTCACGTCTGCGGCCACAACACGGCCAGCACCAGCAGCGCGAACTGCACCGCGGTCAGCAGGTACTGGCGCAGCAGCAGGCGGCGCATGCCGGCCCAGCGCGCGTCCCAGCCGCGCAGGGGCGCATCGGGCGACGCGCGGCGCAGGCCGCTGTCCCGCAGCAGCTGATCGGTGCGGCGCGCGGCGGCATCGCCGTCCAGGCCCTCATCGCGCAGCAGCTGCAGCAGGCTGGCGTCCAGCGCCACCCGCCACGCGTGGTACGTCTGTGCCACCCCCGCAAACATGCTGGCCAGCAGCAACCCTGCAGCGATCATCGCCAGGCCCGGCTCGGTGCCAAGCAGCAGCAATGCCACCAGCAGCAGCCCCAGCGACAGGCCTGCCGGCCAACGCCCCTGCCGCAACAGCAGCTGCATGGTCGCAATGTCAGGCGTCGTGCTCATGCAGGGTCTCCGGCGGCAACGGTGATCGCGCGCAGGTGTGCCTTGCCCAGCACGATGCCCGGACGCGCGGCACGCACGATCGCCACCGCCGCATCGGCATCCGCCGCACGACCGCTGCGCAGCAACCAGGTCGCCACGCTGGCCGAACTGCGCGAATAGCCCAGTGCACAGCACACCAGCAACGGCCCCTGCGCCCGCAGGCGCGCGATGGCCTCGGCTGCCTCGCGCAGCTGCTCCGGTTCCGGCACCACCAGGTCCAGCATCGGCACACCGGCGTAAGCCGCACCCGGCGCGCAGCAGGACAGCTCGGCGCAGGCATCGACCACGCCCCCCAAAGGTGTCGGCAACGCCGTGCAGGGAATCCGGCCCAGCCACACGCCATCCAGCACCGGCACCGGCTGCGCCGCGCGCCGGGTCCATAGCCGTGAGTTGATCCACGCTGCCGCCAGATATGGAGCCAGCAGCCAGCGTGCCGCCATCGTCAAGCGACCATCGGCGCGCTTCTGGAACACCGCCGTACCCAGCCCGGCATAGGCAAGCGCCACCAGCAGCAGCGACACCACCGGCCACAGCAGCCACAACGCCGCGCCACGCAGAAGCACCACCGGCACCAGCAATACGGCGGCCCCCAGCAGGTACAGCGCTGCCAATCGCCACCGTTTGGCATCACGCACGGTGCGCCAGGCCCGCAACGGTGGCGTGCCCTGCTCCGGCCACAGCCACACGCACAGCCACCCGGCCAGCAGCCCGGTCGGGATATCGATGAAATGATGCTGGAACGTGGTCAGCACCGAGACACCGATCAGCAGTGCCCACACATGCAGCACCCAACGCCACACGCCGTGCAGGTACTGCGCGAACTTCACCCACAGCACGATCAGCAGCACGATGTGCAGCGATGGCGCCTGGTTGAACGGCTTGTCGAAGCCCAGCAGCACATCGAACAGCCAACCGAACACGCCGCCGATCTCCGGCCGCTCGAAGCTGAAGCGCAGCGGCCACAGCAGGAAGCAGCTCACGGCGATCAGCTGTGCACTGAACAGCCGCAGCGCATGCCGGTCCAGCTCCAACCGTTGCCTGCACAGGAAGAAGGAGACCGCGTAGAACAGGTCGATCGACCAGTAGGGCACGATCGTCCACGGCACGAACGGAATGCGGGTCTCCCAGGCGAACGCCATCACCGGCAGTTCGGCATGGCGACCGGCCATCCAGTTGGCAAAGCCATAGCTGGCGAAGAAGAACGGGCCCAGCAGGGCCAGCCACAGCAGGGCGCGCCGCCAGGGGCGCCCTTCCGCGGCCAGCGGGGTGGCGGCGAGCGTCGCCATCACGCGGTCCGGCGCGCCAGCGACACGGTGAAGATGCCGAAGTCATCGATACGCTGCGCCACCTTCTCGAACCCAGCCAGGCGCACCAGCTCATCCATCTCCTGCTGGGTACGGCGGCGCATCACCCACGCGGCGCCGCCGCGGTGGCTGGTCAGCGCGCGCGCGATGAATTCCAGCTGGGGGTGCCAGGGCTGGCCGGTGTAGGCCAGGTAGCCGCCCACCGGCACCGTTGCGGCAATACCCTTCAGCGAGCGCAGCACGGCATCGTTGTCGGGGAACAGTTCGTACAGGCCCGATACCACCGCCAGCGTCGGCGCCGGGTCCACCGCCGCCAGTTGCGCCGGATCGAACGCATCGCCCTGCTCGAAGCGTGCGATGTCGGCCGCACCGAGGCGCTCGATCAAGCCCTGGCCCTGGGTCACGTTCAGATCGCTGAAATCACGCAGCACGATGCGGTCGGCGCGCTGTTGGCCCTGGCCCAGCGCTTCCAGCACATAGCGGCCATGGCCGGCGGCCACGTCCAGCACGCGCACCGGGGTGCCCTGCCCGCGCAGGCGCTGGGCAGCATCGCGCAGCAGTTCCTGCAGGTGCTGGCCACGGATGCGGATGCCGCGCCAGCCGATTGCGTCCAGGTAATTGCGGTCGACCATGCGGCCCAGCGGGCCCTTGCCACGCGCTTGGTCGCGATAGATGTAGTCGAGCGTGCTGCCCGAATCGAAACCGGTCTGCAGGCCCAGTGCGATGCCTTCGGACAACGTGCCGCCGACGCGCAGGCCGCCGCGCACCACGCGCCAGCGCAGGTCGGCGAGGCTGTTGCGCTCCGGTGGCCAGGCCAGGATCTCCGATTCCTCGAAGGTCGGCCCATGCCGATGTGCGTCACGACGCGACAGCTCGTGCAGCGGTTCGGCGAAGCGCGCCTGGATGAAGCTGCGGATACGCGCCAGTGCCGGTGCGCGGTCGCGCTCACCCAGCGTGTCGTGGAAGAAGCCCGGCAGGTGCACGCGCTCCTTGATCGGACTCGACAGGCGTTCGTAGAAGCGATCCTGCGGGCCACGGTGCACCACGAAATCCGAACCGGACACCAGCAGCTGCACCGGCACGCTGATCGCCTGCGCATCGGCGACAATGCGATCTGCCGCTTCGTACAGGCCCAGCAACACGCGCACCGAGATCGGCCGGGTGATCAGCGGATCGGTGCGGTAGCTTTCCACCCGCGCCGGATCGTGGGTCAGCCACTGCGGCTTGACGTAACTGTTGACGAAGAAGTTGCCGCGCAGCTTCTGCATCAATGCCAGGCCCGGCCGCGCGAACGGTACGTACAGCTTCACCTTGAACGCCGGCGAAGCCATCACCAGCGCGCGCAGGCGCGGCGCGTAGTCATGCACCCAGGTCGCGGCGACCACCGCCCCCACGCTCTGCGCGATCACCACGATATCTTCCACCGCGATGCCATGCGCCGCGCCGATGTGGGCGATGAAGCTGTCCAGGTCGCGTACCAGCGCCGGGAAGCCCGGTGCATCGCCTCGCGCGCCCGGCGACCGGCCATTGCCGCGCGCATCCCAGGCGAAGAAGGCGGTGTCGGGCAGGTCCAGCTCATCGACCAGGTGGGTGACCCGGCCGGAATGTTCATGGCCGCGATGCAGCAGCACGATGGCCCTGGTGGCCGGGGTTGCAGTGGTGCCCGCCCAGTACCGGTAGAACAGCGGTACCTGGTCGAAGCTGTGGAATTCCCGTTCCTGCGCCTGACGCATGCAATCTCCTGACTGATGTGGCGTGTTGTCTTGGTGTGTCTATCGCTGCGGCGTCGCCGCGGATTCCTTCAGCCCGCGCCGTACGCGATTGATCATCGTCAGCACGCACAACGCTGCCATGGCTGCGGCCACGCCGCTGACCGTCAGCGCGCCGACCCAGCCGAAGGCCAGCAACAGGCCCAGCACACCGATCACGAAGGCGCGGTCGCTCTTGCCCATCGGGCCGTCGTAGCGGCGGCTGGCACCGACCATCAGCCCCAGCACGCCGGCGTACTCGCTCAGCGCCGCGGTCCAGGCCAGCAGCCACAGCGTCTCCGGGCGCACGCCCGGTACGCTGAGCAGGCTCAGGTACAGCGCCGCATCGGCGATCACATCGCACACTTCGTTCAGATAGGCGCCCAGCCGCGATTGCTGGCCGAATTCGCGGGCCAGCATGCCGTCCACAGCGTTGAGCCCCATGCGCAGCAGCATCCACAGCGGCAGCAGCAGGTACAGCAGCGGCCGGGCAGGCGCACAGCACCCCACGGCTGCGGCCACCAGCAGCGAGACCACGGCAGCGGCCACGGTCACCGTATTGGCGGTGATGCCCATGCGATACAGGCCACCTACGGCCGGGCGCAACAGGTCCTGGAAACGTCCTTTCAATGCATAGATCGACACGATCTGTACCTGCTGATCCTTGGCAGTCCGGGCACAGCCTACCCGATCAGGGCGCTGCCGCCCCATCGGATTGTGTGCCGTCTGCGGCCGACCGGGCTGTGCCGAAGGCGGCCACCGGCCCCTGCCCTCGGCCGATTTCGCCCCGCGGCGCCCGCCACCGGCCCCCACCGCCTACAATATCGGCCCCGCTCCGCTGCCGATTCTGTCCCATGACTGCTGATCTGTTGCCCGTCCGCCGGGCCCTCCTCTCCGTTTCCGACAAGACCGGTCTGGTCGAGCTGGCCACTGCGCTGGCGGCACGCGGCGTGGAGCTGCTGTCCACCGGCGGCACTGCCAAGGCGATCCGCGATGTGGGCCTGGCCGTGAAGGACGTGGCCGAGGTCACCGGCTTCCCGGAAATGATGGATGGCCGGGTCAAGACCCTGCACCCGATGGTGCACGGTGGCCTGCTGGGCCGTTCGGGCCTGGATGATGCGGTGATGGCCGAGCATGGCATCGGCGCCATCGACCTGCTGGTGCTGAACCTGTACCCGTTCGAATCGGTCACCGCCAAGGCCGACTGCACCCTGGCCGATGCGGTGGAGAACATCGACATCGGCGGCCCGGCCATGCTGCGCTCGGCGGCCAAGAACTTCGCCCGCGTGGCGGTGGCCACCGACCCGTCGCAGTACGCCGAACTGCTGGCCTCGCTGGACGCCCACGATGGCCAGCTGACGGCTGCCACCCGCTTCGCGTTCTCGGTGGCCGCGTTCAATCGCGTTGCCCAGTACGATGCCGCGATCAGCAACTACCTGTCGGCGGTGACCGCCACCGACGCCGCCGTGCCGGCCCGCGCCGAGTACCCGGCGCAGATGAACTCTACCTTCGTGAAGGTGATGGACCTGCGCTACGGCGAGAACCCGCACCAGAGCGGCGCCTTCTACCGCGACCTGTACCCGGTGCCGGGCACGCTGGCCACCTTCCAGCAGCTGCAGGGCAAGGAGCTGAGCTACAACAACCTGGCCGACGCCGATGCGGCGTGGGAATGCGTGCGCCAGTTCGGCGCGCCGGCCTGCGTGATCGTCAAGCATGCCAATCCGTGCGGCGTGGCCGTCGGTGCCGGCAACGGCGATGCCTACGAGCTGGCCTACGCCACCGACCCGACCAGCGCCTTCGGCGGCATCATCGCCTTCAACACGCCGCTGGACGCCGCCACCGCCAAGGTCATCCTGGACCGCCAGTTCGTGGAAGTGCTGATCGCCCCGGACTACGAGCCGGCCGCGCTGGAGTACGCACAGAAGAAGGCCAACGTGCGCGTGCTGCGCATCCCGCACGGCGACGGCCTGAACAACTTCGACAGCAAGCGCGTGGGCTCGGGCCTCCTGCTGCAGTCCTCGGACAACCGCGGCATGACCCGCGACGAACTGAAGGTGGTCAGCAAGCTGGCACCGACCGACAAGCAGTTCACCGACCTGCTGTTCGCCTGGAAGGTGGCCAAGTTCGTGAAGTCCAACGCGATCGTCTACGCCAAGGACAACCGCACCATCGGTGTCGGCGCCGGCCAGATGAGCCGCGTGTACTCGGCGCGCATCGCCGGCATCAAGGCCGCTGACGCGAACCTGGTGGTCGAAGGTTCGGTGATGGCCTCCGATGCGTTCTTCCCGTTCCGCGACGGCATCGATGCCGCTGCTGCCGCCGGCATCAAGGCGGTCATCCAGCCGGGCGGTTCGATGCGCGATGCCGAAGTGATCGCCGCCGCCGACGAACACGGCCTGGCCATGGTGTTCACCGGCGTGCGCCACTTCCGCCACTGATGCTGGAGCGACACGGATGTCCGCAGTTTCGATCAAGCCCCTCGTTCTGCCCGCCCTGATGGGCGCGGCCCTGCTGGCCGGCTGCAAGCCGGCCGCCGAACCGGCACCCGCCGCTGCCCTGCAGGCAGAGGCGCCGGCCGCAACCAGCACCGCAGCGGCCGGGCATGTCAGCCGCACCGCGCGACTGCAGGCTTTCCTGACCGCGCATTACGGCGAGGACGCGCAGCTGTCCGACGGCTGGCGCGGCAACTGGGCGCAGGGCGGCGACACCCGCCCGGTTGACTGGGCGGTCTGTGCCGAGCAACCCGTGGTCAGCGGTGACAGCTGGCAGCAGCTGCTGGCGGTGTGCGGCGAAGTGGTCGACGCTGGCCATGCCGACGCGGGCACCATCGACTACTACGTGCTGCGCCCGGCCGGCGATGGCTTCGACGTGGCGGCCGAGCTGACCGGCGGCACCTATGGCAGCAGCGGCCGTCCGGGCAGCGTCGAGATCCTGCGCTTCGGCAGCGATTTCTACGGCTTCCGCAACGTCAGCGGCTGGTACGGCCAGGGCTATTCGCTGCAGACGCAGAGCTTCATCCTGCCCGGCCCGAACGGTCTGGTGGATGCCGGCAGCGTGCGCAGCCACATCGACAACACCGCGGCCTACGACTGCGACGACGCCGAGCAGGCCGAAGACTGCCGCACCCGCATGTTCGACGTCGACTTCGAACTGCGCATGGACGACAGCAACCGCAGCGCGCGCACCTGGCCGCTGCTGATCGAGGAAACGGGCAGCAGCTGTGGCGGCAGCAACGTGCGCCGTACGCACCGCTTCACGCTGGACCCGAAGACCTGGACCTATTCCTTCCCCGACGCGCTGCAACGCGAAGGCTGCGAGTGAACCACGCGCGCCGCCGGGGACATCGCCCTTCCCTTCCCACGCAATCTGGAATCTCGTGATGAACGTACTTGTCATCGGCTCTGGCGGCCGCGAACACGCCCTGGCATGGAAGCTGGCCCAGTCCTCCCGTGTCACCGAAGTGATCGTGGCGCCCGGCAACGCCGGCACCGCCAGCGAAGACAAGTGCCGCAACGTGGCAGTGAAAGTGACTGACATTGACGGCCTGCTGGCGCTGGCCCAGGCCGAAGGCGTGGCGCTGACCGTGGTTGGCCCGGAAGTGCCGCTGGTGGCCGGCGTGGTCGACCGTTTCCGTGCCGCCGGCCTGCGCATCTTCGGGCCGACCGCCGCCGCCGCGCAGCTGGAAGGCAGCAAGGCCTACGCCAAGGACTTCCTGGCCCGCCACAACATCCCCACCGCGTTCTATGCCGTGCACACCGACGTGGACGCGGCGCTGGCCTACATCCGCGAGAAGGGTGCCCCCATCGTGGTCAAGGCCGATGGCCTGGCCGCCGGCAAGGGCGTGATCGTGGCGATGACCCTGGCCGAAGCCGAGGACGCCGTGCGTGACATGCTGTCGGGCAATGCCTTCGGAGACGCCGGTGCGCGCGTGGTGATCGAAGAGTTCCTCGATGGCGAGGAAGCCAGCTTCATTTCGATGGTGGACGGCGTGCATGCGCTGCCGATGGCAACCTCGCAGGACCACAAGCGCGTCGGCGACGGCGACACCGGCCCGAACACCGGCGGCATGGGCGCGTACTCGCCGGCCCCGGTGGTCACCCCGGAGGTGCATGTCCGCGTGATGCGCGAAGTGGTGAACCCGACCGTGCAGGGCATGATCGCCGACGGGATTCCCTTCACCGGCTTCCTCTATGCCGGCCTGATGATCGACGCCAGCGGCGCGCCGAAGGTGATCGAATTCAACGTGCGCTTCGGCGACCCGGAAACCCAGCCGGTGATGCTGCGCCTGCAGTCCGACCTGGTCGACCTGGTGGAGGCGGCCATCGACGGTCGCCTGGACCAGGTGGAGGCGCAGTGGGACCCGCGCCCGTCGCTTGGCGTGGTGCTGGCCGCCAAGCCGTACCCGGAATCGCCGATCACCGGTGACGTGATTTCCGGCCTGGCCGATGTGCCGGCCAGCGCCAAGGTGTTCCATGCCGGCACCGCGCTGGACGCGCAGGGCCAAGTGCTCAGCGCCGGCGGCCGCGTGCTGTGCGTGGCGGCACTGGGCGACAGCGTGCGCGACGCACAGGCCAATGCCTATGCCGGCGTGGCCAAGGTGACCTGGGCCAACGAGTTCCACCGCAACGACATCGGTTGGCGCGCGATCGCACGCGAGGGGTGAGGTGTGGGGTGCAGCCACGCGTGGCGTGGCTCTGGGTGAGTTCCACCGACGAGAAGGCCCGGCAATGCCGGGCCTTTGCTCTAAAGAACAGCGCCCAGACCCTTCCGGTCGATCAGGTTTAGAAGTGTCGCGGCTTCAGGGACGGGAGGAAGCAGAATGCGCCAACATCAGGAATATCCGGATGGCTTTGATTGCGTCTGGCTGGGCGTGGACCAGACCGGCGCCGTGGCGGCATTCGTCACCGCAGGCGAGGGAGACATCCCTGCCGCGCTTCTGAGTCAAGCGGCGGTGGACATCTTCGATATCGAAATGATGTTGATGGAGCTGCCGGTGGTTGGCAGGGCCATCACGCACATGAAGGTTCCCCGGGACGATGACGGTGTGGCCATGGCTTCGCGCGGCATCCATGTGTACGACTGGAACCGCGGCGGCTACGCGCGCTTTGCCACCCCTACTCTGGCCATTCAGCGCTCGGCGCTCAGCCGGGAACTGCAGGTGCTGGCGGGTCTGGCGACCTTCAACACGATCGACTTCCGGCAGCACGCCTCTATCCCGGTCTGGGCTCTGATGCAAACGACGGGAAAGCCGATGCCATGACGCAGTATCAGTGCCCGGCATCCACGCATGGCGCGGCTCTACCTTAGACCCACGCCATGCGTGGATGAACCCAACCAAACGAAAAAGGCCCGGCAGTGCCGGGCCTTTTCTCTGCTTCAACGCCACCCCGCCTTACGCGGTGAACAGCGCCTTCATCTTCTTCAGCGCGTTCGCTTCCACCTGGCGGATACGCTCGGCCGACACGCCGTATTCGTCGGCCAGTTCCTGCAGCGTCACCTTGCTGTCGGCATCCAGCCAGCGGCGGCGGATGATGTCGCGCGAACGGGCATCCAGCTCGGCCAGGCCTTCGCGCAGCAGCTGCATCTGGTTGTCTTCGCTGTCGGCACGCTCATAGGCCATCGACGGGTCTTCGTCGTTGGCAACCAGGAACGCGGCCGGCGACGGCGGCGCATGTTCGTTGTCCTCGTCGGTGGGCGCATCGAAACCGATATCGCGACCGGACAGGCGCGATTCCATTTCCATGACCTCGCGCTCGGACACGTTCAGGTCCTTGGCCACCGCGCTGACTTCAGCCGCGTTCATCCAGCCCAGGCGCGTCTTCGACTTGCGCAGGTTGAAGAACAGCTTGCGCTGCGCCTTGGTGGTAGCGACCTTGACGATGCGCCAGTTCTTCAGGATGAACTCGTGCATTTCGGCACGGATCCAATGCACGGCGAAGGACACCAGACGCACGCCCATGTCGGGGTCGAAGCGCTTGACCGCCTTCATCAGGCCGATGTTGCCTTCCTGGATCAGGTCGCCCAGCGCAAGGCCGTAGCCGTTGTAACCGCGGGCCACGTGCACCACGAAGCGCAGGTGCGAATGCACCAGCTCACGTGCGGCGTCCAGATCGTCACCGTCGCGGAAACGACGGGCCAGGTCCTGTTCGTCATCGACCGACAGCACCGGGATCTGGTGCACGGCACCGATGTAGGCGTCCAGCGAACCGAGCGCACTGGGAATCGGGAGATTGTTTGCCACAAGGGCAGTAGAGGTGTTCTGGCTCATAGGCACCCATCTTAGCAGTCCGGGATTTGGACTGCTAAAGGAGGAAAAAGTTCCAGCATCCTATTGATGCAACACTGGTCCCAAACAGAGCCCTACCGTAGCGCGATTTGATGACAGTGGCGAGCACGCTTTTCGGGATTCACAATCCCTTGGAATTCAACCAATTACCCACCATAAACCGGCCGATTCCGGTCAAGCGGAGCTGAACGGGCCGTCCAGAAGGCCCATTCAGGACCAGAAACGTTGCCCGGTGTTCAGGCTTGGCCCCCGCCCGTGCTCAGAGCGCCGAGCGCGGCGGAAGCGACCAGTCGATCGGGGCCTGCCCGCGGCGCTGCAGGTACTCGTTGGCCATCGAGAAATGCCGGCACCCAAGGAAGCCACGGTGGGCCGACAGCGGCGACGGGTGCGGCGACTTCAGCACGCGATGGCGCCGGGTGTCGATCACCTTGCCCTTCTGCTGGGCATAGGCGCCCCAGAGCATGAACACCAGGCCTTCGCGTTCGCAGTTGAGCACGTCCACCACGTGATCGGTGAAGCCTTCCCAGCCACGGCCCTGGTGCGCGCCGGCCTTGCCCTCTTCCACCGTCAACACGGCGTTGAGCAGCAGCACGCCGCGCTGCGCCCACGGGATCAGGCAGCCGTGGTCCGGGCGCGGGAGGCCGAGATCGCTCTCGATCTCCTTGTAGATGTTCAGCAGCGACGGCGGGACCGGTACGCCCGGCGGCACCGAGAAGCTCAGGCCATGGGCCTGGCCTCGGCCGTGGTACGGGTCCTGGCCGAGGATGACCACCTTTACCTGCTCGAACGGCGTGGCGTCGAACGCAGCAAAGATCTGCGGGCCAGGCGGGAACACTGCCGCACCAGCGGCCTTGCGCTGGCGCAGGAAGCTGGAAAGCTCGCGCATCTGCGGCTGCAGCAGGTAATCGCCGACATGCTGCTTCCAGCTCGGTTCCAGCTGGATCGTCGGGGTGTCGGCTACTTCATCCATCATCGAATCAGGGGTCCATCGTTCAATCGGGCCAGCCGCAGCTGGAACAGCACCTTGGTGACCAGCAGCCGTTCTTCGATCGGCTTGAGCACCAGGTCGTTGGCACCGGACTGCAGCAGCCCGGTCTGGTTGTGCGGGTTGCCGTCGCCGGTCATCACCAGCACCGGCAGGCGGCGCTTGCCGTAGCCAAAGTCCACGCGCACGCGCTGCACCACATCGCGGCCGCTCAGTTCGCCCTTCAGGGTGACGTCGGTCAGCACCAGGTCGATGCGGTGGCGGCTGCGGCCTAGCGACTCGGCAGTGAGCAGGGTGAACGCCTCTTCGGCGCTGACCACGTGCAGCACGTTCAACTGCTGGCGTTCCAGCATGCGCTTGGTCGCTTCGGCCACCACGCGGCTGTCCTCGATGTAGAGGATGGTGGCGCCGGGAATGGTCTGCGGCTGCACGTAGCCGCGGATGAAGGTCGCCAGCGCTTCATGGCCGAGCGATTTGTCGAAATAGTCGGTGACGTACTCGGTGAAGCGGCGCTGCTCCAGGTGCTGCTGGGCGTCGCCGGACACCACGATCACCGGCACATAGGCCTGGCCAGCGGCTTCGCGGACCATCCGCGCCAGCGCCAGGCCGTCGCCATCACGCAGCGTCAGTGAGGTGGTCACCAGGTCCACCGGGCCCTGCGCCAGCGCTTGCTGCGCGTCCTCGATGCTGTCGCAGCCGATCACGTCCACGCCGGGCAGGTCGCGCTTCAGCACGTCGGCGATCAGCTTGCGCACCAGCTTCGAGCCATCGACCACCATCACCCGCGTCGCGGGCCCTTCAAGGTGCTTCAGCGCTTGCGGTTGCATGCCGGTCTCAGGTGTCGGTCGGGCGTGTCTGGCGCAGGAAGTGGCCGGTCACCAGCCACGCACCCAGCCAGCCCAGCAGCAGCGTGCCGAGCAGGACCAGGCCGCCATGCAGCAGGTCCAGGCCGTGCAGCACGAACGGGCTGCCATAGCTGCGCGAGAGTTCGGCCAGCGGCACGCGCAGCGCGGCACCGGCGGCGCCGATCAGGGCCAGCGCCACCGCACCGGCACCCAGGCCATACCACGCGCCCAGGTACAGGAACGGGCGGCGGATGAAGCCATCACTGGCGCCGAGCAGCTGCAGCACGCCGATCTCTTCGCGGCGGGCCTGGATGTCCAGGCGCACGGTGTTGCCGACCACCAGCGCGGCGCCGACGCCGAGCAGCACCGACAGCACCTGCACCAGCCGTGCACCGAATGCCAGCCAGGCATCCAGGCGCTGGCGCCACAGTGCATCGTGCTGCACCAGGTCGGCCTCGGGCAGGCTTTCCAGCGCGCGCGCGAGGCGTGCGTCGTCCTTGCCCTGGCCCGGGGTGATCACCAGCAGCGAGGGCAGCGGGTTGTCGTTGAGGGCGTCGATCGCCTCGCCGAGGCCGGCATCGCGCAGTTCCTGCAGGCCCTGCTCGGGCGTGCGCACGTTCACTTCGGCCACGTCATCGCGGTCGCGCAGCTGGCCGGCCAGACGCAGCGCGCCGGGGCCATCGACGTTGCCCTTCAGGAACACGTTGATGTCACGCGACTGCTGCACGCTGCCGGCGAACTGCTTGAGGTTGTCCAGCGCGATCGACAGGCCCAGCGGCAGGGCCAGCGCCAGCGCCATGACCATCACCGTCAGCAGGGTCGCCCACGGCTTGCGGAAGGCACGGCCGAGGCTGAACACCACGCTGTGCGCGTGGTGCTGGAACCAGACGCCCACGCGCGAGGGGGCGGCGGCTTCGCTGTTTTCGTTCTTCGCCATGTGTTACTCCGCCAGGTCCTGCGGCGAGATGTCATCCACCAGCCGGCCGTGGTCGAGGATCAGCACCCGCTTGCGCATGCGGCGCAGCAGCGGCAGGTCGTGGCTGACCACCAGCACGCTGGTGCCGCGCGAGGGCAGCTCGGCGAACAGGGCCATGATCTCCGCCGCCAGGGTCGGGTCGAGGTTGCCGGTGGGCTCGTCGGCCACCAGCAGCTTGGGTTCGCCGACGATGGCGCGGGCGATGCCGACGCGCTGCTGCTCGCCGGCTGACAGCTGCGAGGGCAGCGCCTTCTCGCGATGGCCCAGGCCCATCCGCTCCAGCACCGAGCGCACGCGCTTGCCGATGTCGCCACGGCGGGTGCCGCGCAGGATCAGCGGCAGCGCCACGTTCTCGGCGATCGAGCGGTCCATCAGCAGGCGATGGTCCTGGTAGACCGCGCCGACCGCACGCCGATGGCGCGGAATGTCGCCGCCGCGCACCTTCAGCAGGTTGCGCTCATCGAACACCACCGCGCCGCGGCTGGGCCGCTCGTCGAGGTGGATCAACTTGAGCAGGGTGCTCTTGCCCGCACCGGAATGGCCGGTGACGAACAGCATCTCGCCCGGCGCAACCTCGAAGCTGACATCGGTCAGCGCCTCGTGGCCACCGGCGTACTGTTTGCTGACATTGTCGAAGCGCAGGACACTCATGCCCCGATTATGCAGGAGCGGCGCGACGTCGTGGAGATGGTGGGGCGATTGGCGGTAGCCGCAGGAGCAGCCGAGCATAGGGCTCGGCTCTGCAGGGCGGCATGGGGGCTGTAGAGCCGAGCCCATGCTCGGCCCAGTGCGGACCAAGGTCCGCACCCACCCCCGGCGGCTTAGCTGCCCGACAGCATCCGGCGGATCTTGCGGCCGATGCGGGTCAGGAACGAATCGCCGGTATCAGCGGCCGTGCGCACCGGCTTGGCCACCACCTGCACCGGGGTGACCGGGCTGGCGCCGTTGCCGGTATTGGCCTGCACGCCCTCGGCACCCTCGACCGGACGGCCGTGGCGACGACGACGGCGCTTGCGCGGCTTGTGCGCGCCGTCCACTGCACCTTCCGGTGCGCCTTCGGCACGCGGCGGGCGCGGCGGACGCGGGGCCTGGGCAGCGGCGCCTTCGGCACCGGCGACCGGCGCGGCTGCACCCTGTTCGCCTTCCACGCGCGGCTTGCGCGGGCCACGCGGACGGCGCTCGCCGCTGCGCTCGCCGTCGCGACCACCGCGGCCACCGGAACGGCCGCCACTGCGGCCACCGCCTCGACGCTCTTCCTCGGCGGCGCGGGCTTCGCGCGCCTCGCGGAAGATCTGGCCGACGCTTTCGTTGTCCTCGCCTTCCTCGCCTGCCGCCGGGGCCGGGCGTTCCGGACGCGGCAACGGCGTCAGCAGTTCCTTGGTGACCGGCTCGGACGGAATCTTCTGCTCGATGTAGGCCTCGATGTCCGGCAGGCCCATGGCGTAGCGTTCGCAGGCGAAGCTGATCGCGTCGCCCTCTTCACCCAGGCGCGCGGTGCGGCCGATGCGGTGCACGTAGTCTTCGGCATCGAACGGCAGGTCGTAGTTGTAGACGTACTTGATGCCGTCGATGTGCAGGCCGCGCGCGGCCACGTCGGTGGCCACCAGGATTTCCAGCTGGCCCTTCTGGAAGCGGTTGAGCAGGCTCTCGCGCTTCTTCTGCGGCACGTCGCCGGACAGCACGCCGACACGGTAGCCGGCCTTTTCCAGCGCGCGGGCGACGCGCTCGACGAATACCTTGGTGTTGACGAAGACCATGGTGCGCGCGCCTTCGCTGCGCGACAGCAGGCCCAGCAGCAGCGGGATCTTCTCGTCGTCGGCCGGGAAGTAGATGCGCTGGCGCACGCGGGCAGCGGTGATGGTCTCGGCTTCGACCACCAGCTTCTGCGGCTCGTTCATGTGCTCATAGGCCAGCTCCAGCACGCGATGGCTGAGGGTGGCACTGAACAGCAGCGTCTGGCGGGTGGTCCGCTCCGGCATGCGACGCAGCAGGAAGCGGATGTCCTTGATGAAGCCGAGGTCGAACATGCGGTCGGCTTCGTCCAGCACGCAGATCTCGCAGGCATGCAGCGAGACCACCTTGTGCTGCTTGACGTAGTCGATCAGGCGGCCCGGGGTGGCGATGATCACGTCCACGCCCTGCTGCAGCAGTTCGCGCTGCTTGTCGTAATCCACGCCGCCGTAGACCAGGGCGAAACGCAGGCCCAGGTCGGAACCGAACTTCACCGCATCCTTGTGGATCTGGATGGCCAGCTCGCGGGTGGGGGCGAGGATCAGGGCGCGCGGATCTTCCGGCTTGCGGTCGGCCAGCGCCGGACGCGTCAGCAGGCGGTTCACGACAGCGACCAGGAAGGCCAGGGTCTTGCCGGTGCCGGTCTGGGCCTGGCCGGCAACATCACCGCCGGGCAGCGCGACCGGCAGGGTCAGCGCCTGGATCGGGGTGCAGCGGGTGAATCCGGCTCCTTCAAGGCCGGCCTGCAGGGCCGGATGCAGCTCGAAGGAGGAGAAGGTCAAATCGGTCAGCGGTTTGTCGCTCATGAGTCCGTCTTGGTATGGCCGCCGGCCCGTGGGGCGGCTGGCACTTCATCGTCTAGGGGCACCGTCGCAAACTGCGGCCCCTGCGGCGGGTTGGCAGGCTGGGACCACCCGGTCCGCACGCCGCACAATGGCCCAGTTTAACGCACTCGGGCCGGCAAACCGGAATGGCGCGTCTCAGCAGGCCAGGAGACGCCTAGCCTTCACCCAGCCACACCGGACTTGAACGGTCTGGCCAGGCCTACTGGTGTCGCCCGCTGCCACCCCCATCTTCGGGAAGACAGTGAAATCCGACACATACCGAGCTTCGAAGCGATCACGATACGCTGGGTTCCAGCCGGCGCCTGTCCCCGCCCTGCGATAGGGGTACACTGCCGGCCGTGAGCGTCCAGGCATCACGCCGAACGCACCGCGGCAGTGTGCCGCGAGGCAACGACGAGGGTCGCGCCACCGGGCATGGCCCAGTTCACCCACCTCCGGCATGGCCGGGTGCAATCCAAGACGAGAAACCAAGATGAGCGACAAGGTTGTACATGTCGGCGACGCCGACTTTGATAGCGCAGTGCTGAATTCCAAGGAACCGGTGCTGGTCGATTTCTGGGCCGAGTGGTGTGGCCCGTGCAAGATGATCGCCCCGGCGCTGGACGAACTGGCCGACGCCTACCAGGGCCGCGCCAAGATCGCCAAGGTCAACGTCGATCACAACCGTGCGCTGGCCGCCAAGTACCACGTGCGTTCGATCCCCTACCTGGTCGTGTTCAAGGACGGCGAGAAGGTCGGCGAGCAGATCGGTGCGGTGGGCAAGGCCCAGCTGGCCGGCCTGCTGGACAAGGCCCTGGCCTGATCCTGCCGTTTTCCGGCAGCCGCGGCCCGCGGCTGCCGGCGGACGCCCCGCGTCCATGATGAATGTTGTTCCCGGCAGCCCTTGCACGGCGCCGCAGGCCGATGATAGTGTCGGCACATCCGGCCGCGTTCGCGTGCCGCACCCTCTGGACGCAGTTTCTTCCAGACCCATTCCCAACGTTCGCCGCCCCAGCCGGGCGCTCGCACCTTCAAGCGAGGAATAACGCTCTTGTCCGATAACACTTCCGAAACCGGCAGCGCCGATGCGCCCGCCGAAAAGCGCGTGCGCAAGCCCCGCGTGAGCAAGGCCGCCGCCCCGGCAGCCGCCGAAACCAGCGCCGCTCCGGCGCAGCCGACCCTGCCGCTGGCCGCCGCGCCCGAGGCACCAGCCCCCGCCCCCGCACCGAGCGCGCCCGCCGCCGAGGCCCCTGCCAGCAGTGGCGGCGGCGAAGGTGGTGAAGGTCGCGAATCCGGCCAGCCGCGGCAGCAGAACCACCAGGGCGGTGGCCAGAACCAGGGTCAGAACCCGTACAACCAGAACGGCCAGCAGGGCCAGGGGCAAGGCCAGGGCAACCGCCGTGACCGCTTCCGCAACCGTCGCGACCGTGACCGCAACAACAACCGCTTCCGCGACGACGGCATGCCCAACGACGGCGGCGAGCAGCAGCCCTTCGTGCCGCGCCCGCACGCCAACGTGCCGGAAGGCTTCCCGGTCTATTCGCTGAGCGACCTCAAGCGCATGCCGGCACAGAAGCTGCTGGAAATCGCCGAGCAGCTGCAGATCTCCGAAGGCGTGGCCCGCGCCCGCAAGCAGGATGTGATCTTCGCCCTGCTGAAGGTGCTGACCCGCCATGGTGACGGCGTTGCCGCCGACGGCGTGCTGGAAATCCTGCCGGACGGCTTCGGCTTCCTGCGCGCGGCCGAAGCCAGCTACCTGGCCGGCCCGGACGACACCTACATCTCGCCCAGCCAGATCCGCCGCTTCAACCTGCGCACCGGCGACCACATCTCCGGCCGCATCCGCTTCCCGAAGGACGGCGAGCGCTACTTCGCGCTGAACATCGTCGACACCATCAACGGTGAGCCGATCGAAGCGTCGAAGAACAAGGTTCTGTTCGAGAACCTGACGGCGCTGTTCCCGCGCCGCCGCTTCACCCTGGAGCGCGGCAACGGTTCGTCGGAAGACATCACCGGCCGTATCCTCGACCTGATGGCACCGCAGGGCAAGGGCCAGCGCTCGCTCATCGTGTCCCAGCCGAAGGCCGGCAAGACCATGATGATGCAGCAGGTCGCCACGGCCATCACCACCAACCACCCGGACGTGCACCTGATCGTGCTGCTGATCGACGAACGCCCGGAAGAAGTGACCGAAATGCAGCGCACCGTGCGCGGCGAGGTCATCAGCTCGACCTTCGATGAGCCGGCCGCGCGCCACGTGCAGGTGGCCGAAATGGTCATCGAACGCGCCAAGCGCCTGGTCGAGCACAAGAAGGACGTGGTGATCCTGCTCGACTCGATCACCCGCCTGGCCCGCGCCTACAACAACGTGGTGCCGAGCTCGGGCAAGGTGCTGACCGGTGGCGTGGACGCCAACGCCCTGCACCGCCCGAAGCGCTTCTTCGGCGCCGCGCGCAACGTGGAAGAAGGCGGCAGCCTGACCATCATCGCCACCGCGCTGGTCGACACCGGCTCGAAGATGGACGAGGTGATCTACGAAGAGTTCAAGGGCACCGGCAACAGCGAAGTGCACCTGAGCCGTCGCATCGCTGAAAAGCGTGTGTTCCCGGCCATCGACATCAACCGTTCCGGCACCCGCCGCGAAGACCTGCTGATCGAACCGGAGCTGCTGCAGAAGATCTGGATCCTGCGCAAGCTGCTGCATCCGATGGATGAAATGGCCGCGATGGAATTCCTGCTGGACAAGATGAAGAACACCAAGTCCAACGACGAGTTCTTCGGTTCGATGAAGCGCTGAACCCAACGCTGCGCTTGAAGAAGCCTGCCGCCGCGTGCGGCAGGTTTTTTTTTGCCTGCAGGGTGACCCACTTCATTTCACCGCCGCCCGGTTTTGGCGATAATCCGCCCGATGCCCTGTTCGGCCCCGAGGGCCTGGCCACCGATTCCCGCTGTCGCCCCTTCCGGAGTACCGGTCGGGTCCAGCCTCCTGCCGGATCCGTCGACGCATGCGAACGCTGTCTCCCCGCCTCAACCTGGGCAAGCTGATCCTCGCCCTGGCCCTGCTCAGTGCCATCATCGCGCTGGCCAACACCCTGCTGGCCAGCTACCGGGTACAGCGCGACCAGCTGGTTGGAAACACCCTTGAAGCGAACCGCGTCTATGCCACCAAGCTGGCCGAGACCACCCAGAACTTCCTGCTGGCCGCCCAGCAGGAACTGGCCTACGCCGCCACCCGGCTCGGCCAGGGCAACCTCGATCCGGCGCAGGCACAGGACGAGGCCAGCCGCCTGCAGCTGCAGACCAACAGCTTCAATTCCTCGCTGGTGGTGGATGCCGATGGCCTGGTCATCGCCACCTCGCCGCAGACCCTGCAGCTGCAGGGCGAGGTGCTGCACAGCGTGGGCAACAACGCCGCGCTCGCCGCGCGCCAGCCGATGATCAGCGACCCGTACCAGTCGGCCACCGGCAAGCTGCTGGTGTCGCTGTCGCACCCGATCTTCGACCGCCAGGGTCGCTATCGCGGCTATGTAAGCGGCACCCTGTACCTGCGCCAGCGCAGCGCGCTGCACACGCTGCTGGGCAAGCACTATTACCGCGACGGCTCTTACCTGTACGTGGTCGACCGTCATGGCCGGCTGCTGTACCACGCCGATGGCAAGCGGGTGGGCGACTACGTGGTCGGCAATCCTGCAGTGAAGGCCGTGGTGCGTGGTGAGCGCGGCGCGCAGCAGGTGCGCAACAACCTGGGCGTATCGATGCTGGCCGGCTATGCACCGGTGGCGGCCACCGGCTGGGGCATCATCGCCCAGCGGCCGACCGAGGCCACGCTGCAGCCGCTTTCGAGGCTGATGACCGCCGTGATCTGGAACGCGATCCCGCTGGGCCTGCTGTCGCTGCTGATCACCTGGTGGTTCGCCCGTCGCATCTCGATGCCGCTGTGGCAGCTCGCACGCAACGTGCAGGGCGGCGAGGATACCGGCAACGCGATCAGCCACGTCAGCGGCATCCGCGCGTGGTATTTCGAGGTGGCCCAGCTCAAGCAGGCGGTGCTGCACAGCTTCAATGCGCTGCAGGACCGCATCGGCACGCTCAACCGCGCCAGCCGCACCGACCCGCTGACCGGCCTGCTCAACCGCCGCGGCCTGCAGCAGGCGCTGGACGCCCTGCAGGTGCAGGGCATCCCGTTCGCGATCCTGGCGCTGGACATCGACCGCTTCAAGTCGATCAACGACAACCACGGCCATGATGTCGGCGACACCGCCATCGTCCATATCGCCGACCAGATGCGCCGCTACTCCCGCGACAGCGACATCCTCTGCCGCGCCGGTGGCGAGGAATTCCTGCTGCTGTTGCCGGGCATCAGCGCCGAGTCGGCGCGACAGGCCGGTGAGCGCCTGCGCCAGCGCATTGCCGACCATCCGTTTGAACCGGTCGGCACCATCACCGTCTCGCTGGGCGTGGCCCATTTCCCAAGCTTCCACACCGACGCCGAGCAGGCGCTGCGGCTGGCCGACAAGGCGCTGTACATGGCCAAGGAGCAGGGCCGCAACCGGGTGGTGGTCTACCCCTACGCCGATTGACGCAGAGCCGGGCTGCCCGGCCCTGCAATGATCGTCAACCCTGCTCCAGCGGCGTCAGCAGGCGCAGCCCGCGCTTGGCACCGTCCACCATGTAGACGCCGCCCTCGGGCAGCAGATCGCTGCCGGCCTGTTCGATCGCGTCCGCCTTGCGCCACGGTACGGTCTGTCGCGGGCCCGGAATGAAGGCACGCCAGCGGCCATAGCGCTCCAGCCCTGCGTTGCGGTCGTCGCCCAGGGCGAAATTCACGGGAACGCGCACCGTCCAGCTGTCGCGGGTGCTGTCCTCGCCGGTGGTCGGCGGATTGAAGGTCCAGCCGCGGGCGCTGCTGATACTGGCCTTGGCCAGGATGTCGCGCATCTTGGCCATGGTCCGTTCCGGGCCGACCACGGTCATGTTCACCTGCTCGGCGATCACATCGGCCACCGTACCGTCACGCGCCACCTTGAGCGCCAGCAGCACCTCGCCCTGCCCGCCGTTGCGATACGCGTCTTCGGGATAGCGCGGCGGGGTCATGCGCTTGCGGGTCACCGAGTCGGTGGCCTTCGGATCATATTCACTGAAATCGACACTGGTCATGCTGACTTCGTAGCCGCCGTCGGCCATCGACTTCCCTCGCAGGCGCACCCGCATCGGCGAACGGGTCGCGACCGCTTTGCCATCGCGCAGCGTGGGCTCGAAGCGCCAGCCACCGATGGTGCCTTCGACGAAGGAGGCGATGCTCGGCGTGAGTGTCGATTTCTGGTCCAGCACGAGCGCGCTGACCACGCCCTCCGGAGTGACATCGATACTGCCGGAAAGCACCATGCTCATCTCTGCGGTGGCACGCACGGCACGCGTGGTCTGCGCACTGGCATCGCCGGCAAGCAGCGGAGCGCCGGCACCAACGGCCAACGCGAGAGCGAGGAACAGGGGGGAACGCATCATTGCCGGATCCTTGGTGATGAGTGCTGAGCGTAGCGCAGTCTTCACATCCGGGACAGTTCGGCGTGGCTACGCCAACCGGTGCGTGCCTGCATAGGGTGGCGTATCCGGATAGTCACCACGGGCAAAACGGCCCTGCAGACCCTGCCACCAGGCCGGGTCGAACAGGTGCCGGTAGTGCTCGCGGAGCGCCGCCAGCTCGCCGGCAGGCAGGCCCATGAACGGGCCGAAGCGTTCGGGGAACACATCGCGCGGCCCCACATGGAACCAGGGCTCGTCGGCCATCGCCTCCTCCGGCGTGCGCGGCTGCGGCCAGGCACGAAACACGCAGTCGCTGACCAGGCACAGCTCGTCATAGTCGTAGAACACAGCGCGACCATGCCGCGATACGCCGAAGTTCTTCGGCAGCATGTCACCGGGGAAGATGTTGTTGCGCGCCATGTCGGTGATCGCCTGCGCGTAGTCGAGTACCGCCGCGCGCACCGCCTCACCGCCCTGCTCGCGCAGGTACAGGTTCAATGGACGAAAGCGGCGTTGCACATAGCACAGCGCGATCTCCACCTCATCGCCATCGACGCGCACGCTCTGCGCGCATTGCTGCAGCAGTTCCTCCAGCAGCGCTGGTGCGAAGCGCTCACGCGGGAAGCGCAGGTGGCGATAGGGCTGTGCATCGAGCAGGCGGCCGACGCGATCGAGGTTGAACACCAGCGCGTACTTCTCTTCCACCTGCTGCCGCGACATCGCCTTGGGCCACGCGAAACGGTCGCGGATCAGCTTGAACACCAGCGGATAGCTGGGCAGGGTGAACACCGCCATGACCATGCCCGGCGTGCCCTCGGCATGCACCAGCCGCTCCTGCGGATGCTCGTTGAAGTGGCGGAAGAAGGTGCGGTAGCGCTCGGTCTTGCCCTGCTTGGCGCGGCCCAGCACGGTGTAGATCTCATCGATGGGCTTGCCCGGCAGCAGACTGCGCAGGAACACCACCGCGTCGCCGACCGTGGCCAGGTTGGCCTGGAAATAGCTGCGCGACACGCCGAACAGATGGGCCACGTCGCGGCGCCGGGTCAGTACCGCATCGGCGCGCAGGCCGCGCTCGTCGTTGACCAGCGCGATCACGCACGGCGAGAAGCGATGCTCGCCGAACACGCGGCCGACCAGGTAGGCGCGGCGCTCGCGATAGAACACGGTGTCGAGCAGCTCGATGCTGCGCACCGGCGTATCGCCCCAATGGGCAAGGTCATCCTGCAGGCGCACCGCGATCGCCGCGGCACAGCGCAGCTGGTGCGCATAGGGGATATCGAACCGGTAATCGGCCAGCACCCGCTGCAGCGCCTCCACCGGCCGCGTCGGTGAAACGGCGTAGGTATGCCGCGCGACCGGATGGGTGATGGCGTCCGAGGGCTCGACATCGAAGGCGATGAACTCCAGCGCCGGATCTACGCCACGGGTGGCGAACAGGCGCCGTGACAGTGTGTTGTAGAAGGTCTTGTACAGCTCGGCATCGATCGGGCCCTGCAGCAGCGCGCTGTACTGTGCATGCACCTGCAGCCAGAGCGTGCGTTCGCCGATCCGTTCGCCGGCAAGGCGGCGCAGCGTATCCATCTGCTCGGCGACGCACAGGTCGTACAGCGCGATGCGCTCGACTGCATCCCGGCGGGCACCGGCCCAGTCGCGCTGCTCGAAGCGCTGCCGCGCACGGGCGGTGATCGCCGCGAAGCGGGCGTGGTACTGCTCGAAACCATCGCGGATGACGTTGGCAATGCGCGTCGCCAGCTCGGCAGCGATGTCAGGCTCGGACATGCGTGGCTCACCCGGTAGGACCGGCTTCACCATACGCTGGCGTGGGGTGGCTTGTGTAGAGCCGAGCCCATGCTCGGCTGATCCAGGCAGGAGCAGCCGAGCATGGCTCGGCTCTACAGTTGCAAAGCGCAGCCGGGTGGGCCCGGCTCTACGGAAGCCGGTGGCTCAGATCGCCAGCTCGGCCTCCACGTCCTGCACCTTGCGCCGGGCCAATGCCAGGTTGGACTTGGTACGGTCCAGCACGATGTAGAAGAACAGTCCCTTCTTCTTCGCCACCGGGCGCATGATGTGGTACGCCTTGCCCAGCGAAATGAGGATGTCCTCGATCGTGTCGTTGAGGTTCAGCGATGCAGCAGTCTTCATCTTGGCGCGGATCACTTCGGTGTTGCCGGCGGCGGCCACTTCCATGTCCATGCCGGCACCGGCTTCGCCCAGCAGCATGCCGCTTTCGTAGTCGACCAGCGCCACGGCCTGCGCGCCGTCGATGCCCATCAGTGCGTTCAACGATTCAGTCAATCCAGCCACGTCGCTCCCCTTTCAGGAATGGTTCGAGCCCCACGTTTCCCTGCGGACGGGCTCACGATCCGCCGAGTTCGGCCAGGATCGCCTGGCCACATTCCCTGCTCTGCCACAGCACCTGGCCGATCACGGTGCGCTGGTCGCAGGCCGCCATCAGCAGCAGCGGCGCGCGTCCTTCGGCCTGGACCGCCAGCATCAGCACCTTGCCGCCTGCGGCCTCCAGCATCAGCGTCTGCAGATCGCCCAGTACCAGTTCGCGCCCTACCGCTGCGGCCAGAGCCAGCATCGCGCTGGTCATCGCCGCCAGCCGCTCGCCGCGCCCCTCGGCACCGGCGCTGACCAGGGCAAAGCCATCGACACTGGCCAGCACTACCGTGCGCACGCCTTCGACCCGCTGCCGCAGGTCCTGCAGCAGCGGCTGCAGGCGCTCACGCTGGCCGGCGTCAGGCAGTACCGCCACCTGCCCGTCAGCCATGCGCGGCCACCAGTGCGTGCGCTTCCATCTCGCCCATCAATACATCCATCAGCAGCAATCCCTGTTCGCGGTCGCGGGCATCCACCGCCAGCAAGGGCAGCGGCTGATCATCGAGGCGGGCACGTGCGGCCCAGTCGTCCACGGCCGCCTGCGGCGCCTGGTCCAGGTGGGTGATGGCCACCACCAGCGCCAACGACGATGCGAACGGGCGCAGTACCTGCAGGTAGTCTTCCAGTTCGGCAGCCACGCCCGCGCGGCGCGCATCCAGCAGCAGCACGGCGCCGCGTGCGCCCTGCAGCAGGATCGGCCACAGGAAGTCGAAGCGCTGCTGGCCCGGCGTACCATACAGGCGCAGCCGCTCGCCGTTGGGCAGGTCGATGTCGGCATAGTCCAGCGCCACGGTGGTGGAGGCCTTGTCGGCACCGAACCGATCGCTGTTGGCCACATCGGTATCCACCACTGCGCCGGCCGCGATGCTGCGCACCAGGGTCGACTTGCCGCTGCCCATGCCGCCCAGCACCACCACCTTGTGCTCACGCATTGCGCTCGCTCCCGCGCAGGTGCCGCCACAGGCGGGCGAGCAGGCCGCTTTCCGTGCCGGCGGTGCGCACAGCCATGGGCGTCGCTGGGGCGGCCTGCAGCTGCGCGTAACCGCACAGGTAAGCGGCATGGATGAAGTCGCGCACGGCCGCAGGCGGCAGATCAAGCAGCATCGCGCACTCGTCCACCGTGCACGCGCGCTTGAGCAGCAGCGAGCACAGGCGGAAGCCATCGTGGTCATGGCCCAGCACGCGGAAGTCGGGCCAGCGCAGCAGCTTCACCGCAGCACTGCGCAGGCGCTCGTCCAGCGCCTGCCAATGGCGGCTGCGTTGTGCCCACTGCCACAGCAACGGCCGCAGTGGCTGGCGTGGCCGTTCGCCACCCAGGGCCTGCAGGCGCGCCGCTGTCAGAGCATCGAGCTGCAGGCGCTCGAAGGCATCAGCCAAGCGTTCCACCAGCGCAGCGGCAGGCTCCTGCAGCAACACGGCCTGGTCCTGTTCCAGATCCATCAGCAGCAGCGGCTCGCCTGCGTCACCCAGCAATGCCTGGCCCTGGCGCAGCGGCAGCCGCTGGCGCAGAAGGCGGGTGATGGCGTGTGCACCATCGGCCAGGCGGATCGGTGCAGGTGCGTGCATGGCCAGCGGCTCCGTGGGCAACTGCATGCCGCGCAGCGCGCGGCCGATGGCACCGTCATCAAGTACGTCCTGGTGGCCATCGCCGTCGCGCAGCTGGCCGCCGAGGTCCTCGATCCAGCACTGCAACCGCGGGCGCTGCTGGCGCATGCGCAGGGCCGCATTGCGCAGCGCCGGCGTATCGCGGATGACCAGCAGATCGCAGTCATCCAGATCCTGGCTGCGGCGGATCTGCCCATCGGGCAGCGCCGACGCCACGCGCAGCCGTTGCAGCAGGGCCTGCTCGCCCTGGATGTCGGTTCCCACTACCAGCACGCGTGCCATCGGTGTTCCCCGTGCGGCCACCTCCCCGGTGGCCTCGCGTCGCCAAGGCTAGGACATCGCCAGCGGCAGCCGTCGTGATCGACTGCTCAGATTGAGGGCGGTTGCAGACCGTGTCCTATCGGTTCTGCGACGGCCATCGCGGGCAAGTTTCATGCCCTCTTGACGGCATTACGACGGCTGACGGATTTCACGGTTCTGGACGCTGGGGGGATGGGGTCGGAGCCCTCTGCGGGCAGCGGGGTCCGCCCCCCGGAGGCAAAAAAGAAACCCGCGCCGAAGCGCGGGTTCCGGGGTCAAGCGGGCGACGGGGGATCAGCCGCGCAGCTGCTCCAGCGCGGCGTTGAAGGTCGCGCTCGGGCGCATCGCCTTGCCGGCCTTGGCCAGGTCCGGACGGTAGTAGCCGCCGATGTCCACGGCCTTGCCCTGCACCGCGATCAGCTCGTCGACGATCTTCTGCTCGTTGTCGGTCAGTGCCTTGGCCAGCGGTGCGAAGCGAGCCTTCAGCGCAGCATCTTCGTCCTGCGCGGCCAGGGCCTGGGCCCAGTACAGCGCGATGTAGAAGTGGCTGCCACGGTTGTCGATGCCGCCCAGCTTGCGCGACGGCGACTTGTCGTTGTCCAGGAACAGGCCATTGGCTTCGTCCAGCGCCTTGGCCAGCACACGGGCGGCGGCGTTGTCGTAGCGGTTGCCCAGGTGTTCCAGCGATGCGGCAAGCGCCAGGAATTCACCCAGCGAATCCCAGCGCAGGTAGTCCTCTTCGACGAACTGCTGCACGTGCTTCGGGGCCGAACCACCGGCACCGGTCTCGAACAGGCCGCCACCGGCCATCAGCGGCACGATCGACAGCATCTTGGCGCTGGTGCCCAGTTCCATGATCGGGAACAGGTCAGTGAGGTAGTCACGCAGCACGTTGCCGGTCACCGAGATGGTGTCCTCGCCCTTGCGGATGCGGTCGAGCGAGAACGCGGTCGCTTCCACCGGCGGCAGGATGCGGATGTCCAGGCCGCTGGTGTCGTGGTTCTTCAGGTAGGTCTCGACCTTGGCGATGACCTGGGCGTCGTGCGCGCGGGCGGCATCCAGCCAGAACACGGCCGGGGTGCTGCTCAGGCGGGCGCGTTCGACGGCCAGCTTCACCCAGTCCTGGATCGGCGCGTCCTTGGTCTGGCACATGCGCCAGATGTCACCGGCTTCCACGGCGTGCTCGAACACCACGGTGCCGGCCTCGTCGGTGACCTTGACCACACCGTCGGCGGCGATCTGGAAGGTCTTGTCGTGCGAGCCGTACTCTTCGGCCTTCTGCGCCATCAGGCCGACGTTCGGCACCGAGCCCATGGTGGCCGGGTCGAAGGCACCGTGCGCCTTGCAGTCGTCGATGACGGCCTGGTACACGCCGGCGTAGCAGCGGTCCGGAATGACCGCCTTGGTGTCCTGCAGCTTGCCTTCGGCATTCCACATCTTGCCGGAGTCGCGGATCATCGCCGGCATCGAGGCGTCGACGATCACGTCGCTCGGCACGTGCAGGTTGGTGATGCCCTTGTCCGAATTGACCATGGCCACGCCCGGACGCTGTGCGTACTCGGCAGCCAGGTCGGCTTCGATGGCGGCGCGGGTGGCTTCCGGCAGCGACGGCAGGCGCGCGGCCAGGTCACCGATGCCGTTGTTGGCATCGAAACCGGCCTGCTTCAGCACGTCGGCGTGCTTGGCCAGCACGTCCTTGTAGAACTCGTTGACGGCCACGCCGAACATGATCGGGTCGGAGACCTTCATCATGGTCGCCTTCAGGTGCAGCGAGAACAGCACGCCCTGGGCCTTGGCATCGGCGATCTGCTCACCAATGAACGCGGCCAGCGCCTTGCGGCTCATCACCGCGGCATCGACGATCTCGCCGGCCTTGACCGCGATCTTTTCCTTCAGCACGACGGCGCTGCCATCCTTGCCGTGGAAGGTGATCTTCAGCGAACCGGCGTTGGCCAGGGTGGCCGACTTCTCGCTGCCGTAGAAATCACCGGCGGCCATGTGCGCGACGTGCGACTTCGAATCCGACGCCCAGGCGCCCATGCGGTGCGGGTGCTTGCGCGCGTAGTTCTTCACCGACAGCGGTGCCCGGCGATCGGAGTTGCCTTCGCGCAGCACCGGGTTCACTGCACTGCCCTTGACCTTGTCGTAGCGCGCCTTGTAGTCGCGCTGCTGGTCGTCAGCCGGGGTTTCCGGGTAATCCGGCAGCGGGTAACCCTGGTCCTGCAGTTCCTTGATGGCCGCCTTCAGTTGCGGCACCGAGGCGGAGATGTTCGGCAGCTTGATGATGTTGGCGTCCGGCGTGGTCGCCAGCTGGCCCAGCTCGGCCAGGTCGTCGCTGACCTTCTGCGCATCGGACAGCAGTTCCGGGAACTGCGAGAGGATGCGGCCGGACAGCGAGATGTCACGGGTTTCCACCACGATGCCGGCGGTGGCGGTGTAGGCGTCGACGATCGGCAGCAGCGACTGGGTCGCCAGGAACGGGGCTTCGTCGGTCAGCGTGTAGAGAATCTTGGACATGGGGGACTTGGACTCTGTAGCAATGCTCAGGGGAAGGCCGGCGCCAGCGCCGGGCCACGTGCAACCGTGTCGCTTTCCCCCGCCGCGGTCAGGGTGGGCGCGCGGCGGGGAAACCCCTGCATTGTCGCGTTTTCAGCCGCGCGGGGCAAAGCCGCGCCATACGCGGCGGTACTGCACGGCAGCAACGCTGTGATCCAGCCACATGCATCGGATGCACGCCTGCCCACGCATCCAGGCATTCACGCATTCACGCATTCACGCATGGCGTGGATGATGACGCCAGCCATCGCCCAATAAAAAAAGGACGCAGCCTCGCGGCTGCGTCCATCGTGAGTCCTGCCGGGAGAGAGTCGGCAGGACTTACTTGACCTCGAACTCCTGCGGCGTTCCAGCCGCCTTGCCATCGACCATGACCTCGGCGCGGTACTTGCCGGCCGGCCAGCCCTTTGCATTCTTGAACGTAACGTTGGTGGTCTCCGCGCCGCTGGCATTCAGGGTCGCAGTCTGTTCGCCGGCCACCTGGCCGTCCTGGAAGGTCAGCTTGGCACGGACATTGACGTTGTTGGCGGCGCCATCGGTCTTGACCGAGACGATGACGTCATCCTTCGGCGAGAACAGTGCAGCCGGAGCGACCGACTTGTCGGCGGCCGCGGTCTTGCCCACGGTGACGGTGGAGACGCTGACCGCAGCAGCTTCCGCCATCGGCGGCGGTGCACCGGTCATCGGTGCCGGCGCTGCCGGCTCGGCCGGGGCCGTGGCGGCCGGAGCCGCGTTGGTGTCGGTCGACTCTTCCTTCTTCTTGCAACCGACCAGGGCAACGCTGCCCAGCAGGGCGGCGATCAGGGCGGTCTGGAGCGGGGTGGTCTTGATCATTCGGGGTTCCTCCCAGGGATTGTCGGACGGCGTTCGATCGCCGGCTTACTTCGGCGGCAGCTTCAGGGTCTGGCCCGGGAAAATCTTGTCCGGGTCGTCGAGCACGTCGCGGTTGGCTTCGAAGATCTTTTTCCAGGCGTTGGCGTCGCCCAGATGCTGCTTGGCGATCTTCGAGAGTGAGTCGCCCTTCTGCACGGTGTAGGTGCCACCGCTGACGATCTCGGCGGTGCTGTCCACCGAAGCGCTGACGCCGGAGAAGTCCGCCTTCGGCACCTGCTCGGCGGTACTGTCGACGCTGGCACTGACGCCGGAGAAATCGGCTTTCTTCTCGGTACTCATCCACAACTCCCGTCTGCATGACTACGTGGCTCGCACGGTGCCATGGCGGTTGTTAAACGGGGATGGTGCGGATGTGAAGCCGCCCCGGGGGGCGGCTGAACAATCGGGGCGGACGGTGGCCGCTGCGCTTGCCGGGCGTGGCCCGGCGCCAGCCGTAACCGCCTGTGGCGGTTACTGGCGCAGCTCGCGGTACGTCGCCGCCGGGGCGACGATGCCGGGGCTGGCGCGCCACGGGTTGATGTCCAGGCCCCCACGGCGGGTATAGCGAGCTTCCACTTCCAGCCATTGCGGCTGGCAGCGCGCAGACACCTCGCTGAAGATCCGCTCAACGCATTGCTCGTGGAACTCGGCGTGTTCGCGGTAGCTGACCAGATAGCGCAACAGGCCAGCACGATCGATCCTCGGCCCGCGGTAGCGCAGGCTGACTGTCGCCCAGTCCGGCTGGCCGGTCACCGGGCAGTTGGACTTCAGCAGTGCCGAGACCAAGGTCTCCTCCACCACTTCACCAGCATCGGCCGAGAGGAAGTCGGCCTGCGGCGGACCGTAGCAGTCGATCTCCAGCTCCAGCCCGTCGATGGATTCACCGAGCGGCGTCTCGCGCAGGCCCGGCAGGCCGAACTCGACCTGGACCGGCGCACCGGCGCAGGCCGACAGATCCGCCACGACGCGCGCGCGCAGCGCCTCGGCGCTGTCGATACGGGTGCTGTTGAGGGAGTTGAGGTACAGCTTCAACGACTTCGATTCGATCAGCCGCGGCGAGGTGCACGGCACCTGCACGGTGGCGACGGCGACCTGCGGCTTGCCACGCGGGTCGAGCCAGCTCAGCTCAAAGGCATGCCAGCGGTCGTGGCCGACGAACGGCAGCGCGGCATCGTCGAGGCCGATCTCGGCGCGGGCGCCGCTGCGGGGGATGGGAAACAGCAGGCCGGGATCGTACTGCGACGGGTAACTGACCTCGCGACCGAGGCTGGAATCCTGTGGGGTGTTCATGGTGGGCATTGTATCGCGCGAAGGGCGGGCCTTCGGCCGGACCGGCCAACGGCGGAGCCCCTCCGTGGTGGTTCAGGCACGATCTCGGGGTCGGCCGGGAGGGTGGGTTGGCTGGGGGCCGCTGCAAGTACGTCCATGTAAGCTCGGTCGCCGCATCCATGCGGCTCACGCCCCCAGCCAACCCACCCTCCCGGCCACGGACAATTTCTCGCGCCACCACGGGAAAGATCAGGAAAATCAAAATCAAAAACCGATCCTTCAGACGTTCCTGACGCCTGCCGTGTCGACCAAGGTCGACCCCCACCAGAAGCAGGATGTCGTTCCGACAGCCGCGGGAAACTGTCGAAGGCGGGGTGGGTCCGGTTGAGGGGGTGTCCGCGGCATGGATGCCGCGGCCAAGCCCCCAGGGATGGGTTTACGGCGTCCCCCTCAACCGGACCCACCCCGCCATCCCACGGAATGCCCGCTTTTGTCGTTGACGTTGATTTAGGCGGGTGCAGGGCTGCAAGCCCTGCCGGAAACCCTCAGCCAGCAGGAGTGCCGGCACCGTGCAGATAATCCAGGCTCACCTGCAGCAACGCGCGCAATCCCACATCCAGGGCCTTCTCATCCAGCAGGAACTTCGGCGAATGATTCGCCGGCGCCGTCGCCGGGTCGATGCCCACGCTGGTCGAACCCACGAAGAAGAACATGCCCGGCACTTCCTTCGCATACAGCGAAAAATCTTCCGCGCCCATCTGCAACGGCGGCTCGTACACGTTGTCCTTGCCCACCACCGCCTGCAGGCTCGGCAGCATCTTCGCGGTCAGCGCCGGGTCGTTCACCGTGGCCGGGTTGCCTTCCGACTCGTAGATGTCGGTCACCGCCTTGCCACCATGCGCGGCCGCGGTGTGCTCGGCCACGTTGCGCAGGTCGGCGAAGATCTGCTGGCGCATGCCTTCGTCGAAGGTGCGGATGGTGCCGACCATCTCCACTTCGTCGGGAATGATGTTGTAACGGATGCCACCGTTGATCGCGCCGAAGGTCAGCACCGCCGGCTGCTTGGACAGGTTGGCGCGGCGGCTGACGATGGTCTGCGCGGTGCCGACCAGATCGGCGGTGGCCACGATCGGGTCAACACCGTTCCACGGCGCCGAGCCATGCGTCTGGCGACCGATCACCTTGATGCCGAAACGATCCGAGGCGGCCATCAGCGGGCCACCGCGCACCGCGATCTGCCCGGCCTGCACACTGGAGAACACGTGCAGCCCGAACACTGCCTCCGGCTTGAAGTCGGCGAACAGGCCTTGCTTCAGCATCAGTGCGGCGCCGCCCTCTTCCGGCGGCGGCGCGCCTTCTTCGGCCGGCTGGAAGATCAGCATCACCTGGCCCGGCAGGTCCTTCTTCATCGACACCAGCGCCTCGGCCACGCCCAGCAGGGTGGCGGTGTGTGCGTCATGGCCGCAGGCATGCATCACGCCCACGGTCTGCCCGCGGTACTGGTCGGTGGCCTTGGACGCAAACGGCAGCCCGGTCTGCTCGGTCACCGGCAGCGCGTCCATGTCCGCGCGCAGGGCAATCTTCGGGCCCGGCTTGCCGCCCTCGATGATCGCCACCACGCCGTGATGGGCGATGCCGGTCTTCGGCTTCAGCCCCATCGCACGCAGGCGCTTGGCGACCTCGGCCGAGGTGCGCGCCTCGCGGTTGGACAGCTCCGGGTGCTGGTGGAAGTCGCGGCGCCATTCGACCACCTGGGCCTGCAGGCGCTGCGCGGCGGCGGTCACTTCCGGGCGTTGCCCGTCCTGGGCATGGGCAAGCGCCGGCAGGGCCAGCAGCAGGGCGGACAGCAGCAGCGAACGGCGCATCGCAATCTCCACAACAAGGGGTTCCAGCTGAATGTAGGGCAACACCGGCGCTACGGGAACCACCGGCGCCTCACCCGGTCTTAGCGCCCGTCCCATCCGTCATGCAGGAAACGTGATGTGGCACAGGTATGCTTTGCGCATTGTCCCGGGGTCCCGCCCGGTCCAGCCCTCTCGGAGTCCTCGTAATGTCACGTGTTTGGAAGATCGTGCTGCTGGTCGTGGCGGTACTGGTGCTGGCCGTGGTCGGCCTGCGCGTCATCGGCGGGGGCAAGGACAAGGCTGGGAAACCCGCTGCGGGCGCGCGCCAGGGCGGCGAAGACCCGGATGCCGGCCCGGTGCCGGTCACCGTGGTGGATGCCACGCGCCAGGACGTGCCGGTGTATGCCAGCGCGCTGGGTACGGTGACGGCAATGAACACCGTCACCGTCAGCCCGCAGGTCGGCGGCCAGCTGATGAGCCTGAATTTCCGCGAAGGCCAGGAAGTGAAGCAGGGCGATGTACTGGCGGTGATCGACCCGCGCACGGCCCAGGCCAGCTATGACCAGGCCGCTGCTGCCAAGCGCCAGAACGAAGCCCTGCTGGCCACTGCGCGCTCCAACTACCAGCGCTCGAACGCACCGGAGTATCGCCAGTACGTCGCCAAGACCGATCTGGATACACAGCGAAACCAAGTGGCACAGTACGAAAGCGCGGTCGCAGCGAACGAGGCCAGCATGCGCTCGGCACAGGTGCAGTTGCAGTACACCAAGGTCACCGCACCGATCTCCGGCATCGCCGGCATCCGCGCGGTCGATGCTGGCAACGTCGTCAACGCCGGTACCGCGCTGGTCACGCTCACCCAGATCCATCCGATCCACGTGCTGTTCAACCTGCCCGAGCGCCAGCTGGGTGACGTGCGCCAGGCGCAGGCCGCCGGCCCGGTACCGGTGGCGGCGCTCGACCGCGCCGATTCGCACGTGCTGTCCGGTGATGGAAAGCTGGACGTGGTTGACAACCTGATCAGTGCCGACAGCGGCACGTTCAAGGCGCGTGCCCTGTTCGACAACACCGACAACGGCCTGTGGCCGGGCCAGTTCGTCAACGTGCGCATGCAGCTGCGTACCATCGCCGGCGGCGTGGTCATCCCCACTCAGGCGGTGCTGCGTGGTCCGGATGGCGAGTACGTCTACGTCGTCCAGGGCGACAACACGGTGAAGATGCAGACCGTGCGCAGCGGCGTGGAAGTGGGCGACAGCCAGGTGCAGATCGCCGAAGGCCTGAAGGGCGGCGAGCGGGTGGTCAGTGAAGGCCAGTTCCGCCTGAAGCCAGGCAGCAAGGTCACCGCACTGAAGCCGGGCGAGACCCCGGCCGCACCGACCGAGGCCGAACTGAAAGCGGCCGAGCAGAAGAACGCGGGCGGCGGTGGCCGTCGCGGTGGTGGCCCGCGCTGAGCGCAGGCCACTGATCTCCCTCGCGCCGGCGACCCTGCCGGCGCCGACATTGAAGTGCCAGCAAGGATCAGTCCGTGGGCTTTTCGACGATCTTCATCCGCCGCCCGATCGCCACCTCGCTGTTGATGGCGGGCCTGTTGCTGCTGGGCATCCTCGGTTACCGCAAGCTGCCGGTGTCGGCGCTGCCGGAAATCGATGCGCCCAGCCTGGTGGTCACCACCCAGTACCCCGGCGCCAACGCCACCACCATGGCCTCGCTGGTCACCACCCCGCTGGAGCGCCAGTTCGGGCAGATTTCCGGGCTGGAACTGATGACGTCGGACTCGTCGGCCGGGTTGTCGACGATCATCCTGCAGTTCTCGATGGACCGCGACATCGACATCGCGGCGCAGGACGTGCAGGCGGCGATCCGCCAGGCCACCCTGCCCTCGTCGCTGCCCTACCAGCCGGTCTACAACCGGGTGAACCCGGCCGACGCGGCCATCGTCACTCTGAAACTGACCTCCGACACGCGCCCGCTGCGCGACGTCAACAACTACGCCGACTCGATCCTGGCCCAGCGACTGTCGCAGGTGCAGGGCGTGGGCCTGGTCTCGATTGCCGGCAACGTGCGCCCGGCCGTGCGCATCCAGGTCAATCCGGCGCAGCTGTCGAACATGGGCCTGACCCTGGAGCAGCTGCGCAGCGCGCTGACCCAGGCCAACGTCAATGCGCCGAAAGGCTCGTTGAACGGCAAGACCCAGTCCTACAGCATCGGCACCAACGACCAGCTGGCCAGCGCCGCCGAGTACCGCGACACCATCATCAGCTACAAGAACGGCCGCCCGGTGCGGTTGTCGGACGTGGCCGAGGTGGTCGATGGCGTGGAGAACGACCAGCTGGCCGCCTGGGCCGATGGCAAGCCGGCGGTGCTGCTGGAAGTGCGCCGCCAGCCCGGCGCCAACATCGTGCAGACCGTCGAGCGCATCCGCGCGATCCTGCCGCAGCTGCAGGGCGTGCTGCCGGCCGACGTGCACCTGGAGATCTTCAACGACCGCACCGAGACCATCCGTGCCTCGGTGCATGAAGTGCAGTTCACCCTGATCCTCACCATCGGCCTGGTGGTGGCGGTGATCTTCGTGTTCCTGCGCCGGCTGTGGGCGACGATCATCCCATCGGTGGCAGTACCGCTGTCGCTGGCCGGCACGTTCGCGGTGATGGCCTTCGCCGGCATGTCGCTGGACAACCTGTCGTTGATGGCGCTGGTGGTGGCCACCGGCTTCGTGGTGGACGACGCGATCGTGATGATCGAGAACATCGTGCGTTACATCGAGCAGGGCAAGAGTGGCAAGGAAGCGGCCGAGATCGGCGCACGCCAGATCGGCTTCACCGTGCTGTCGCTGACAGTCTCGCTGGTGGCGGTGTTCCTGCCGCTGTTGCTGATGCCTGGCGTCACCGGTCGCCTGTTCCACGAATTCGCGTGGGTGCTGAGCATCGCGGTGGTGCTGTCGATGCTGATCTCGCTGACGCTCACCCCGATGATGTGCGCCTACCTGCTCAAGCCCGACGCCCTGCCCGAGGGCGAGGACGCGCACGAACGCGCGGCCGCCGCCGGCAAGCAGAACCTGTGGACGCGCACCGTGGGCCTGTACGAACGCAGCCTGGACTGGGTGCTGGGCCACCAGCGCCTGACCCTGGCCGTAGCGGGCGGTGCGCTGGTGCTGACCGTGCTGCTTTACGTACTGATTCCCAAGGGTCTGCTGCCCGAACAGGACACCGGCCTGATCACCGGCGTGGTGCAGGCCGACCAGAACATCGCCTTCCCACAGATGGAACAGCGCACCAGGCAGGTGGCCGAAGCACTGCGCCATGATCCGGACGTGACCGGCGTTTCGGCCTTCATCGGCGCCGGCAGCATGAACCCCACGCTCAACCAGGGCCAGCTGTCGATCGTGCTGAAGGAACGCAGCCAGCGCGATGGCCTCGACGAGATCCTGCCGCGCCTGCAGAAGGCGGTGGCCGGCATTCCGGGCGTGGCGCTGTACCTGAAGCCGGTGCAGGACGTGACCCTGGATACCCGCGTGGCTGCCACCGAGTACCAGTACTCGCTGTCGGACGTGGATTCGGCGACGGTGGCGACCCAGGCCACGCGCCTGACCGAAGCGCTGCGCAAGCGTCCGGAACTGGCCGACGTCGACAACAACCTGTCCAACCAGGGCCGCGCGCTTGAACTGAACATCGACCGCGACAAGGCCAGCGTGCTGGGCGTGCCGATGCAGACCATCGACGACACGCTCTACGATGCGTTCGGCCAGCGCCAGATCTCGACCATCTTCACCGAACTCAACCAGTACCGCGTGGTGCTGGAAGTTGCGCCGGAGTTCCGCACCAGTACCGCACTGATGGAACAGCTGGCCGTCGCCTCCAACGGCGCCGGTGCGCTGACCGGCACCAATGCCACCAGCTTCGGCCAGGTCACCTCGTCCAACTCGTCCACCGCCACCGGCATCGGTGCGCAGAACACCGGCATCACCGTCGGCGCCGGCAACATCATCCCGTTGTCTGCGCTGGCCGAAGGCAAGGTGAGCAGTGCGCCGCTGGTGGTCAGCCACCAGCAGCAGCTGCCGGCGGTGACCGTCTCGTTCAACGTGGCACCGGGCTATTCGCTGTCCGAAGCGGTACGGGCGATCCAGGAGACCAAGGACAGCCTGGACATGCCCACCCACCTGCATGCCGAGTTCATCGGCAAGGCCGCCGAGTTCACCGGCAGCCAGACCGATGTGGTGTGGCTGCTGCTGGCCTCGCTGGTGGTGATCTACATCGTGCTGGGCGTGCTGTACGAGAGCTACATCCACCCGATCACGATCATCTCGACCCTGCCGCCGGCCGGTGTCGGTGCGCTGCTGGCGCTGATGCTGTGCGGGCTGAGCCTGTCGGTGGATGGCATCGTCGGCATCGTGCTGCTGATCGGCATCGTCAAGAAGAACGGCATCATGATGGTGGACTTCGCCATCGAGGCGCGCCGCGCCGGTGCCAACGCGCATGAAGCGATCCGCCGTGCCTGCCTGCTGCGCTTCCGCCCGATCATGATGACCACTGCTGCGGCCATGCTCGGCGCGCTGCCGCTGGCGCTGGGCACCGGCATCGGCTCGGAACTGCGCCGCCCGCTGGGCATCGCCATCGTCGGCGGCCTGCTGTTGTCGCAGCTGGTCACGCTGTACACCACGCCGGTGATCTACCTGTACATGGAGCGCTTCTCCGAATGGCTGGCCCGCCGCCGCGAACAGCGCGCGCTGCGCAACGGTTCGCTGCAGGAGCCGCAGGCATGATCCACGCCCCGCTGCTGCGGGGGGCCGCACGATGAACCTGTCCGGCCCCTTCATCCGCCGCCCGATCGGCACCGCGCTGCTGGCCATCGGCCTGTTCATGGTCGGACTGATCTGCTACCTGCGGCTGGGCGTGTCGGCGCTGCCGAACATCGAGATCCCGGTGATCTTCGTGCACGCCAGCCAGTCCGGCGCCGATGCGGCGACCATGGCCTCCACGGTCACCGCGCCGCTGGAACGCCACCTCGGCCAGCTGCCGGGCATCGACCGCATGCGCTCGTCGAGCTCGGAAGGCAGCTCGCTGGTGTTCATGATCTTCCAGAGCGGCCACAACATCGATTCGGCCGCGCTGGACGTGCAGACCGCGATCAACTCGGCGCAGGCCGACCTGCCTTCGGGCATGGGCTCGCCGATGTACCAGAAGGCGAATCCGAACGACGACCCGGTCATCGCCATCGCGCTGACCTCGCAGACGCAGTCGGCCGACGAGCTGTACAACGTGGCCGACTCACTGCTGGCGCAGCGCATCCGCCAGATCAGCGGCGTCGCCTCGGTCGACATCGCCGGTGCGTCGACGCCGGCGGTACGCGTGGACGTCAACCTGCGCCTGATGAACGCGCTCGGCTTGACCGCCGACGACCTGCGCAACGCCGTGCGCGCGGCCAACGTGACCTCGCCCACCGGCTTCCTCAGCGATGGCAATACCACCACCGCGATCATCGCCAACGACTCGGTGGCGCGCGCCGCCGACTTCGCCGACCTGGTGGTCAAGACCCAGGGTGACGGCCGGGTGATCCGCCTGAAGGACATCGCCAACGTCTACGACGGCCAGCAGGACGCCTACCAGGCGGCGTGGTTCGACCACAAGCCGGCGGTGGTGATGTACGTGTTCACCCGTGCCGGCGCCAACATCGTGGAGACCGTGGACCGGGTCAAGGCGCAGATCCCGACCCTGCGCGACTACCTGCAGCCCGGCACCACGATGACGCCGTACTTCGACCGTACGCCGACCATCCGCTCGTCGCTGCATGAGGTGCAGATCACTCTGCTGATCAGCCTGGCGATGGTGGTGCTGACCATGGCGCTGTTCCTGCGCCGGCTGGCACCGACGCTGATCGCCGCGGTGACCGTGCCGCTGTCGCTGGCCGGTGCGGCGCTGGTGATGTACGTGATGGGCTTCACGCTGAACAACCTGAGCCTTTTGGCGCTGGTGATCGCGATTGGTTTTGTGGTCGACGATGCGATCGTGGTGATCGAGAACATCATGCGCCACCTCGACGAGGGCATGCCGCGCATGCAGGCGGCGCTGACCGGTGCGCGCGAGATCGGCTTCACCATCGTCTCGATCACCGCCTCGCTGGTGGCGGTGTTCATCCCGCTGCTGTTCGCCAGCGGCATGATGGGCGCGTTCTTCCGCGAATTCACCGTCACCCTGGTGGCGGCGATCGTGGTGTCGATGATCGTCTCGCTGACGCTGACACCGGCGCTGTGCAGCCGCTTCCTCAGCGCCCATGACCACACCGCGCCGCCGTCGCGCTTCGGCCGCTGGCTCGATGCCGGCCACGAACGCATGCTGCGCGTCTACACGGTGTTCCTCGACTTCTCGCTGCGCCACGCGCTGCTGATGTCACTGACCCCGCTGATCCTGATCGGCGTGACCGTGTTCCTGTTCGGCGCGGTGAAGAAGGGCGCATTCCCGCCGCAGGACACCGGGCTGATCTGGGGCCGCGCCAACTCCAGCGCCACCGTGTCCTTCGAAGACATGGTCGCCCGCCAGCGTCGCATCACCGACATGCTGATGGCCGATCCGGCGGTGAAGACCGTGGGCGTGCGCCTGGGCAGTGGCCGCCAGGGCTCCAGCGCACAGTTCAACATCGAGCTGAAGTCGCGCAGCGACGGCCGCCGCGAAACCACCGCGCATGCGCTGGCACGGTTGAGCGCCAAGGCCGATCGTTACCCGGACCTGCAGCTGCGCCTGCGTGCGATCCAGGACCTGCCCAGCAACGATGGCGGCGGTTCCAGCCAGGGCGCGCAGTACCGCATCTCGCTGCAGGGCAACGATCTGGCCGCACTGCAGGAATGGCTGCCCAAGCTGCAGGCGGAACTGAAGAAGAACCCGAAGCTGCGCGACGTCGGCACCGACGTGGACAACGCCGGCCTGCGGCAGAACATCCAGATCGATCGCGCCAAGGCCGCGCGGCTGGGCATCACCGTCGGCGCCATCGACGGCGCGCTGTACGGTGCGTTCGGCCAGCGCCAGATTTCCACCATCTACTCGGATATCAACCAGTACAGCGTGGTGGTCAACGCCCTGCCCTCGCAGACCGCCACCCCGGCGGCGCTGGACGAGGTGTACGTGCGTGCGCGCAACGGCGACATGGTGCCGATCACCGCGGTGGCGACCCAGGTGCCCGGCCTGGCGCCGTCGCAGATCACCCATGAAAACCAGTACACGACGATGGACCTGAGCTACAACCTGGCTCCCAACGTGAGCATGGGTGAGGCCAAGGCGATCATCGATGCCACCGTGGCCGGCATGCGCATGCCCGGTGACATCCGCCTGGCCGACGATGCGGGCTTCGGCTTCAACTCCGACCCCAGCGACATGCTGATCCTGGTGCTGGCGGCGATCCTGACTGTCTACCTGGTGCTGGGCATGCTCTACGAGAGCCTGATCCACCCGGTCACCATCCTGTCCACGCTGCCGGCGGCGGGTGTGGGCGCGCTGCTGGCCCTGTTCGGCACCAACACCGAGCTGTCGGTGATCTCGATGATCGCGCTGGTGCTGTTGATCGGCATCGTCAAGAAGAACGCGATCATGATGATCGACTTCGCGCTGGTGGCGCAGCGCGAGCACGGGCTGGCGCCGCGCGATGCTGCCCGTGAGGCCAGCATCGTGCGCTTCCGCCCGATCATGATGACCACGATGGTGGCGATCCTGGCAGCGGTGCCGCTGGCGATCGGCCTCGGCGAAGGCTCCGAGCTGCGGCGCCCGCTGGGCATCGCGATGATCGGTGGCCTGCTGTTCTCGCAGAGCCTGACGCTGCTCAGCACGCCGGCGCTGTACGTGATCTTCTCCTGCCTGGCCGAACGCTGGCGGGCACGTCGCGCACGCAAGCGCGAAGCAAAGCTGCTCAAGCGCGCGCAGCGGGCGTAGAAGGGCCCATCCGCGCATGGCGCGGATCGACTGAAACGGTAGCGCCGGGCCATGCCCGGCGGATGCGGATGGTGGGTGCGGACCGACGGTCCGCACTCCATATTTCACGCGCGCCCCGCAATAATGGAGCTCGACCCTTCCACCGAGCCTGCATGTCCGCCCGTCAATCCCGCCTCAGCCGCCTGTGGGCCCACGAGAAGGCCAGTTATGGCCTGCGGGTGTTCATCGCCCTGACGGCGGCGCTTGCCGTGTGCTGGCATCTGGACGCGCTCACGGCGCTGCCCGGCGTGTTCCTCGGCATCATCGCCAGTGCCATCGCCGAAACCGACGACAACTGGTGGGGCCGGACCAAGGCCGTGGCGCTGTCGCTGCTGTGTTTCTGCATTGCCGCGGCGTCGGTGATCTGGCTGTTCCCGTGGCCATGGATCTTCATCGGCGCGCTGGCGCTGTCCACCTTCGGCCTGACCCTGCTGGGCGCGCTCGGCGAGCGCTATGCCTCCATCGCCCAGGCCACGGTCACGCTGGCGATCTACACCATGATCGGCCTGGAGCAGCATGGTGCAAGTGACCTGCGCACTGCGCTGGACGCGGTCAGCCACCTGCTGGCCGGCGCGATCTGGTACGGCCTGCTGTCGATCCTGTGGACGGCGCTGTTCGCCAACCGGCCAGTGCGCGAGCGCGTGGCGCGCCTGTATCAGGAACTCGGGCGCTACCTGCAACTGAAGGCTGCCCTGTTCGAGCCGGTGCGCGAGGCCGACCTGCAACGCCGCCAGCTCGATCTGGCCGAGCAGAACCGGCGCGTGGTCGGCGCGTTGAACGAGGCCAAGACGGCGATCCTGGCCCGCTTCGGCCGTTCCGGCCGGCCCGGCGTGAATTCCGGCCTGTACCTGCGCCTGTATTACATGGCGCAGGATTTCCACGAGCGCGCCAGCTCCTCGCACTACCCGTATGGCGCCCTGGTCGACGCCTTCTTCCACAGTGACGTGCTGTACCGCTGCCAGCGCCTGCTCGACCTGCAGGGCCAGGCCTGCGCGCGGCTGGGCGAGGCGATCCGCCTGCGCCGTCCGTTCGTGTATGGCGAAAGCAACCAGCAGGCCGGCCGCGACCTGGGCGATGCGCTGGCCTACCTGCGCGACCAGCAGCGCCCGCAGTGGCAACGCCTGCTCGGCTCGCTGGACCTGCTGGTGCACAACCTGCGCAGCATCGAACGCCGCCTGCTGGACGCCGAGCGTTCCGAGGCCAGCCTGGACAACGTCGATACCCGCCTGCGCGACAGCAACCCGCACACCCTGCGCGAAATGGGCGTGCGCCTGCGCCAGCAGCTCACGCCCGGCTCGGTGCTGTTCCGCCACGGCCTGCGCATGGCCTTGGCGCTCATCGCCGGTTTCGCGGCAATCCGCCTGTTCAATGCGCAGAACGGTTCATGGGTGCTGCTGACCATCGTGTTCGTGTGCCGGCCCAACTTCGGTGCCACCCGCCAGCGCCTGGCACAGCGCATCGTCGGCACCGTGGCCGGCCTCGTGCTCACCTGGGCGCTGCTGCAGCTGTTCCCGCAGCTGCACGTGCAGCTGCTGATCGCGCTGCTGTCGGCACTGCTGTTCTTCTTCACCCGCACCGACCGCTACCTCGTGGCGTCGGCAGCGATCACCGTGATGGCCCTGACCTGCTTCAACCTGATCGGCGATGGCTTCGTGCTGATCGTGCCGCGCATGGTCGATACGTTGCTGGGCTGTGCGATCGCCGCCGCCGCCGCGTTCCTGATCCTGCCCGACTGGCAGGGCCGCCAGCTGCACCTCGTGCTGGCGCGCGTGCTGGACACCGCGGCGCGCTACCTCGATTCGGTGCTGGGCCAGTACCGCAGCGGCATGCGTGATGACCTGGCCTATCGCATCGCCCGCCGCGACATGCACAACGCTGACGCCGCGCTGTCCACCGCACTGTCGAACATGCTGCGCGAACCCGGCCATGTCCGCCGCAACCTGGATGCAGGCTTCCACTTCCTGGCCCTGTCCAACACCCTGCTGGGCCATCTCTCGGCATTGGGTGCGCACCGCGACCAGGTGGACAGCTACGCCGGTGATCCGCTGGCATTGGCGGCCGGTGATCGCGTGCGCAAGGCGCTTCAGCAGCTGGCCACGGCCCTGGCCGCACGCCAGCCGGTCGCGGAAGATGACAACGACGCCGATCGCGCGGTGGCCGCCGAGCTGGAACAGATCGATGAAGCGATGCCGCCGAAGCTGCAGCTGATCCGCACGCAGATGGCGCTTGTGCTGCGGTTGCTGCCGAAGGTGCGGGCGGCGGCGAATGAGGCGGTGCGTACGCTCACGTGACAGCGTGCCGCCGGGCATGGCCCGGTGCATCGTGTGCAACAGCGCGTTGCGCCTGGCGCTGCAGCTTGATCACGCAGCCGCGAGGATACTGGGTGATCCGCTGCTCACGGATTCCCCCATGAAGATCGATCTTGCCGGCCGCACCGCGCTGGTCACCGCTTCCACCGCCGGCATCGGGCTGGCCATCGCCGAGGGCCTTGCCGCAGCAGGCGCGCGGGTCATTCTCAATGGCCGCAGCACCGGCAGCGTCGAACGCGCCCGCCAACGCCTGCTCGCCGCCGTTCCGGGTGCCGAGGTGACCGGCGTCGCCGCCGACCTCTCCGATGCCGCCGGCGTCGATACCCTGCTGGCCGGCCTGCCCAAGGTCGACATCCTCGTCAGTAACGCCGGCATCTTCGGTCCCGAGGACTTCTTCGAGACCGAAGACGCCACCTGGGAGCGCTACTGGCAGACCAACGTGATGTCCGGCGTGCGCCTGTCGCGTGCGCTGCTGCCGGCGATGGTGGCGGCCGGTTGGGGCCGTGTGTTGTTCATCTCCTCCGAATCGGCACGCAACATCCCGGCCGACATGATCCATTACGGGGTCAGCAAGACCGCGCAGCTGTCGCTGTCGCGCGGCCTGGCCAAGCGCGTGGCCGGCAGTGGTGTCACCGTCAATGCGGTGCTGCCCGGCCCGACCCTGTCCGATGGCTTCGCGGCAATGTTCGAAGATGAACGCCAGCGCAGCGGCAAGCCGCTGGAGCAAATCGGCCGCGAGTTCGTAATGGCACACCGGCCGTCTTCGGTGATCCAGCGCACCGCCACGGTCGAGGAAGTGGCCAACATGGTGGTGTACCTGTCGTCGCCGCAGGCCTCGGCGACCTCCGGCGCGGCACTCCGCGTGGATGGCGGCGTGGTCGACGACATCGTCTGAGTCCGCCGGCAGGTGTGCGGACCAACGGTCCGCACCCACAGGTCCGCGCTCACAGCGGATAGGCAGGAATGCTAGGCTGCGCCGGTCAAGGAGGCTCCATGTCCGGTCACAACCAGTTCGCCCTGCTGCGCCAGCGCCGTTTCCTGCCGTTCTTCGTGGTCCAGGCGCTGGGTGCGTTCAACGACAACGTGTACCGGCAGGCGATCATCAGCATGCTGCTGTTCATGGCCGTGCCGGAGGAAGAACTCGGGCTGTACGCTACGCTGGCGCCGGCCATCTTCATCCTGCCGTACTTCCTGTTCTCGGCCCTGGCTGGGCAGATCGCCGACAAACTGGAGAAATCGCGGCTGATCGTGATCACCACCACCATGGAGATCGTGATCATGTCGCTGGCGGCCACCGGCTTCCTCACCCAGAGCCTGCCGGTGCTGCTGGTTGCCCTGTTCTGCACCGGCATGCAATCGACACTGTTCGGCCCGGTGAAGTATTCGGTGCTGCCGTCGGTGCTCAAGCCCGAAGAACTGACCGGTGGCAACGGCCTGGTCGAGATGGGCACCTCGATGTCGATCCTCTCCGGCATGATCGTCGGCGGCCTGGTGTTCACCGTCGCGGGCAGCCACGGCACCGTGGTGGCAGCGTGCGCGATCATCGCGCTGGCCATCTGCGGCAACATCGCCGCGCGGCTGATTCCCAAGGTCGATGCCGGCGACCCGGAGCTGAAGATCAACTGGAACCCGCTGCCCGAATCACTGGCAGTGCTGCGCATGGCGCGCCAACAGAAGGCCGTGCGCAACTCGATCCTGGGCGTGTCCTGGTTCTGGTTCGTCGGCACCGTGCTGACCTCGCAGCTGCCGGCCTACGCCGTAACCAACCTCGGCGGCGAGCCGATCCTGTACATCTTCGCCCTCGCCCTGTTCTCGGTCGGTACCGGGGTCGGTTCGCTGCTGTGCGAAAAGCTGTCCGCACGCACGGTGGAGATCGGGCTGGTGCCGCTGGGCGCGTTCGGCATGACCGCCTTCCTGCTCGACCTGTACTTCGCCCGCAGCGGCGAGGCGACCGCGCACGGGCTGACCGTCGGCACCTTCCTGCAACAGCCCGGCAGCCTCCGCATCGTCATCGACCTGATCGGCATCGGCCTGTTCACCGGCATCTTCGTGGTGCCGCTGTTCGCGCTGATCCAGAGCCGTACGCCCAAAGCGCAGATGTCGCGCGTGTTCGCCGCGCTGAACATCCAGAATTCCGGCTTCATCGTGGCTGCCGCACTGCTGTCGCTGGCCGCGCACAAGCTGCTGCACTGGAGCATTCCGCAGCAGTTCCTGGCACTGGCCATCGCCAATGCGCTGGTGGCGATCTACATCTTCACCATCGTCCCCGAATTCCTGATGCGCTTCCTCAGCTGGGTGATGGTGCGCACGCTGTACCGGCTGCGCCCGCACGGCATCGAAGCCAACGTGCCCGACGAAGGCGCCGCGCTGCTGGTCTGCAACCATGTCAGCTACATGGACGCACTGATCCTGTCGGCGACGATCCCGCGCCCGGTGCGCTTCGTCATGTATTACAGGATCTTCAATATTCCGGTGATGCGCTGGATCTTCCGCACCGCCAAGGCGATCCCGATTGCCGGTGCTCGCGAGGACCCGGCGCTGATGCAGCGCGCGTTCGATGAGATCGATGCCGCGCTGGCCGAAGGCGAGCTGGTCTGCATCTTCCCGGAAGGCGCGCTGACCAGGGATGGCGCGATGGCACCGTTCAAGTCAGGCGTCGAAAAGATCCTGGAACGGCGCCCGGTGCCGGTGGTGCCGATGGCGCTGCGCGGCATGTGGTCGAGCATGTGGAGCCGGCGCGACAGCCGCCTGGGCCGGATGCGCGTGCCGCGCCGTTTCCGTGCCACCGTCGAGGTGGTGGCGGCACCGGCCGTGGACGGACACTCGGCCAACGCCCCGTCGCTGGAAGCCCAGGTCCGGGCCCTGCGTGGCGATCACGCCTGACGGGACCGGCCCGCGAGGCGGTTCCGGCAACCTCTCCGCATACGCCACCGTCAAGTGGAGAACACGTCATGTCGTGCATGTAAACGCATACATGCAACGCGGGTTGCGGTAGATTACGCACCCACAGGGGGGAGGTTCGGCCGATGCATCACGGCCGGCCACCATGGAATGGAGTCTTGCTTTGAATCAACCACCACCGCTCAGCCGTCCGGTCTACATCCCCAACCATCTGGTCTGGGCGATCCTGACGACGCTGTTCTGCTGCCTGCCGCTGGGCGTGGTGTCGATCGTCTATGCCTCCCAGGTCGATGGCCGCCGCGCGGCCGGCGACCTGCCGGGAGCCTACAGCGCGTCGCGCAAGGCGGGCTGGTGGGCAGTGGCTTCGGCCGTGGCCCTGCCGGTCCTGTTGCTGTTGTGGTTCGGGCCGTTCGGCGGCTTGGCCGTACTGGGCGCTCTTTCCGACCAATGATTCACCACCACCACCCATCAAGGAGCTTGAACCCATGAATACCGCTACTCCGCAGGTCCCGAACAATCTGGTCTGGGCCATCCTGACCACCCTGTTCTGCTGCCTGCCGGCCGGCATCGTGTCGATCGTCTACGCCGCGCAGGTCAACGGCAAGCTGGCTGCTGGCGACATCGCCGGCGCCCAGGACTCCGCCGCCAAGGCCAAGAAGTGGGCCATCTGGTCGGCCATCGCCTGGGCCGTGGTGGTCGTGCTGTACGTGCTGTTCTTCGTTGTGCTCGGCGGCATGGGCGCGATGAGCAACAGCGGCTACTGATACGCCTGGACGGATCCGGCGCCTGCGCCGGATCCGTTGTTGCATGTCCGCGCTTCCCACCCGTTCCCGACTCGCCCGCTGGGCGCCGCTGCTGGTTTCCGCCGGCCTGGCCGTGGGTGCCACGGTGGTGCTGCGCAACGTCAACCCGTATATCGCCGGCAATCCGTTGCCGAGCTGCCCGCTGTACGCGCTGACCGGCCTGTACTGCCCGGGCTGTGGCAGCACGCGCTGCCTGTATTCCCTGGTCCACTTCGACCTGCCAGGTGCGATGGCGATGAACCCGCTGCTGGTCATCAGCCTGCCGTTCCTGTTGTTGATGCTGCTGAACATCGCCGGCATCCGTCCACGCGTGCTCGACCCACTGATGCGGGTACTGGCCAATCCCACGTTCTGGCTCTGGGTGCTGCCCGGGTATGCGCTGCTGCGCAACCTGCCGTGGGCACCGTTTACCGCGCTGGCACCGATCTAGGATTCCAGCCAACGGCGCAGCCCCTCGTGGTGGGCGGCGTTTGAAGGCAGAAGCCTTGGGGTTGGCCGGGCCGGATGGGGTTGCGGGGGACGCCGTGAATCCGTCCGTGGAGGCTTGGCCGCGGCATCCATGCCGCGGACACCCCCGCAACCCCATCCCGCCCGGCCACGGACAGTTTCCGTGTGCGTCCACCACGGAACAGAAAAAGAAGATCAAAAGCGAAAGCGGATCGCTTCGCTCCGCATCCACGCACGGCGTGGATCTACCGTGTCGACCAAGGTCGACACCTACCGGCAATCGCAGTTGACCCACCGTCACCGGGAAACTGTCGGGGGTGGGGCGGTGTGGGGCTGCAGGACCGTTGGCGCCATGGATGGCGCCATCGAGCCCCCAAGGATGGGTTTACGGCGTGTCCTGCAGCCCCACACCGCCCCGCCCAACCCTAAGCAATCCAGAGCCGCTGTTGCTGTTGCTGTTGCTGTTGCTGTTGCTTCTGCAGGTGCAGGGCTGCAAGCCCTGCCAAGACACCTACGTCACCCAGCCTGCAATCACCAGCAGGGCGAGAATCGCCAGCCACAGCAGCAGCATCCGCCACACCAGGCTCATCGCATCGCGCAGGTCCGGCAGCCGCTGCCACACCGGCAACAGCCCCGCCTCGGTGTAATCGTGCGCGTCCTCGCGCAGTTCGGCGTTGACGCTGGCCCGCGCCACCGCGCCCAGGAACCCGATGTTGCCCGCCAGACGCTCGCCGTGCGCCTGGCGCCAGGCCTTCCACGCCGTATCGAAATTGCCGACCAGCGCCATCGAGAACGCCATCAGCTGCGCCACCGGCCACTCAACCCAACCGAGCAGGCGCTGCGCCAGCGCCAACGGCTCCACCGGCACACGGGCACGCATCGGGCTTTCCGCCATCAGCGCCAGCAGCCGGTAACCGAGCGCACCGGCCGGGCCCAGCAACAGGAACCAGAACAACACCGCGAACCAGCGCCGCAGTGCGTTGAGCACCGTCGCCTCGACCAGCGACGGAATGTCCGCGCGCAGGCTGCCGCCGGCCGACTGCAGGTTGCGCACTGCAGCCTGCCGCGTCGCTGCATCGTCGGCATCGATGATGGCCTCGATATCTCGGTCCAGGTCACGCGGGCCCCAGCACCAGGCCAGCACCGCCACGCCCAGCAACAGCGACGGCAGGCCAAACAGCACGCCGCGCAGCAACCACGCCAGCAGCGCCATCAACAGCAGCGGCGGCAGCAATGCCAGGGCCACGCCTGCCGGGCCTTGCCAGACCTTGCCCCCGCGCGCGTCCAGCCAGCCCAACCAGCGCCGGAAGCCGTCGAAACGGCGCAGCGAGGCAGCAGCGGCCGGAGCGACATGGCCCAGGGCCAGTGCAACCAGCACGGCGGCCAGAGTGGTGAACATGGCGGGTCTCCCTACGAAACAGATCGCTCGGCGTCGCTACCTTACCTGTCGCAGCGACCCCCTCAGCGGTGAACCGGACTGTAACCCGGGCCGTGTTCAGGTGGCGGCAATACAGGCGCCATGGCCACCCCGGCTCAGCCCTTCTGCTGCCGGTACCAGTGTTCGATCAGGCTGCGCGAAATCGAGATCGGCGGTGACAGGCGGATGCCCTGGCCGTCGTCCTCCACATCACGCGCCAGCGCTGCCCCCACCTCTTCGGCACTGAACCAGCGTGCATCTTCCAGTTCGCCATCCACGGTCGGCAGGTCGTCCTGCGCCTGTGCACGGAAGCCGACCATCAGCGCACCGGGGAACGGCCATGGCTGCGAACCGAGGTACTGGCAGGCGGTCACCCGCACCTTGCTCTCTTCGTGGACTTCCCGCACCACGGTCTGCTCGAAGGTCTCGCCCGGCTCGACAAACCCGGCCAGCACCGAATAGCGGCGCGGTGCCCAGTTCGACTGGCGGCCGAGCAGCAGCCGGCCCTGGTTCTCCACCGCCACGATCACCGCCGGGTCCACGCGCGGATAGTGTTCGGTGGAGCACTGCGCACAACGGCCCACGAAGCCACCCCGGGCGAAGGCCACCGCGCCCCCACACACGCCGCAGAAGCGGGTGCGGGAGTGCCAGTAGGACATGCCACGGGCGTAGCTGAAGGCGGTCGCGTCGGCCATCGTCCAGAGCAGCGCGGCTTGGCGCAGGTCGAGGCGGCGGGATGCGGTGACGGTGACGTTGGTGGCTTCGACCGAGAACCACGCCTGCTCCCCGCGCAGGCCAAGGAAGATCGCGGCACCCGGGCCACCACCGATGTCGGCGCCGGTCAGCGCCAGCGGCTGATCGTCATCGCCGGTGAAGGCGCTGCCGTCCTGATCGAGCACGAGAATGCGCGCGCCCGGCCACAGGCGCGCCAGTGCATCGGCATCTTCGCGCAGGGCATCGGCGCGCTCCAGCGGTTCGCCGACGAAGGCGAAACCGGAAAGCGGCGAAGGAGTATTGGGCATCCGGCAAGCGTGCCGCCAATCGATGCGGGTGGCAAGCCGCAGGCTTTGCGGAAACTGTCTGTGGGTGTGGAGCCTGCTCCACACACCTTGTAGCGCGGGACGCAGGCCCTGCGCCCTGCCTACATGCTGAAGCTGCTGCCGCAGCCGCAGGTGGTCTTGGCGTTCGGGTTGCGGATCACGAACTGCGCACCGGTCAGACTCTCGGTGTAGTCCACCTCGGCGCCCATCAGGTACTGCAGGCTCAGCGGGTCGACCAGCAGGGTCACCCCGCTGGTCTGTACCGCCAGGTCGTCCTCGGCACGGTTCTCGTCGAACTCGAACCCGTACTGGAAGCCCGAACAGCCGCCGCCTTCGATGTACACACGCAGGGCCAGGTCGGTGTTGCCCTCTTCCTGGATCAGGGATTTGACCTTGGCGGCCGCCGACTCGGTGAAGTTCAGCGGGCGCTCCAGCGACTGGTAATCGGGCGCGGCGGCCGGGGTGGCGCCGGGCAGGGAGACTAGCGTGCTCATGCCGTCAGCATGGGGGCGCCGACGATGGCTTTCAAGCCATCGCCTCGGCCAGCTTGCGGCGCGCGGCGGTGTCGCCCTTGCCGGCATTGGCCTCATCGCCGTCCGGGGCTGGCAGTGCTGCCATCGGGGCGCTGGCGTGGATCAGGCGACCGTTCAGCTGGGCGCCCGCATTCATTTCCACCACCTGGTAATGGACGTTGCCGTTGACCCGCGCGCTCGGGGTCAGCTCGACCTTCTCGGTGGCATGCACGTCGCCGTCCAGGCGGCCACTGATGACCACCACCTGGGCGCGGATCTCGCCCTCGATCACGCCATGCTCGGCGACCGTCAGGGTCGCGCCACTGGCACCTTCGGCGGCGATCACCTTGCCGTGGATGCGGCCTTCCACATACAGCCCACCACTGAATTCCACATCGCCGCGGATCACCACCTGGTTGCCGATCAAGGCATCCACCACCAGCTGGCCGTCACGGTTGGATTTGCTGCTTCCGAACATCTGCCTACTCCCCTTTGGCGGCCGGCGCACCGGCCTGTTTCCAGTCGAATACCTGGGTGGTACCCCCCGTACCACTCCCCAATGTCACCCGCACGCGTTGCGGGGTGAAGTCAGCCGGCAGCATCACGCTGCCGGTGAGCTGCTGGAAGTACCGGAACGAGTAATCCTGTCCCGGCACCTTGCTGCGCTGGTGCAGATCATCCCAGCTGATCGTCGCCAGCTTGCCGTTCTTCACGCCTTCCACGCTGAAACGCATCTGCCCCTGGCTGATGGCACCGCGGTTGAGGTTCTGGGTCAGCACTGCGGTGTACTGCCAGGTGCCGGCCGCTTCCGGGCTGAACTCGATCGAATGGGTGTTCAGGCCCTTGCGCTGGCTGGTTGAACCGACCAGGCGCTCGTAGAAGGCCACGTCGGCGCGCAGGCCGGCAATTTCCTCGTCGCGCTCGGCCAGCGAGGACTGCACCTCGGTATTGGCGGCGCGGCTGATGCGATCGGAAGCTTCCAGCGTGGCCTGCTTCTGGCGCAGTTCGGTCAGCTGCGCCTGCAGCGTCTCGGCACGCTTCTCGGCGGCCTGCAGGCGCTGGCCCTGGGCATCGCGCGGGGTGGCCATCCAGCAGCCACCGAGCACCGCCAGCACCAGGCTGAGCAGCCAGATGCCGCCGATCACCAGCAGGCGGCGGCGGTCGGCCGGCGGTTGTGGCGCGCCCGGCAGGCGGACCTGCACGCGCATGGGAGGACGGTTGGTCATGGGTGGATTCCGGGGCATCGCGAGAGCGACACCGGTACGGCCCCTGTGGCAAACGACGGGCTAGTGTATGACAGGACGGGCAGGTTTCCTGCGCACTGGCCGGCCACGGTCTGTGGCGTTCAGGCACGCCATCGCCGATAGTGTGGCCCCCTGCACAGTTCCGTCGCCGGAGCACCGACATGACCGAAGCCCACCTGTTCGTGATCGGCATCCTGCTGGCCTGGCTGGCCGGCATCCGCGTCTACCTCACCGTGTTCGGTGTCGGTCTGGCCGGCCTGCTCGGCTGGGTCGACCTGCCCCCCGCCCTGCAGGCCACCGAATCGTGGTGGGTGCTGGGCACGTCTGCGGCACTGGCGGTGACCGAATTCTTCGCCGACAAGATCCCCGGCGTGGACTCGGCCTGGGATCTGGTGCAGACCCTGGCACGCGTGCCTGCAGGTGCTTTCCTCGCCGCGGCCACACTGTCGCCGGATGGCCAGCTCGGCACCGGTGCACTCGCCGCCGGTGCGGGTGTTGCGCTGGCCAGCCATGGCTTGAAAGCCGGCACCCGTGCCCTGCTCAACACGTCGCCGGAACCGGCCAGCAACTGGGTGGCCTCCGCCGCCGAAGACACCGTGGTGATCGGTGGCCTGGCCCTGGCCCTGGCACACCCGTGGATCGCACTGATCGTGGTGCTGGCCTGCAGCCTGGCCGGCGCATTGCTGGTGTGGCTGGTCTGGCGCGCCCTGTGGAAAGGCGTGCGCTGGCTGGCACGCACGGCGTCGCCCGACAGTCCACGCCAGCCCGGCACCGGTTGATCGCCGGGCTTGTCGCATAATGGACGCGAACACCAGGAGCACCGATGGCCGCAAACGAATCCCCCGCGGGCGCCCGCCCGGGACGCGCTGAAACCCCTCCGGCCGATCATTGGCAACGCTGGAGCCCCAGCGTGGCGGACCCGTCCACGGCAGCACCGGTGGCAGCCGCGCCGCCGGCCGCCATCGATGCCCCCGCAGGAATCGGCAGCGCACCGCCGCCGGTGCCCGGCCCTTCCGTGCTGGCCGAGACCGGCAGCAATGATCCGGCACCGGCGCCGTCCGATTCGCCGTACCGCGTGCTGATCGTCGAGGATGATCGCGCCCAGGCGCTGTTCGCGCAGAGCGTGCTGCACGGCGCCGGCATGCAGGCGATCGTGCACAGCGATGCCGATGCTGCCTTGCAGGCCATCAGGGAACACCGACCCGACCTGATCCTGATGGACCTGCACCTGCCCGGCCTGGATGGCATGCGCCTGACCGCGCTGATCCGCCAGCAGCCCGGCCTGCAGCTGCTGCCGATCGTGTTCCTCAGCGGCGACCCGGACCCGGAGCGCCAGTTCGAGGTGCTCGACAGTGGCGCCGACGATTACCTGAGCAAGCCGATCCGGCCACGCCACCTGATTGCCGCCGTGGCCAACCGCATCCGCCGCGCGCGCGCGCAGGCCGCAACCCTGCCCGGCGTTTCCAGCACCCCGGCCACCAGCAATCCGGAAACCGGGCTACCGACACGGCATCACGTGCTGCAGCAGCTCAACGCCGCGCTCGCCCACCGCGACCAGGGCGGCGTGCTGTTCGTCGAGATCTCCAGCGCACTGGGCCTGCGCGAGCGCTACGGCTATGCCGCCTTCGAGCGCCTGATGGTGCAGGCCGGGCAGCGCCTGGCCGAAGCCGGCCATCCGCACCTGCTGGCACGCCTGAACGACAACAGTTTCCTGCTGCTGGCGCGCGATGCCGACGAGGACAGCCTGGAAGGCATCGCGGCGGCCCTGCGCGAGCAGCTGTCCTCGCGCGCCTTCGTGATCCGCGATGACGAGTCGGTGCACCTGCGCGGCGTGGTCGGCTACGCGCCGCTGTCGTCCGGCTTCGACGATGCCAACAGCGCCCTGGAAGCGGTGGAGCGCACCACCCTGCAGGCACGCCTGCTGAGTGCCGGCGTGGCCGGCCACGTACACCGTGACGTGGTCAGCGAGCAGGAACACCTCGCGCTGCTGGAAGGCCAGCTGGAACTGGCCTACCAGCCGATCGTCGCCGTCGCCGGCGGCAACACCGCGCAGTACCAGCTGCTGCTGCGCCTTCGCCAGGCCGACGGCACCCTGCTGGCGGCCGGCCAGGTGATTCCGGCCGCGGAAGCCGCCGGGCGCATTGCCGATCTCGACCAGCAGGTCATGGACCACGCATTGGGCCTGCTGGACCTGTACCGGCACGCGACACAGCCGCTGAACCTGTTCGTCTCGCAGTCGCTGCGCACGCTGCAGCGCGATGCCTTCGCCGACTGGCTGCTGGAATCACTGCAGCAGCGCGACCTGCCCGGCAGCGCGCTGGTGATCGACGTGCGCCTGCCCGACGCACTGATCCACGCCGTGCCGCTGCAGCAGTTCTGCCAGCGCATGGCAGGGGCCGGTGTGCGCTTCTGCCTGAGCCAGTTCGAGCCCGGTGGCGAAGCCGATGCCCTGCTCACCCAGCTGCCGTTGTCATTCGTACGCATGGCCGCGCGCTTCTCCAGCAGCCATTCCAATCCGGCCACGCGCGAGGAGCTGCGCCGGGCGATTGAACGGGCACATGCGGCTGGTCAGCAGATCATCGGCCAGCAGATCGAAGATCCGCAGGCCGCCGCCGCGATGTGGGTGGGCGGTGTCGACTACATCCAGGGCAACATGGTGCAGTCGGCCGGCAGCGACCTGAACTTCGACTTCCACAACGCGGTGCTCTGACGTGCCGCTGTGGGTCGTGCTGCAGGCGGCCCTTGCCGCAGCCGCCATCGCGTTGCTGCTGATGGGCCTGCGCCTGCGCGCAGGCAACCGTGCACTGGCCCTGCTGCAGCGTGAGTGCAGCGCGTTGGCCAGCGAACGGGACCAGCTGCGCCACACCACGGAGCGTCAGGGGCAGCTGGAACAGCAGCTGCTGCAGGCCAAGCAGGCCGCCGAGGCAGCAGTGCTGGCCAAGGGCGAGTTCCTGGCCACGATGAGCCACGAGATCCGCACGCCGCTCAACGGCATCCTGCCGATGCTGGAACTGATCGCGCGCGGCCCGCTGGGCGAGGACCAGCGGCAGATGCTGGCCACTGCCTCGGCCAGCTCGCAGCAGCTGCTGCGCATCGTCGATGACATCCTCGACTACTCGCGGCTGGAAGCGCAGGCACTGGAACTGGAGATCACCAGCTTCAACCTGCGCGATCTGCTTGATGGCGTGGTGCAGCTGATGCAGCGTGCCGCCGACGCCAAGGGCCTGTCGCTCGGACTGCAGCTGGACCCGTCGGTACGCCTGCCGGTGCGTGGCGACCCGGTACGACTGCGCCAGGTGCTGAGCAACCTGCTGGCCAACGCGATCAAGTTCACCGCGCGCGGCCAGGTGCAGCTGCGCGTGCAGCGCCTGGGCGAAGGTGCGGCACAGCACCAGCTGCGCTTCGAGGTCATCGACACCGGCATCGGCATCGACGAAGCACTGCAGGCGCGCCTGTTCCAGTCCTTCAGCCAGGCCGATGCCTCCACCACCCGCATCTACGGTGGCACCGGCCTGGGGCTGGCGATCTGCAAGCGCATCATCGACCTGATGCACGGGCGCATCGGCGTGCAGTCCACGCCTGGCCAGGGCGCCACGTTCTGGTTCGAGATCCCCTTGTTGAAGGTGCCCGGCGACCTGCCGGCCATGACGCGCACGCCGGCCTCGCTGCTGCTGTTCAGCAGCGATGCGATCCTGCAGGCACGCATCGAGCGCATCGCGGCCCATCATGGGCTGCTGGTGCACGCCATGGCGCAGTTCGACGCCGTGGTCGAGCGCCTGCGCGCGACGCCACGGCCAGGCCAGCCGGCACCGGCCTGGCTGCTGGTCGATGCACGTGCGCGCCGCGTCGGTGAAGCGACCTTGCAACAGGCGTTGGCCGAGCGTGGCGAGGATGACGCGCTGCAGGTGCTGTGGCTGCAGGACGATGCGCCTCCAGCGCGCCCGCGCCAGCGGCAGCTACCCGCGCATTTCGACGATGCTGCGCTGCACGCACTGCTGGCGGCACCGGTCGCGCATGCACGCCCTGCCGCGCTGCTGGCCAATGCCGAACCGGGGCAGCCGACGCCCCTGCCGCCGCCGTTGCACCTGCGGGTGCTGCTGGTGGAGGACAACACGGTCAACCGCATGGTGGCCGAGCAGCTGCTGCGCGTGTTCCAGTGCGAGGTCCGCAACGCCGCCGATGGCGAGCAGGCATTGGTCGCCCTTCGCGAAGGGGGCGTGGATGTCGTGCTGATGGACTGCCAGATGCCGGTGCTGGACGGCTATGCCGCTACCCGCCGCTGGCGCGCCGAGGAAGTGGAGAACCGGCGGCCACGCCTGCCGATCATCGCGATGACCGCCAATGCCATGGCCGGTGACCGCGAGCGCTGCCTGCAGGCCGGCATGGACGACTACCTGTCCAAGCCGATCGCACGTGCCACCCTGCATGCGCTGCTGCAGCGCTGGGGGGACGGGAAAGCTGCATCACCCGGGCAACCGTCTCTAGAGCCGACTCTAGAGCCGAGCCATGCTCGGCTGACAGCCAACTACAGTCACACTCCATCCGCCGAGCATGGCTCGGCGCTACAGACCCCGGAGAAGCAGGTGGCGCTACCACCGCAACCGGTGCTGGACCGCGACGTGCTGGACGAACTGCATGCGGTGATCGGCGAGGCCGTCATCCAGATCATCACGGTGTTCCTGGACGACGCGCCGGCGCTGGTGCAGCAGCTGCAGCAGGCAGCACAGGCTGGCGACGCTGAGCGCCTGCAGTCGGTCGCACACAGCCTGAAATCTTCCAGCGCGAACGTGGGGGCGTTGTCGTTGTCGGCGGTGGCGCGGCGCATCGAACTCGAAGCCCGCAGCGGCCACCTGCCGCGCCCCGCAGTGGCGGTGGCGCTGCTGGTGGCCGAATTCGCCCGCGCGCGCGTGGCGCTGACGGGCTACCTGGCACAGCATCGCGCCGGCCAGGTGGACTGAATTACTCTTCCAGCTTGCTCAGCAGGTACTTCGGTTCGCCGATGCGCTCGATCAGGTCCAGCTGGGTTTCCAGCCAGTCGATGTGCTCTTCTTCCGAATCGAGGATCTTCACGAACAGCTGGCGGCTGACGTAGTCACCGACCGAATCGGAATAGGCCACGGCCTCGCGCAGGGTGACCACGCCATCCCGTTCCAGCGACAGGTCGCACTGCAGGATCTCGGTCGGGTTTTCACCGATGCGCAGCTTGCCCAGCGCCTGGAAATTCGGCAGGCCTTCGAGGAACAGGATGCGGTCGGCGAGCATGTCGGCATGCTTCATCTCGTCTATCGATTCCTTGTACTCGTGTTCGGCCAGTTCCTTGATGCCCCAGTTCTTCAGCATCTTGGCGTGCAGGAAGTACTGGTTGATCGCGGTCAGCTCGTTGTAGAGGACCTTGTTGAGAAATTCGATGACCTTGGTGTCGCCCTTCATGGGGATGCTCCTGCACGCTGAAAACGCAGGCACTTTAGCGCCTTGCGTGCAGCCGTGAAGGAACGCGAATCGTGCGCATTGGCCAGTGCGGCCAGCAGTGAAGGACGAGGAAGCGGCGTCAACGCGCCGCGAAAAAGATCAGGCGACCTGGGCCAGGCCGAGTACCGGCAGGGGCAGATCGTGGGTGGCACGTGCCTTGGCCAGCAGATCGCCGGCCATTTCCAGGCAGGAACCGCAGGTGGCGCCACAGCCGGTACGCATGGTCAGTTCGGCCACCGTGCTGACGCCATGTCTGGCGGCTTCGCGGATCTGGTGGTCGGTGACTCCGTTGCAGATGCAGACGTACACAGGCGGGAACCGGGATGACAGGCCAGAAGCGGCCTGTTGGGTATTCCAATGGAAACGAGAATGGTTGTCAATCATAGACCTGAACCATTCTCGATACCGTTCAGCCGGTCAGCTCGCCGGGCCGTCGCCCGTCGCCTTCTTCGGCCAGTAGCCGCGGGTGCGCGGGCGCTTGCGCGGGCGGTCATGGCCGGCGGTGTGGCCCGGCATCCAGGCCTCGGCGGCACTCTTGGGCATGGCGGTCACCCCCTGCCCGGCCACCCCGCGCGCCAGCGGCGCCAGATGTCGCAAGGCACGCGCGTAGACGCCGCGCTTGAACATCACCACGTGCTCCACCGGGTACCAGAAGTCCACCCAGCGCCAGTGGTCGAACTCGGGAGAGTCGGTGTGGTCCAGCTTCACGTGGGATTCGTCGCCGGTCAGGCGCAGCAGGAACCAGACCTGCTTCTGGCCGATGCAGACCTGCCGCTCGTTGCGGCGGATGGCCCGCGCCGGCAGCTTGTAGCGCAGCCAGCCGGGCGTTGCCCCGAGCACTTCCACATGCTCAGGCAGCAGGCCGGTCTCTTCCTGCAGTTCACGATACATGGCCTCGACAGGCGTCTCGTCGGTGTTCATGCCTCCCTGCGGGAACTGCCAACCATCCCGGCGCACGCGTCGTGCCCAGAACACCTGGCCGTCCTGCCGCATCAGCACGATGCCGACGTTCGGTCGATAGCCGTCCGGATCGATCACGATGCGGACTCCTAAGAAAATCTACTGGTCGGGACTATCCCATGCCCTCTGTCGGCCCACAAGCGCGATACAAAAGTGTTGACAGGGGCGATACACATCCGCAGAATAGCGGGCTCACCAAGGCTATGTAGCTCAGCCGGTTAGAGCACAGCACTCATAATGCTGGGGTCGGTGGTTCGAGTCCACCCATAGCCACCAATGCATCGCAAGTCATTGATGCCTCGGGAGAATCTAGCACTTTCGCTCTCTTTAGCCCTACTGCTACAGCGAGTGCCCACAAAGTGCTACAGCGACGCGGTCAGATTTATACTTCGCGTATCGTCGTCCCCTCCCGTATCCGGGCCGTCTGGGGACGCACAGAACTCAACCGAAGCCTGCGAACCGGCGACCTCCGAGAGGCTCGCAGGCGCTTGATGTTGTGGGAAGCCCAAATGGGCGTCTTCCTGCACCAGATCGACCGGAACATTCAGTCGATGACCCGCGAAGAAATTGACACCATCTACCGCCAGTACCTGGCAACGAAGTTTGATGAGATCGAGGCAAGGCTTTCCCAGCCTCTCGATGAAGACCAGAAAGACGGCACATCCTTCTACCTGAATGACGAAGCCCACCGCATCTCGGCGGCACTGGCCTTTGGGCAGGTGGACGAGCGCTTGCCGGAAGCCGCCCAGCTGGCCCCCAATGCAACCAGGGATACACAGCGCAGACTCGCAAGGCGCCTCTTGGAAGCGGACCTTAAGGCCACCGTGGCCGAGCTAAAGGCACTTGAAGGTGAACCCTTGGAGCTTCCCCAGGAAATCCTTGCCACCACTGGCGGGGCCAAGGATCGGACGCAAAACTCACCCCTGCTCTCGCAGGTGGTTCAACTCTATTGCGAGGAACATATTGGCCTGAAGAAGTGGTCGGAACGCACCGCCGAGCAGAGCCGCAAGATTTTCGAGCTGATCGTGGATTTGCTTGGGGACCGCCCCATTCACCAAGTTACCAAGGCCGAAATTCGCACCTTGGGTACGCAGATGCTTCAGCTGCCCAAGAACATGACCAAGATCTTCCCTGGCCTCACCCCTCGGCAGATCCTCGAAGCGGCAGCATCGCAGCCCGAGCTGCCGCGCCTGCAACCTCGCAGCATCAACAAGAACTATCAATACGTCCGTTCGCTATTCATCTGGGCCACAGAGCACGACCATCTGACCCAGAATCCAGCCACGATTTTGCGTGATGTCAACGAGGGACGCGCTCAGGATGCACGCAAGGCACTCGACGACGACGACGTGGCGAAGTTTATCAGATACACCAAGCAGCACGCCAAGGAGTCTTACGAGCTGTGGATATCTCGCATCATGGCCTATACCGGCTGCCGCATGGGCGAGGCAGCCAGACTGGAAAAGCGTGACGTCCGCCAAGTGGACGGATTATGGGTGTTCGACATCAATTCCGACCACCCGGAGAAGCGAGTCAAAACCGAGAACAGCCTGCGCCTGATCCCTGTGCATCCAAGGCTCATCGAGCTGGGGCTATTGGATTTTGTCAGCAGCTCCGCCGAAGGCTTCCTGTTCCCCCGCCGCATCCGGTACACCGATGACCCCAAGCGCAGCCCGGTGGACCTCCTGTCCAAGCAACTCAGCCGCTGGCTGCGAAAGGCCGGTGTGGAGGACAAGAAGAAGCAGGTGCAGAGCTTCCGGGAAACCATGGCCACCAAGCTAAAGGACCTGGGAACGCCGGAGTACCAGATCGCGGAAATCCTGGGGCACGAGAACAGCAACATTTCCACTGGCCGCTATGGCAAGCACACCAAGCTGAGCACACTGCACGAGGCTTTGGCCAAGGTCCACCTGCCGGTCTAACAAGCTGCAACGTGCAGGCGTACTGCTTCCAAGTGCGCCTGCAGCGGCCTCGCTGCCCGCGCCAGACCCGCCCCCAGGTGCCACAGCACCCGCCCTCTGCTGGCCGGGTACTTGTGCAACTGGACCACCTTCCGCCGGCCGGCATTGTCGTGCTGTTCCCACTGTTTGTGCGTACCACCAGCCAGCCGGTGTAGCCATTTGGCGGCCTGCACCAGTCGGTAGCGGGCCTTGCGGTCCGGCTGCGCGTCATCCTGGTAGCGCAGCTGTACAGCAATCCAGATGGACAGAAGGGCGCTGGGGTCTACCTGGCGCTCTCGCAGGCGCGCCCAGATCTTGCTCGCCCGCTCCGCCGGCGGCTTCCCGACCAACCGGAAGGCCTCCTCTGGTGCACCGCCGCGCATATAAAGAGTTACCAACGCCTCCCTAGCCTCCCTGACAGCCGGAAGATCCCGTTGTTCCTCTAGCCAATGCAGGGCAGCAACACGGTACGGCCGCAGCTCCGCAGCGGTGTAGCTGGGTTTTGAATAGCTGCCGTGGCGGCGGAAATGCTCGACATGGCGGCGGCAGTAAGCCTTGCTCAACCCGCTGCCTTGCTGCGCCATGGTGGGATGGCCGCAATCCAGCACTACGCAGGTTGCAAAGGCTGGATTGGCTTCTCTCATGCGCCGGTAGATGCCTTCCCGGCGTTTCTGGCGAACGGTGCTCATACGCTTATGCCCCCCACTAATGGGGAGGACTGAGGATTCCCTATAGAGGAACGATGGAGCCCCGACGGTGGAGATCCCTCCACCTCCACCCTGAGTTGTTGACCCAGTACATCCTTAGAAGCCTCTTCAAGCGCCCGCTTGGCCACCTCCATCCGGTGGTCAGCGACGAGGATGCAGTCATGGACCGGTAGTGCCACCACACCGCGGTCTTTGAGCCGGAGCAGCGCCTCGACGATGATCTGGCTTTCGAGGTTCATCAATGCATGGGCCTGCCCCTTTTGGAAGAAGGGCACCAAGGCTGGGTGCCGCCGACTGATTCCCGCCACAACCGAATGCACCGTCTCGTGCTTGGCAAAGTGCGGCCTGGCCCCCTGCGGCATGCGCGACAGCATCTTGGTGCTAGCCAGTAGGGCGTTGAAAACCAGCTTCACGCCCTCGCGGTCGCCGCTCACCCCCGGTAGCTCGTAAAGGTCTCCATCGGGAGGCTCAATGCGCACAAGGGCATAGGCCGTCCTAACAGACATCTGGGCAAAATCCAGGCTGACCACGGGCGCGCCTTCGATGCGCAAGTAGTCCGCCCGGTCTTTCTTGGACATGTTCTGCCAGAAGCCGTGGTAGAGACGCCCTCCTTCCTGCAATGAGCCGTTGTTGAAGATGCGCCTGAGATACCGCTGGCCCAGGTCCACCTCCTCCGCCCCGACATACGAGATGTCAGCCTGGGCGAGCCACAGGTTGATCTGCTGCATCTGAGCACGGAGAGCACAAACCTCCTGCGTGTCAGGCAACGGCAGGGTCTCCGCCACACCCCTCACCTTGTCGCCGCGGAGCACAAGCGGATCACCCAGGAGCGCCTGGTTGCGCCCGATGTCCTCGTAGTGGATTTCGAGGTCGTCGATCCTGGCGGCCAGCCAAGGACTGGCCCGGATCATCGTGCGTTCTCCACCGAACCAGGATGCGTAGTAGCCGGGCTGCAGCTCGGCCGCGGCCACTTCCGGGTGGCATAGCAATTTCACGAGGTTCGGGAAGGCCTCCGTGAGGAAGGGGGCACGGCGTGCTTGGCCGGACAAGGCACCCTTGCTCATCTCGACCGTGAGCCAGGCATCGGGATCACCCAATGCCCGGTGGGCCAGGTCGCAGACAAGCGCCTCAGCGGCTGACTCATGGCGCTCCTGATCGGCTTTTCGACGCCGGCGCTGCCGCCTCTCCGCCTTTTCTACTCGCTCAAGCACTTCGGCAACGAGCTGCTTGCTCTTGGACGTTGCGGCATTCTTTCTTGGCCGGGTCAAAAAGCCTGGGCTTCTCGGCGCGGCTTTCGGGCGAGACCGCCCCAGCAGCCACATCCACGCAAAGATCGACCACCCTCATACGCACGAACAAAAAACAAAAGGAACGAGAGGACACACGCTGCCCCGCCCCGGAGGCGCGCCGGGCCAATCGTGTGGCTGCCGTCGTATTCTATCGGGGCTATCATAGGAATCCACAACCATGGACAAGGCAGCTGCTGCCGATATTCGTAATGCCCTTTTGGAGTTGCTGCCGGAGGACGGGACCACCCTGGGAAACCTGAAGCTGCGTACCCAGATTGCTGCCATGCTCGGCGCCGAGGTGCCTGAAGACGACTACTCGGCCGCACGGGATGCCTTGGTGGCCGAGGGGCTGCTAGCCAAAGGCCAAGGCCGTGGCGGCTCGGTGCGGAAGCTAGTGGACCACGCGGCGCCGCTGACCTTGCAGGTGCAGGAGAAGCCCGCTGGTGCAGATGCTCCGAAGCCGATGCAGCCAGGACTGACGCTGGCCCAGGCCAAGCGTGCAAAGGCCGAGGTCAAGGCCAAGCGTACCGACGAAGACAACCAGGTCATCGCCTACCGGCACGACCAGAAGCGCCGCAACAATCCCGACGTTGGCGTGGTCACCCCGGACAACGATCCTGAGCAGCCCAGGACGCAATGGGCCTACGACCCGCACATTGACCCTGCCTTGCAGTTCGATGTTGGCCGCGCACAGATTGAAACCCTGATCGACGACGCCCTGGCCAGCGGCGACGAGGCCACCATGCGCGCCGCGCTGGAACAGCTCAAGCGCCAGGCCGCGCCCTACCTCAACTGGACCGGCAAGGCCGAGCGCACCAGCTTCGAGGTGGACACCGTCAGCCTGCACGTCCACGAGCGCATCGACCCGGCCAGCATCCTGGCCGTCATCCAGAAGCGCATGAAGACCGATGCGGGTAAGACCGCCACTGGCGACATGTTCCGCGCTTGGTTCGAGGAGCCGCTGCCGCTGCGCGAGGCGGTGGACTTCTATAAGCACGATCGCGGCTGGAGCAACCGTCTGGTGGCTGGCGACAGCCTGCTAGTGATGAACAGCCTGCTGCAGAAGGAGGGCATGGCTGGGCAGGTGCAGATGATCTACATCGACCCGCCTTACGGGATCAAGTACGGCAGCAACTTCCAGCCGTTCGTCAACAAGCGAGACGTGAAGGACCGGAGCGACAACGACCTGACCCAGGAACCGGAAATGATCAAGGCGTTCCGGGATACGTGGGAGCTGAACATCCACTCCTACCTAACCTACCTACGCGACCGCCTGCTGATGTCGAAAGAGTTGCTGCATGAATCGGGCAGCGTGTTTGTACAGATCTCGGATGAGAATCTGCATCATGTTCGCGAACTGATGGATGAAGTCTTCGGCGCTGAAAACTTTCTGTCCATCATTTCTTTCACGAAAGCAGCCGGCGGACTGCAGGCCTCGAACCGGATCGGCGCGATTCTTGATTACATCGTCTGGTATGCAAAGGACGCGACGCGCGTTAAGTACAACCCGCTGTACTCGGAAAAGAGCGATCCCGCTGCGGATGGGTACACGTTGCTTGGGTTGCCGGGCGGCTACTACAGGACTGTTAGTGAGAATCGGAAGCTGACCGGGGGTGAGGTTGATCCCGGGACTACGAACTGCATGTCGGTGCTGCTGACTAAGCCTGGACCTGGTTCCAAGTTTGACGTTGAAGCAAACGGCAAGATCTTCGATTCAGGTAATCGTTGGTGGGGAACTACGCCAGAGGGCATACAGCGTGTCCTAAAGTCGCTTCGCGCGGTCGTTTCTGACGGCGCCATTCGCCTTGCTTCTAGATTTCAGGAATTTCCCTACACTTCGTACTCGAATTTGTGGTCTGGATTCGGTGGAGCAGCCAACCCTGTGTATGTAGTACAAACCAATGAAGTCATCGTGCAACGCTGCATGCTGATGACGACCGACCCCAGCGACCTTGTTCTAGATCCCACGTGCGGCTCTGGCACCACCGCTTTCGTCGCGGAGAAATGGGGCCGCCGATGGATCACCTGCGACACCTCGCGGGTGGCGGTCACCCTGGCCAAGCAGCGGCTGATGACCGCCAGTTATGACTACTACGACCTCAAGTACCCGCACGAGGGCCTGAAGGCCGGCTTCATCTACAAGACCGTCCCGCACGTCACCCTGAAATCCATCGCCAACAACCCTGAGATCGACGACCTCTGGGAGCGCATGCACCCGGCCATCGAGCAGGCGTTGGGCCAGCTCAACGCTGCACTGGCCGGCACCCGAATCCCGTTCAAGGTCACCGAAGGCGGACGCAAGGGCGAAGACATCGCCTTCGACGCCAAGGGTATCCACACGCTGCCCACTGGCGAGCAGGTGCCTGCCAACGCCCTGCTGGAATGGGAGGTGCCGTTCGACTTCCCGGCAGACTGCCCCGCCGCTGCCCGCACCGCGTTCGACGCATTCCACGCCGCGCGCCAGGCGATGCAGAAGAAGATGGACGACTCCATCGCCGCCCACGCCGACCAGGAAGTGCTGTACGACCAGCCGCAGGTGGCCAAGGACAAGCTGCGCATCACCGGCCCGTTCACTGTGGAGGCGGTGCCGTTCCCCAGCGTGATGGTGCTGGACGAGGCGCAGCCCACGGCCGAGGCCGACGCCAGCATCGCCCGCAGCGGCGAATCCGCCCGTCAGCACCGCTGGCGCGACGAGTTGTTGAAGGCCGGCATCCGAGGCAAGGGCGGGCAGATGCTTCGCTTCGCCGAGCTGGAGAGCCTGCCCGACACCCCGCACCTGCACTGCACCGGCCATCTGGACACCGGAGAGCGCGTGGTGGTGTGCTTCGGCCCGGAGCACGCCGCACTGGAGCAGCGCACGGTGGAGTTGGCCATGCGCGAGGCCGGCGATCTGTTCCCGCGGCCGAAGATGATCGTGTTCTGCGCCTTCGCCTTCGATCCGGAAGCCGCCAAGGACATTGACGCCACCAAGGGCATCACCGCCCTCAAGGCGCAGATGAACACTGACCTGCTCACCGAAGACCTGAAGAAGAACGCCCGCCACAACCAGAGCTTCTGGCTGATGGGTCAGCCGGACGTGGAAGTCCGCACCACCAAGGACGGCAAGTATGTGGTCGAGGTACACGGCTTCGACTACTTCGACACCGCCAGCGGCGAACTGAAGTCCGGCGGCAAGAAGAACATCGCCGCCTGGAGCCTGGACACCGATTACGACGAGCGCAGCCTGTTCCCGCGCCAGGTGTTCTTCCCCATGGCCGGCAAGAAGGACGGCTGGCACAAGCTCAAGAAGGACATCAAGGCCGAGCTGGACGAGAGCAAGCTGGATAAGCTGCATGGCACCGTCAGCTTGCCGTTCGAGGCCGGGGACAACCGCAAGATTGCGGTGAAGATCGTCGACGACCGCGGTATCGAGTCGCTGAAAGTCATGGCGCTGAGTTGAGCACGGCATGACGACTCCCAAATCCCTGATCATCAACACGCCTTTTGAGGCGCCTCGCTGGCACTGGATAGACCACCAAGGTGGCCTGAAGCTGACCGAGGGACGCCGTCCAGCTGGCTACGAGATCTTCGACACCCGCCATAACACACGCCGCACCGAGCGCCTCGACCTGGTGGAGCGCATCCGTGAACGCGTCGGCGAATGGCGTGCCTCGGCCTACCCGGGCGTAACCACCGTTACCCGCAGCCTGCTTGAACACTGGCACAACGCCAGCGCTCGCCAGCATCCGTTCTACTTTTGCCAGCTGGAAGCCATCGAGACACTGATCTGGTGGATCGAAGCGCCGGCCGATTTCAAGCAAGGCATCTACGTGCCGGGCGATGGCGGACCATGGCAGCGGCTCTGCAACAAGATGGCAACGGGCACCGGCAAGACGACGGTGATGGCTATGCTCATCACTTGGCAGGTGTTGAACGCACTGGCTTACCCGAAGCGCAACAAGGATTTCTCCCGCGCCATCTTCCTGGTTGCCCCCGGCCTGACGGTGCGCGAGCGCCTGCAGGTGCTCTATCCGGGGCACCCGGACAACTACTACGACCTGTTCGGCCTGTGCCCGAATGAGGCAATGCGCAGCAAGTTGAATCAGGCCGAGGTGCTGGTAGAAAACTGGCACACGCTGATGCCGCTAAAGCAGCAGGATCGGTCGGTGGTCAGGAAGGGACCGGAGAGTGACAAGGCATTCGTCCGCCGAGTGCTCGGGAAGCTGGCGCAGCATAAGGACATCGTTGTAATCAACGACGAAGCCCACCACGCTTATCGGCAGTCCCCCGATGACAAGCGCAGCCGCGACGTGAAGCGCCGGGCTGAGGAAATGGGCCTGGACCAGGAAGAGGCTACCCGCTGGATTGAAGGCCTGGACCGCATACACAAGGAACTGCGCATACAGTGTTGCTTCGACCTGTCCGCCACCCCGTTCGCCCCGACCGGGCGCAGCAACACAGAAGGCGGCCTGTTCGAGTGGATCATCTCCGACTTCGGCTTGAACGATGCCATCGAGGCGGGCCTGGTCAAGACCCCGCGGGTGGTCGTGCGCGACGGCGTAGTGCCGGATACGCAGACACTCAAACCCAAACTCTATCACCTGTACCGCGACCCGGCTGTCCAGGAAGACCTTGGCCGCCGCGGGGCACAGGCCCATGAACCGCTGCCGCCACTGGTGCAGCAGGCCTACACCCTGCTCGGCGCAGATTGGCGCAGGACTGCCGAGGCATGGGCAGAAGCCGGCCACACCTCGCCTCCGGTGATGCTGACGGTATGCAACGTGACCTCCACCGCTGCGCGCGTGGAGCGATTCTTCACCGAGGGTGACGTGCATTGGCCTGAGATGCGCGACGCCAACCGCACGCTCCGGGTTGACTCCCGCGTGTTGGAGAAAGCCGAGATCGGCGAGAAGGCGGGCGCCGACAAGGACTACGAGGAGCGGCTGCGGGCGATTGTCGAGGCCGCTGCCATCCCATCCGACCGAAAGAGCGAGCTGCTGCAACTGCGGAAGGAAGAACTGCTGCGCGAGATCGTCGACAACGTCGGCAAGCGTGGGACAGCCGGCCAGGACCTGCAGAACGTCATTTCCGTTGCGATGCTCTCCGAGGGCTGGGACGCCAAGAACATCACCCACATCATGGGCCTGCGCGCCTTCACCAGCCAGCTGCTGTGTGAGCAGGTAATCGGCCGCGGGCTGCGTCGCGTCGGCTACGACACGGAGCCTGTGGTCTGTCCCGACGGTGTCGAGCGGCAGTTGTTCGTCCCGGAGTTCGTCAACGTCTTCGGCGTGCCGCTGTCGGTATTCCAGGACCTGAGTGGCGAGGGAGAGGCGCCGCCGCCGCCCAAGCAGAGCACCCAGATCGAATCCCTGCCGGAACGGAACAGCCTGGAGATCCGGTGGCCAAACGTGGTGCGCGTGGATGCCATCGTGCGGCCGGGCCTGACTCTCGACTGGCAGGCGATGGAGCCTTTGCGCCTAGACCCTGCAGCCACGCCGCTGGCGGCAGAGATGGCACCGGCACTGGGTGGCGCCAATGCGTGGGACCAGATACAGGCCATCGACCTGGAGTTGCTGCCCGACGAGTTCCGCCTGCAACGGCTGGTGTTCCAGGCCGCGCGCCAAGCGTATGGGCAGATGCAGGACCAATACACCGGCACGCCGGAGTACCTGGCGTTCCAGTTGATCCACCTGATCGATGAGTTCCTCGCATCCGACAAGCTGGTGGTGCCCTCGCTGTTCCACCAGGAGCCGCTGCGCAAGCGCATCCTGGTATCCCTGAACATCAACGCGGTGGTCCAGCACCTGCTGCGATACCTGTTGCAGCAGAACCAAGAGCGCATCGAGCCGGTGTTCGACGAGGAGTTCCCGGTCGGTTCAACGCGATACATGCGCACCTGGTACACCACCAAGACATGCCAGCCAGCGCAGAAGTCGCAAATCAGCCACGTGGTGGCTGACGGCGCTTGGGAAGCCCATGCAGCCAACCTGCTGGAAAGCAGCCCGTTGGTGCAGGCCTACGCAAAGAACGACCACTTGGGCTTCCAGGTCTACTACATGTGGAACGGGGCCAAGCGCCGCTATATCCCCGACTTCCTGGTCCGCCTCGCTAACGGCAAGACACTGGTGTTGGAGATCAAGGGCGTCGACGACGACCAGAACCGCGCCAAGCGCTCGGCACTGGACGCATGGGTAAAGGGCGTGAACCAGAAGGGGGGCTTTGGCACCTGGGCGTGGGACGTGGCCTTCGAGCCCCACCAGATCCAGGACATCCTGGCAGCCCATGGTTGACTGAGTTACTGGACGGAGAGGCGGTCCAGCAGGTTGCGGACCGATGACTTGTGCCACGTGCCACCACGTGGCGTGAGCATGCCTCTCTCGTTCAGGGCTTTTGCTATGCCTCCCAGCGAGGAAACCCCCTCTGCTGCCAGCGCGTCCACCACCGGGCGCAGCTGGTTTGCATGGTGATCCGCCTTGCCGCGGAGGGCCGCCACGGCGTCGCCATTGCCCCTCTGGGCACGCTGCAGGGCAACCGCCCCGTTGGGATTCCCCAGCTTCCTGCCGCGCGCCTTTGCGGCCTGCAGGGCTTCCTTGGTGCGCTTGGAAATCGCCTCGCGTTCCTGCTGGGCGACCAAGGCCATGATGCCGACGGTCAGCTCGTTGGCGTCGGGCATGTCCGCCGCGATGAATCGAACTCCGCTGTCCCGCAGCGTGAGCAGGAAGGCCGCGTTCCGGGACAATCGGTCCAGCTTGGCAATCAGCAGCGTTGCGCCGGTCACCTTCGCCAAGTGCAACGCACGGGCTAGCTCCGGGCGATCCGCCCTCTTGCCACTCTCCACCTCGGTGAAGGCTTGGATGACCTCGGCTCCCCGCTGCCGGACAAAGTCGGCAATGGTGGCCTGCTGAGCTTCCAGGCCGAGCCCGCTGCGCCCTTGACGGGCGGTGGAGACTCGCATGTAGACTACGACGCGCACGGTACAAAATCCCCTAACCAACGTTAGGCTATTTTGTACCATCATTCATCATCGTCAGACAAGAACTCCGTGGAACAGCAAATCACGTCCAGACGCCCCTACTCGAACGGGGCCGAGCTACGCCGGGAAGTAGCTCAGCTTCGCCAAGAGGTAGCCTGGCTGAAGCGGCACTATCAGCAGACCGTACGGGCGGCCATTGACGTCCTGCCCTTTGAAGCATGTTCTCATTACCTCGGCCTAGACAACCTGAACTCGCAAGATGAACTGAATCAATTCCTCTACGACCTACGTAGGCTGGTCAAACAAGAGGCGGAACTGCTGCCGCCAAGGTTCCCCGGCGATGATGACCGCGTAGCTTGCCCCTTGTGCGTCAGCCACGCACGAGGTCCCTATAGGGGGCGGGGTGATGGTTGGGGTGCAGAGAGAGGCATTGACTTGCACCTACAGCGAGATGCCGGAGAGAACGGCTGCCACATCATGCAGGTGCTACGCGAACACGCGGTTCGTGAGTACCGCAGCAGAGAACACAGTCTTGAGAGGTAAGCCCCCCCCGGGGGGGTGAGGCCAAACAGTCGCTATCTAAGATGTCTTCACGGAAATTTTCGCTAGACCTTTCGGCCTCACATCCGTATAATTTGCTACATCAGGTGCTACAGCTTCCCTTCTGAAGCACTTCGTAAGCCAGCAAAATTGCTAGGTTTAGGCTGTGTGTGGTGGCTATCTGCCAAATCCACCCATAGCCACCACACAGAAAATCAAGTTGTTTTTCAGTGTGAAAAGTGAGAAAATAGCTGCACGTTTTGCCCCGTCGCCAAGCGGTAAGGCACCTGACTCTGACTCAGGCATTCGGTGGTTCGAATCCATCCGGGGCAGCCAAATTAAACGCAAAAGGCCAGATCGAAAGATCTGGCCTTTTGCGTTTAGTTTAGGTCACGCATACCACCGACCAGGAGCAGGCGAGCATCGGCTCGCTCTACAGAGACACAGGGTCGGATCTTTTCCGCAGGGAAAGGCCCTGACCTCACTCTCTCCAATGCACACCCCCAGAACGACAAAAGCCCGGCCGAAGCCGGGCTTTTGCGTTTCCATCCAGCGGGCTCCCGAAGGAGCCCAACCAGGCGCGGTAAATCAGCGCTTGGAGAACTGGGTGGCGCGGCGGGCCTTGTGAAGACCGACCTTCTTACGCTCGACTTCACGGGCGTCACGGGTCATGAAGCCGGCCTTGCGCAGCTCGGACTTCAGGGTTTCGTCGTACTCGACCAGAGCACGAGCGATGCCCAGGCGGATCGCACCGGCCTGGCCGGTGGTGCCGCCGCCAGCGGCGGTGACCAGGATGTCGAAGCTTTCGGTGTTCTTGGTCAGCTCGAGCGGCTGGCGCACGATCATGCGCGCGGTCTCACGACCGAAGAACTCGTCCAGCGGACGGCCATTGACGGTGATGTTGCCCGAACCCTTGCGCAGGAACACGCGAGCGGTGGAGGACTTGCGGCGGCCAGTGCCGTAGTTTTGAGTGATAGCCATGATTAGATATCCAGAACCTGCGGCTGCTGTGCGGCGTGCGGATGCTCAGTGCCGGCGTAGACCTTGAGCTTGCGGTACATCTGGCGACCCAGCGGGCCCTTCGGCAGCATGCCCTTCACGGCGATCTCGATCACGCGCTCCGGGTGGCGCTCCAGCGCCTGGGCCAGGGACTCGGTCTTCAGGTTGCCGATGTAGCCGGTGAAACGGTGATACATCTTGTCCTGCAGCTTCTTGCCGGTGACGGCAATCTTTTCTGCATTGATGACGACCAGGTAGTCGCCGGTATCAACGTGCGGGGTGTAGACCGGCTTGTGCTTGCCACGCAGACGGCGGGCCAGCTCGGTGGCGAGACGGCCCAGGGTCTTGCCCTCGGCGTCGACGAGGTACCAGTCGCGCTGGACGGTCTCGTTCTTGGCAGTGAAAGTGCTCATGAAGAACTCTAGGTTAGGTCGGGCTCATTGCGGCGAAAGGCTCGCCGGAACTCTGCCACGCGTTGTGAAAAGGTGAAGCGTAAGAGGCGGGATTGTACTCACCTTGCAGGGCGCACGCAACCCTGCCCCAGTGCCGGGTTGGCAGGGGCGCGGGGCCGGGCGAGAATCGAGGGGTCTTCCGCCCCACCGCTTACTGCCATGCCCGTGCTCCGCCAGACCACCCCACTGGACCACCTGCTGACCGAGGCGCAGCGCGCCCTGGACACGGTGTTCGGCAATCCGCCGGCGGCCCGCCCCTACCCGGCGGCGGACACCGACGAACCCGGCATGGACAGCGCCGAGCGGCGCCATGCCGCGGGCCTGATGCGGATCAACCACGTGGGCGAAGTCTGCGCGCAGGGCCTGTACTTCGGCCAGGCGGCCGTGGCCCGCGACCCGGCCACGCGTGAACACCTGCTGGAAGCGGCGCAGGAAGAAACCGACCACCTGGCCTGGTGCGCCACCCGGCTGGGTGAGCTGGACAGCCGTCCGAGCCTGTTCAATCCGCTGTGGTACGCCGGCAGCTACACCATCGGCACCCTGGCCGGGTTGCGCGGCGACGGCTGGAACCTGGGCTTCGTGGTCGAGACCGAGCGCCAGGTGGAGGCCCATCTGGACGAGCACCTGGTCGACCTGCCGGCCGGGGACCTGCGCAGCCGCGCGGTCATCGCGGTAATGAAGGAAGACGAGGCCCGCCACGCGGACCACGCCGAGCAGGCCGGCGCACGCCGCCTGCCATTCCCGATTCCCGGGGCGATGGCGCTGGCCTCCAAGATGATGAAGACCATCGCCTACCGGTTGTAGCCGCGACACGGGGTCGGATCCCTTTTCCATCGGAAAAGCGCTCTGACCCCATCATGGATCGCGCCCGTCAATCAGTTGGGCGAAACCAGCTTCAGGCCGATCACGCCGGCCACGATCAGCCCCACGCATGCCAGGCGGGCCGGCGATGCGCTGTCGTTGAACAGGTAGATGCCCAGCACCGCCACGCCCATGGCGCCGATACCGGTCCAGATCGCATAGGCCGTACCAACCGGGATGCTCTTCATCGCCTGGCTCATCAGGTACAGGCTGATCAGCGCGGACACCACCGTGGCAGCGGTGGGCAGGGGTTTGCTGAAGCCTTCGGAGTACTTCATTCCGAGGGCGAAACCGATCTCGAACAGGCCGGCCAGCAGCAGGTAGATCCAGGGCATGGGTGGGGGCTCCTTACCTTTCTTGAAAAAAACGAAACGGCCCGGTGTTTTCACACCGGGCCGTGGGTCGGTACATCACCGTGGAACCATATCGCCTGCGCGACACCAGTTCCACGGGGCGGGTCGTCCCGCCTGGGCGGCGATGCCTGCGGGCATCGCGCATGGGGCTTACTCGGACAGGTTCCGGCCGTGGAACAGCTCTTCGATCTCGCGCTTGAGCAGCGCTTCGATCTTCATGCGTTCCTTGAACGACAGGTTCTTGGCCTTTTCCTCGAACAGGTACTGGTCCAGGTCGAAGTCCTTCAGGTGCATCTTCGTGTGGAAGATGTTTTCCTGGTAGACGTTGACGTCGAACATCTCGTAACGCGACTTGATGTTCTTGGCCAGGAAGTTCTGGATCGAGTTGATCTTGTGGTCGATGAAGTGCTTCTTGCCCTTCACATCGCGGGTGAAGCCACGGACGCGGTAGTCCATGATCACGATGTCCGACTCAAGGCTTTCGATCAGGTAGTTCAGGGCCTTCAGCGGGGAAATCACGCCACAGGTGGCCACGTCGATATCCGCGCGGAACGTGGCGATACCTTCCTGCGGATGGGTTTCCGGGTAGGTGTGGACAGTGATGTGGCTCTTGTCCATGTGCGCGACCACGGCATCGGAGATCAGCTCCTTGCCGGCCAGCTTCTTGTCGATCACCGGCTCTTCGGAGATCAGGATGGTCACCGAGGCACCCTGCGGGTCGTAGTCCTGGCGGGCCACGTTCAGGATGTTGGCGCCGATGATCTCGGCGACATCGGTCAAGATTTGAGTCAGCCTGTCGGCGTTGTACTCTTCATCGATGTATTCAATGTAACGCTGACGCTCCTCTTCGGTGCGCGCGTAACACACGTCATAGATGTTGAAGCTCAGCGCCTTGGTGAGGTTGTTGAAACCCTGCAGCCTCAGGCGAGGCAACGGCTTGACCACGGCGGTCGATTCCTGTGTAAGAAGGGAAAGGGGGAATTATGGGGCAAACTGCCCCCGGGGGGAACGTGAAGACGCAAGAGTTCTGGCACACTGTTTGCCCTTAACAATTGCGCTGGTTAAGCTCCGCTATCGACCCCGTGAATCCGTTCATGCGCAGAGGGAGCGCTCCTATCGTGTCAACCGTGCGCCTAGCTAGCAGTCCACTGGCCTTGGATATCGCCACCATCGATCGTTTCCTGGCGCACAGCCACCGGCGGCGATATCCCACCCGTACCGACGTCTTCCGACCCGGTGACCCGGCGGGAACCCTGTACTACGTTGTCAGCGGCTCGGTTTCGATCATGGCCGAGGAAGATGACGATCGCGAGCTTGTGCTGGGCTACTTCGGTGCCGGCGAGTTCGTTGGCGAAATGGGCCTGTTCGTCGAATCGGACCGCCGCGAGGTGATCCTGCGGACCCGTACCGCCTGCGAGCTGGCCGAAATCAGCTACGAGCGCCTGCACCAGCTGTTCCTCGGCCCGCTGTCGGCTGATGCCCCCCGCCTGCTGTACGCGCTGGGCCAGCAGATCTCCAAGCGCCTGCTCGATACCAGCCGCAAGGCCAGCCGCCTGGCATTCCTGGACGTCACCGACCGGATCGTGCGCACCTTGCACGACCTGGCCCAGGAACCGGAAGCGATGAGCCATCCGCAGGGCAGCCAGCTGCGCGTGTCGCGCCAGGAACTGGCCCGCTTGGTCGGCTGCTCGCGCGAAATGGCTGGCCGCGTACTGAAGAAGCTGCAGACCGACGGCCTGCTGCATGCACGCGGCAAGACCGTGGTGCTGTACGGCACCCGTTGACCGTTGAGCACCCGGTGGGTGCGGACCTTGGTCCGCACTCCTTCGCGCGCTAGGCTCGGTGCATGGAACTGAGCAGCGAATTCTGGTGGTTCATCCTCATCGGCCTCGGCGCGCAACTGGTCGACGGCGCGCTGGGCATGGCTTTCGGCCTGGTCTCATCGTCGGTGATGCTGAGCATGGGCCTGCCGCCGGCGCAGGTCAGCGCCAGCATCCACACCGCGGAAGTGTTCACCACCGGCGCCTCGGGTGTGTCGCACCTCGCCGCCGGGAATGTCGATAAACGCCTGTTCCTGCGCCTGGCCCTGCCCGGCGCGGTGGGCGGCGCGGTGGGCGCCTACGTACTCACCCAGATCCCCGGCGACATCATCCGGCCATTGATCTACCTGTACCTGCTGGTGCTGGCGATCATCATCCTGGCCCGCGCCGCCGGGCGCTGGATGCCCAAGGGCGAGATCCGCCGGGTACCGGTGCTGGGCTTCTTCGCCGGCCTGCTGGACGCCAGTGGCGGCGGTGGCTGGGGGCCGGTGGCCACGTCCACCCTGCTCGCCCGCGGCGGCCAGGCGCGCACCACCATCGGTACGGTCAACGCCGCCGAGTTCATCGTCACCCTGACCATCTCGGCCACCTTCCTGCTGTCGATGGGCGTGCAGCACCTGCAGATCGTTGCCGGCCTGCTGATCGGCGGCATGATGGCCGCACCGGTAGCGGCGATCCTGGTCAAGCGGGTGAAGGAGCGCTGGGTGCTGGTGGCCGTTGGTGTGCTGGTGCTGGGCATCAGCCTGTTCCAGATCGGCCATGCGGTGTACGGGCACCTCTACCGCTGAAGCATCTCCTGTAGAGCCGAGCCATGCTCGGCTGCGGACACACGGATCCCGCAACGAAGAGCAGCCGAGCATGGCTCGGCTCTACAACAGGCGCGGGTCAGGCCTTGTCGCCGCCGCGGTCGACGCAGCCCCAGTTGAGGATGCGGGTGCCGGCCGGCAGCACGCTGCGGAAGAAATCCACCTTGGAGCGCTTCGGGTTCACCACCACCGGCGCCTTGGCGGCCAGCAGCAGCGGCAGATCGGCGGTGCTGTCCGAATACGCGATGTCGATCTCGCCGTAGCCGCGCTCGCGCAGCATGCGCATCTTCTCTTCGTTGTGGCAGTGGCGGGTCGGGCCGACGCCACCCAGTCGCGGGCCGACCTCGGTGCCGATCACCGGTACGTCCTGGTGGGCCACGAAGGCCAGGATGGCGCGAGCCAGTTCCGGCGGCGCGCCGGTGGCAACCACCACGCGGTCACCCTTGGCGCGGTGGGCCGCAAAGACCTCCAGCGCCTGCGGCAGCAGCTTGGCGCGCATCTGCGCCTCGTTGCGCAGCACGTAGGCGTCAATCACCTTGTTGAAATCGCGCGCACGGTGCAGGCCGAAACTGCCGATCCACACATAGACCGAAATACCGGTACGCCGGGTCGGCAGCATCGCCACCAGCGGCCCGGCAATCGGCGTCACCAGCAGGGCGGCCAGCATGCGCAGCGGGTTGCGCTTGATCAGCGAGGCGAACAGGTGGGTGCCCGAATCGCCGTCGTAGAGGGTGTGGTCGAAGTCGAAGACCACCAGCGGCGCATCCCCGCGCGGCGTTGGATAGTGCGTTGTCATGCTGCGAAGAATAGCTGACGCAGGCCCTCGCCCGGCTCTTCCACGCGCATGAAGGCCTCGCCGACCAGAAAGGCATGGATGCCGGCATCGCGCATCAGGGCCACGTCCTGCGGGCCGAGGATGCCGCTTTCGGTCACGAGCAGGCGGTCGCGCGGCACGGCGTTCTGCATGTCCAGCGTGGTCTGCAGCGAGACCTCGAAGGTGCGCAGGTTGCGGTTGTTGATGCCGATCATCGGCGCCGGCACCTGCAGTGCGCGCTCCAGTTCGTCGATGTCATGCACTTCCACCAGCACGTCCATGCCCAGCGACAGGGCCAGTTCGGACAGGGTGGCCAGCTGGGTGTCGTCCAGTGCAGCGACAATCAGCAGGATGCAGTCGGCACCCAGCACGCGCGCTTCGTATACCTGGTAGGCATCGATCACGAAGTCCTTGCGCAGCACCGGCAGCGTGCAGGCTTCGCGGGCCTGCTGCAGGTAGGCGTCGGCGCCCTGGAAGAAATCGACGTCGGTCAGCACCGACAGGCAGCTGGCGCCGCCGAATTCGTAGCTGACGGCGATGTCAGCCGGGCGGAAGTCCGGGCGGATCACGCCCTTGGAGGGGCTGGCCTTCTTCACTTCGGCAATCACCGCCGGGTCGCCGTTGGCCACCGCCGCCTGCAGCGCGCGCACGAAGCCACGTAGCGGTGGGGCGCTGGCCAGGGCGGCCTGCAGCGCCTCGAGCGGGCGCTGGGCGCGGCGCTTGGCCACTTCTTCGGCCTTGCGGGCCAGGATCGTCTGCAGGATGTCGCTCATCGTCTTCGGTTCGGTGCGGGGGCGGTGAGGACGGCCATTATCGGCCATCAAGGAGGTCAGGCTGAACCGCGCGCTCAGGCAGCCAGCGCGCGGGTGGTCTCGACATACTGCTGCAGGCGCTGGCGGGCGCTGCCGTTGGCGATGGCGGCACGGGCTCGGGCCAGGCCGTCACCGATATCGCTGGCCACGCCGGCCACGTACAGCGCGGCGCCAGCATTCAGCGCGACGATGTCCAGCGCCGGGCCGGGCTCGTTGTCCAGCACGGCGCGCAGCATCTGGATGGACTGCTCCGGGCCGTCCACGCGCAGGTTGCGGCTGGCCGACATGGCGATGCCGAAGTCTTCCGGGTGGATCTCGTACTCGCGCACCTTGCCGTCGCGCAGTTCGCCGACCAGGGTGCCGGCGCCCAGCGAGATCTCATCCATGTTGTCGCGGCCCCAGACCACCATCGCACGCTCGGTGCCCAGCTCACGCAGCACGCGTGCCTGGATACCCACCAGGTCGGGATGGAACACGCCCATCAGCACCGAGGGCGCGCTTGCTGGATTGGTCAGCGGGCCGAGGATGTTGAAGATGGTGCGCACGCCCATTTCGCGGCGCACCGGCGCGACGACCTTCATCGACGGATGATGGATCGGCGCGAACATGAAGCCGATGCCGGTCCGGTCGATCGCAGCGGCCACCTGGTCCGGCTGCAGTTCGATCACTGCGCCCAGCGCTTCCAGTGCATCGGCGCTGCCGGACTTGGACGACACGCTGCGGTTGCCATGCTTGGCCACGCGCGCGCCTGCAGCAGCGGCCACGAACATCGAACAGGTGGAGATGTTGAAGGTGTGCGAGCCATCGCCACCGGTGCCGACGATATCCACCAGGTTGGAGGTATCGGCCACCGGCACTGGCCGGGCGAATTCACGCATCACGGTGGCCGCCGCGGCGATTTCGTCCACGGTCTCCTTCTTCACGCGCAGCCCGGTGAGGATTGCGGCGGTCATCATCGGCGAGACATCGCCGCGCATGATCTGCCGCATCAGGTCGACCATTTCGTCGAAGAAGATTTCGCGGTGTTCGATGGTGCGGTGCAGGGCTTCCTGGGGGGAGAAGCTCATGGGAATGCTCCTTGGATCAGGCCGCCGGGCGCTGCAGGAAATTGCGCAGCAGGGCGTGGCCGTGTTCGGTGAGGATGGATTCGGGGTGGAACTGCACGCCTTCCACCGGGAACTGGCGATGGCGCAGGCCCATGATCTCTTCGATCGAGCCGTCGTCGTTCTCGGTCCAGGCGGTCACTTCCAGCACATCGGGCAGGCTGTTCTTGTCCACCACCAGCGAGTGGTAGCGGGTGGCCTGGTAGCGGTCCGGCAGGCCGGCAAACACGCCCTTGCCTTCGTGGCGGATGGGCGAGGTCTTGCCGTGCATGATGTTGCCGGCACGGATGACCGTGCCGCCGTAGACCTGGCCGATGCCCTGGTGGCCCAGGCACACGCCGAGGATCGGCGTGGTCGGGCCCAGGCGCTCGATCAGCTCCAGCGACACGCCCGCCTCGTTGGGCGTGCACGGGCCGGGCGAGATGACGATGCGCTCGGGCTTCTGCGCAGCGATCTCGTCCACGCTCATCGCATCGTTGCGCACCACCTTCACCTCGGCGCCCAGCGTCTGCAGGTACTGCACGAGGTTGTAGGTGAAGCTGTCGTAGTTGTCGATCATCCACAACATGGTCAGGTTCCGTCGCTTATCAGGAAAATGGCGTATACGTTTTCGGTGTAGGTGATGGGCGCGGCCACCAGCAGTTCGCCAGCCGCCGGCGCCGGCGCCGCGCGGCTGCCAGTGACCTGTATCCGATCCAGTGCGGTACTCTCGCCGTCTGCATAGCCGTCTGCGCCTGCGGCCTGGCCTGCAGTCGGCCAACTGCCTGCCTGCACGCCGTAGGCGAAACTGGGGGCCACATCGGAGATGCTGTAGAGGCCGGTGATCTTCGCGCCATAAGCGCCGGCCAGCCCCTTCGCCGATGCGCGGGTCTCGGCAGCGGCCTCGGCCTTCAGTTCGGCGCGCAGACGGGCCGCGTTGGCATAGGTGGGCACGGCCGTGCTCACCTGCACTTCGCGGCTGGCCTTCAGATCACCCAGGAAGTCCTTCAGTGCTTCGGCACTGGCAAACGATGCCGTCAGGCTGCGGCTCGCCTCGATTCCGTTGAACACCTCTTCATCATCGCGGTAACGCGTCGACGGCGTGATGCTCAGGTTGTCCGCACGCACGCTGTCCTTCAGGGCGCCATGCTTCTCGAAGAGCTGCAGTACCCGCTCGGTATTTCCCTGCACGCGCTGGCGGGCAACGCTGGTCTGCATGTCGACCGACGCCAGCGCCACCTTCACGGTGAAGCGGTCCGGCATGACGGTGCGGGTGGCACTGCCCTTCACCAGCAGGTGCGGCTGCGAAGGAATGGTATTGGCCTGTGCCCACGCAGACGGGGCCATCGTGGCCAGCAGTAACGACCACAGCAATGCGCTCAGCAGCTTCATGCGGTACTCCTTGTCTTGAATGGGAACAGCAGGAGGTGCCGCGGCGCAGGCCACGGCACGGAAAGGCTCACAGGCCCTTGGCAGCCTGGGCGACGGCGCGGAACAGCGCGCGGCCCTTGTTCATCGTCTCGTCCCATTCCTTGTCAGGGTCCGAGTCGTAGACGATGCCGGCGCCGGCCTGCACGTACAGGCGGCCATCCTTGATGACCGCAGTGCGGATCGCGATCGCGGTATCGGCATCGCCATGCCAGCCGATGTAGCCGATGCTGCCGGCGTACACATTGCGCTTGATCGGTTCCAGTTCGCGGATCACTTCCAGCGCGCGGATCTTCGGCGCGCCGCTGACCGTGCCAGCCGGGAAGGTGGCACGCAGCACGTCGGCGTAGCTCAGGCCCGGCTGCAGCTGCCCGGTCACTTCGCTGACGATGTGCATGACGTGGCTGTAGCGCTCGATCACGAACTGCTCGCCCACTTCCACAGTGCCAGCCCTGGACACGCGGCCGGCATCGTTGCGGCCGAGGTCGATCAGCATCAGGTGCTCGGCGCGTTCCTTCGGATCGGCCAGCAGTTCGGCTTCCAGGGCCAGGTCCTGCTCGACGGTGGCACCGCGCGGACGGGTGCCGGCAATCGGGCGCACGGTCACTTCACCATCCTGCAGGCGCACCAGGATTTCCGGCGACGAACCGACCACCTGCAGGTCGCCGACATCGAGGAAATACATGTACGGCGACGGATTCAATGCACGCAGCGCCCGGTACACATCCACCGGGCGCGCCTTGAACGGCACGCTCAGGCGCTGGCTCAGCACCACCTGGAAGATGTCGCCGGCCCGGATGTATTCCTTGCTGCGCTGGACCGCATCGACGAAGCCTTCGCGGGTGAAACCGGAGACGAAATCGGACTCGTCCAGCACATCGCTGTTGAGCGGGGCGGGATAACCGGCCCCCGGTGCACGCAGCTTGGCGGTCAGTGCATCCAGGCGCGCCTGCGCCTGCTCGAACGCGCCCTCGACGCGCGGGTCGGCATGCACGATCAGGTACAGGCGGCCCTTGAGGTTGTCGAACACCGCCAGCTCGTTGGAGTCCAGCAGCAGGATGTCCGGGGTGCCCAGCTCATCACGGCCGGCCGGCGGCGCCAGGCGCGGTTCGATGTAGCCGATGCACTCGAAACCGAACCAACCAACCAGGCCACCGGTGAAGCCCGGCAGGCCGTCCAGCTTCGGCACCGAGTGGGCGCTGCGCAGCGCCTCGACCTCGGCGAACGGGTCGGCCACCTCGCGGGTGTCCACCACCTGGCCGTCCTCGCGCACGGTCAGCGTATGGCCGTGGAAGGCGTACACGCGGCGCGCCGGCAGGCCGATGATCGAGTAGCGACCAAAGCGCTCGCCGCCTTCGACGGATTCAAACAGGTAGGTATTGGGGCCGTCGGCGAGCTTCAGATAGACCGAAAGCGGCGTGTCCAGGTCGGACAGCACTTCGCGGACGACGGGAATATGGGTGTGGCCTTCAGCGGCCTGCAGCTGAAACTGAGCATGCGAGTTCAAGACGACTTTCCTTCCGGGACACAGCGTTATGGGGGCGGACGACGGCAACGGGCCACCATCGCCACCAACGGCGTGCGGAAGAAAGGGTATGCGGGGTCGTCAGGCTGGACACCCCTTGACTGTATCGCAGGATCGGCGGGAGGGGAACCCTGGGAAACTGAACCACGGGAAAGCACAGGGCTGATGGCGGGGACCGGCGCGATAACCGGTCGAGTCGACTGTCAGTCGACTTGCGCGTGTAGCGCGGGGTTTTACGCCGTCGGAACGAAAAGCAGTCGACTAACCGTCGACTCTACCCCCCTGCCCGGCCAGCAACGGGCAACCGGCCGGCAGGTGCATGCGCACCCGTCCCGCCACGCAGTCTATGCGGAACCGCTGGGCCTGCACCGGCTCACCATCCAGATTGAGGGTCAACGAGCGCTGCGATTCGATCTGCAGCCACGGCAGCCGCGCGCGCGTGGCCAGCTGTTCCAGCGCCGCCTGGGTACCGGCCTTGAACATCTGGCCAAGGGTGGCGGTGACCTCGCCTTCCAGCTCCGGCAGCACCGTTACATCCAGCAGGCCATCGTCGATCAGCGCCTGCGGGCACAACTGCTGGCCGCCACCCGCCTGGCGACCGTTGCCGATGCCGAGGGCGATGAAGTCGCCTTCCCACGCGAAATCCGGCCCCGACAGGCGCGCGTTGATCGACTCGATCCGCCCCAGTTTGGCGATGCCGGTGATCACGTAGGCAAGGCCGCCCAGCATCTTCTTAAGCCCAGCATCGGTCTCCACGGTAACCTGCGTGCCGAAGCCACCGCTGGCGAGATTGGCGCACCACCACGGCGTGCCATCGGCGTCCACGCGCAACAGATCAA